>NZ_BAAGPS010000080.1:0-230078 GCF_054783935.1 Streptomyces pseudoechinosporeus
GGCCCGGTTCGTTGTCCTCAGCCGAGTCGGCGACTGCCGGGGGTGTACTCGCCGCCAACTCCTTGGCCAGGACGGTCTATCCGTTCCCGCGCTTGCCGATCGGCAGTATCGGCTCAAACGCTGAAGCAGCCGGCTGTGTTGCCCGTTCCAGCACGTGCCGCCAGGGAAGGGAACGGTCGGCGAGCATCGTCCTGGGACCTGGCGCGACCGCCCTGGTGTCCGTGCCCGTGAGCGGTTCGACCACGGCGGCCAGGTCGGTGACACCGCGCGAGTGCCGTACGGGGTGATCGTCGCCGTGCACCCCGAGCCGTCCGGGAGTTGGACGTCGCACGACCGCAGGTGCACCGCTCGCTCCAGCGCGCCAAGGCTCGCCGGCGGTCAGGGGCGTCTGGCCACGGATCGGATGGCTCGGGGAGAAGTACGTCCTCGTACGGTGGCCTTGGTGGCCGTGTAGGCGGTGGTATGCAGTTTTTGACTGCGCCGTACGGCGCAGTGTGGCTGTTCAGGTCTTCAAACCATGATCGGCCACATTGCTGGGGGTCAAGGGGGCGCAGGTTCAAATCCTGTCGTCCCGACGGTGTGAAGGGTCTTCGCAGGCGGGAGCCTGTGAGGGCCCTTTTCGCGTGGGTCGTTTCCGGCTTCGGGGTTGAGCATGCCGCTCATCGGCGCCTTTACTCGGAGGCCGGCGAGGATGCCGCTGCTGGACCTGGACAAGATCACTGCGGGGCTGTCGACGACCTGGTCGGGGTTCCTGCGGGACTGGGACCGCTCACTGCGGTCGGGGAACTATCCGGAGACCACCCGCTACAACTATCTGCTGGCGGCCGCGCAGTTGGCGCGGTACCTGGGGGAGTATTCGCCGGACCCGGACCCGGACGCGGATGGGGCGGCCGAGGATCCAGTGGAGGTGACGCGGACGCACGTGGAGGCGTTCCAGGCCGCCCACACCGGCGATACCACCTCGCCGAACTCGTACACGCTCAACGGCACCGCCTGCGCCGTCACGGGAGTTCGGTTTCCGCGCCACGGGACCCCGACACGATCCGGACGGCACACCGCGGGCCGCGAGGCAAGGGCCATCTCATGCTCGCGAACGCCGGCTCGATGGTGGCACGCCCCGGTCGAGGACATCAGAGCCGGAGATGCCCTCGTCTGTTCGGCCGGCGCCGTGCTGGCGCATGCGAATACGAGTACATGGCATGTTCGGGGTGCTTGTTGCCACCCGCGGCGAGAGCCTTTGCCGCGGATGGTCATCAAGGCGCCGGGTGGCACTTGAGCCCCCGCCGCCAGTCACATCACGCCCCGGACGCAGTGACCGTCACACCGGTCCCGGAGGGCGCCCGACGTGCACCGACGACGCACTGCGCCCCGTGAGTTGGGACGTCGACTTCTCGCCGGGCGTGGCGGCGAGACGTCGGCGTGCGGCTGCGGCCCCGTCGCGGTGATCTGCCGTCCCGCGACGGGGCCTGACCGTCGGTCACACGGAGTCGACGTCGGTGGTGGCGAGCTTCGCGTAGACCTCCGGCCGCTTGCGGCCGATCCGCACCGCGAGGACCGCGCCGATCGTGAAGACGACCGGAGTGAGCGCGATGAGCGTCCAGTTGACGGCGGGCGGGGCGCCGGTGAAGAGATTGAGGCGGGTGCAGACCAGCCCTGTGATCACAGCCAGGAGGAGCGCGGCGGCCGCGGGCGCGGCGACCGTGCGCAGGCGGCCCGCCCCGCCGGCACCGGGGTTGCGGCGGAAGAAGACGACCACGGCGCAGGCAGCGAGCGTCTGCAGCGCGAGAATGCCGACCACTCCGGGGGTGTTCACCCACAGCAGGAACTCGTTGTACGGGTGCGCGCCGATCACGGCGAAGACGGCGGTGACGACGGCCGCCAGCACGGTCTGTGCGATGCCGGAGATCCAGGGCGAGCCGTGCCGGGGGTGGATGCGGCCCAGGCGGGCGGGGGCGGCGCCCTCGACGGACAGTGCGTAGCCGTAGCGGGTGATGGCGTTGTGGAAGGCGAGCAGGGAGGCCAGGAGGCTGCTGACGATCAGGACGCGCTGGAGGTCGGTGGCCCAGTCGCCCACGTAGCGGGTCATGGCGGTGAAGAACATCTCGGCGGGGTTCTGTGCCGCCGTCCCGACGGCTTTGTCGTCGCCGAAGGCCTGGACGATGATCCAGACGACGAACGTGTAGAAGAGGCCGAGGAAGCCGACGGCCAGGTAGGTGGCGCGGGGCACGGTGCGGTCGGGATCGCGGGCCTCCTCGCGGTAGAGGACGGTGGCCTCGAAGCCGATGAAGGCGGCGATGGCGAGGCCCAGCGATGCGCTCATCTGCGAGGTGAAGACGTTGGAGGGGGCGAAGGAGGCCAGGCTCAGGCCGTCCGCACCGCCCTTGACGAGGATCGCGCCGGCCAACAGCACCAGGATGGCGGTCTCCGCGATCAGCAGGGCGCCGAGGACCTTGGCGCCCACGTGGATCGACCGGAAGCCGAGGAACCACACCGCGGCGATCGCGGCGAAGGCGTAGACCGGCCAGGGCAGGTCGACGCCCAGGAGGTCGTTCGCGGTGCCGGCGGCGAAGAAGCCGAAGGCGCCGTAGGTGCCGATCTGCAGGGCGTTGTAGGAGAACACCGCCAGCAGCGCCGCTCCCAGTCCCGCAGGGCGGCCCAGGCCCCGGGCGATGTACGAGTAGAAGGCGCCTGCGTTGCGGATGTGAGGCGTCATGGCGGTGAAACCGACCGCGAACAGGCACAGCACGACGCCGACCGCCAGATAGGCGACCGGGGCGCCGATGCCGCCGAAGAGGATGGCGAGCGGGGCAATACCCGCCATCACGGTGAGCGGGGCGGCGGCCGCCACGACGAAGAAGACGATGTCGGTGACGCCGAGCGCGGCCCGCTGCAGTTGGCCGGTCGGCTCCGTTCCGGTGGTCGTTGGAGGCCGTTGGGGAGCGGTGGAGGTGTCGGGCTCGGTCATGGAGGTCTCCGCGTGATGCGTGAGGTCGACGGGTGGGTTACTGACCTGGTGCGCGGTCCGGCCGTGACGGCGCCTTTCGGCTACCGCCCTGCGGCAGGAACGGGGGAGGGGACGTGGGAGCCGTACGTGCGCCGTCCGGCGAGCCAGGTGCCGAGGACGGGCAGGTGTGCGAGGTCGCGTGGAGCGGTCTCGACCGGGTCGGCGGCGAGATGCACCAGGTCGGCCCACATACCGGGGCGCAGGACGCCCCACTTCTTCTCCTCGAACGCCTGGTAGGCGCATCCGGCGGAGTAGGCGGCCAGGGCGGTCGCGGTATCGATCCGCTCCTGGGGGAGCCAGCCGCCGTCGGGGATTCCCTCGGGCGTCTGGCGGGTCACGGCGGTGGCGATGCCCCGCAGTGGTTCGTGATCGGTGACCGGCCAGTCGCTGCCGAAGGAGATGCGGGCGCCGGAGGCGAGCAGGGCGGCGATCTGGTACTGCCGCGCGCCGCGTTCCGGGCCGATCTTCGGCAGGATGAGCTCGGTCATCAGCCGGTCGGGCTGGGCCCACAGCGGCTGGAGATTGGCGATCACCCCGAGTTCGGCGAAGCGGGGGAGGTCGGCGGGGTCGATCAGCTGGGCGTGGGCGATGACCGGGCGGCGGTCGCGGGGGCCGTTGGTGCGAGTCGCGGCCTCGATGGCGTCGAGGGCGACGCGGACGCCGCCGTCGCCGAGCGCGTGGATGTGCGGCTGGAAGCCGAGGGCGTCGACCGCGGTGACGGCTTTCGCCAGTTCCGTCGGAGTCCAGTTGGCGATGCCGTGGGAGTGCGGGCAGTCGCTGTACGGCTTGAGGAGGGCGGCCGTACCGGATTCGATTACCCCGTCGGCGAAGAACTTCACGGTGTGCGCCGTGAGCAGTCCGGGGGCGGCACTCTCCACACGTTCACGCTCGGCAGCGAGCCGGAGGATGTTCTCGCGCCAGTGCTCAGGCCCCAGGAAGAAGCCGAGGTCGGCACGGACGGGAAGCCCTGGGCCGCTGGTCGCCGCTGTGATCCAGACATCGGCGTGGTGCGGTTCCACCCAGGCGTCCTGCACCCAGGTCACGCCGGAGGCGGCGAATCGAGCGGCGGTCTCGCGCAGCGCCTCCACCTGCGCTTCGTGGGACGGCTGGGGTACGAGGTCAAGTACGGGCAGCACGGCACCGAACTCCCGAAGGGTGCCCAGCGGTTCGGTGGAGCCTTCCCGGCGCACGATCTCCCCGCCGTCCGGGTCGGGCGTGGCGGCGGTGAACCCGGCCCGGCGCAGCGCCTCGGTGTTCACCCACGCCGTGTGGTGATCCATCGTGCGCAGCACCACGGGCCGGTCGGGGACGGCCGCGTCCAGCCGGCGGGCGTCGAACCTGCCGCCGGGGGCGAGCCAGGCGTCGAAGCCGTCGCCGGTGATCCACTCGGCCTCGGGATGCTCGTCGGCCCAGTGCCGTACGGCCTCGACGATCCCCTCCACGGAGGTGCACTCGCGCACGGGTGCTCCGAGCAGGCCCAGACCGCCCATCACCGGGTGCACGTGTCCGTCGCCGAACGCGGGCAGCAGCGCGCCTCCTCGTAGATCGACGACGGTGGTGCCCCTGCCCCGGGCGGCGAGCGCCTCCGGTCCGAGCGCACTGATCCTGCCGCCCGTGACGGCGAGCGCGTCGAGCACCGGGCTTTCGGGGGTCCCGGTCCTGACGGTCCCTCCGGTGAACACGATGTCGGCCTGCATAGCGGCGACGCCCTTCCGTCGTACGACGACCTAACTGAAAGCCATTCGGTTTTCGGTAATGTAGGGGTCACTTGAGCAGCCGGGAAGAGTTTTACTGAAAGTCATTCGGTAAAGTTCCGGTGACGTCGTGCAGGCGACCGTGCCGCCTGCCGAACGGAGACATACGAAGAGGAGCCCTCGTGCCAAGGCCGCGCACCCCTCTGCTGGACCGCCGACGCATCGGCGCGGCAGCGCTGAGACTCGCCGACGAGCAGGGCGTCCTCACCATTTCCGCCCTGGCCAGGGAGCTCGGCGTCGCCCCGTCCGCGCTCTACCACCATGTGTCCGGCCGGGGCGAGATCATCTCGCTCATGCGGGAAGAGCTGGCCATGGAGACCGGCCCCGACGACTGGGACTCGTCACAGCCCTGGGAGCAGGCCCTGGAGGAATGGGCCCGCTCCTACCGCAAGGCCTTCGCCGCGCACCCCGGGGCGGTACCCCTGCTCGCCACCGCCCCGCTCGCCGAACCCTTCATGCACGCGATGTACGAGAAGGTCGCCGAACTCCTGCTGACCGCCGGCTTCACCGCGAGCCAGGTCATGCCCCTGATCAACGCAATGGAGAGCTTCGTCCTCGGCTCCGCCCTCGACCTCGTGGCCCCGCCGGTGATGGTCTCCGACGTGACCCGCGAAACCGCCCCCCACCTCACCGCCGTACTCGACGACACCCCCACCGACCACCGCCGCGCCGAACTCGCCTTCGACGTCGGTCTCCGCGCCCTGATCACCGGCTTCCGGGCGCTCCTTCCCCGGTGACCGGCTCGCACGGCCCCACGCCCATCACTCAAGGCCTCACCGGAGGAGCCCCGTCATGACCGCCTCGTTCCACGTCCTGACCACCGGCTACGCCGACACGCGGGTCGCCGGCACCGTCACCCTGCTCGTCGACGGTGCGACCGTCGCGATCGTCGATCCCGGCATGGTCGCGGACCGCCGGCTCATCCTGGACCCGCTGACGCCCCACGGACTCGCCCCAGAGGACGTCACCGACGTGATCTTCAGCCACCACCACCCGGACCACACGCTGAACGCCGCCCTGTTTCCCGAAGCCCGCTACCACGACCACATGGCCATCTACCAGGACGACATCTGGGAGGACCGGAACGCCGACGGATACCGGCTCTCCTCGTCGATCACTCTCATGACCGCTCCCGGCCACACCGCCGAGGACGTCAGCACCCTGGTGACGGCGGACGAGGGCCTGGTGGTCCTGACCCATCTGTGGTGGACCGCCGAGGGCCCGGCCGACGACCCCTTCGCGCCCGACCGCGATCAACTTCGGGCGGCCAGGGAGAAGGTCCTGGCTCTCGGCCCGGCCCTGATCGTGCCGGGACACGGTGCACCCTTCGTGCCGTCGGCGTCGACGCCCCTCTAGCCCGGGCCTGTCCCCTAGGCTCTTCGGCCGCCTGGCCCGCTGCGGCCCGTTGAGCGCCGTGTCCCGCGGCGGGATGGGCAGCACGACCTCCTGAGCGATCTCAGTCCGCGCTGAGCGGAATCCGCAGCCGCACCCGGTAGCCGCCCTCCGTGGTCGGGCCCGCCTCCAGGGTGCCGCGCAGGATGTCGGCCCGTTCCCGCAGGCCGACCAAGCCCTGCTGCGAACCGGGGAGGGACAGGGAGGGACGCGTGGGCGGGCTGTTGGCGACGGTCACTCCGATGTCGTCGCCGTCCTGCCACAGCTCGACGCAGGCCGCGGCGCCGGGGGCGTGCTTGCGGACGTTGGTCAGCGCCTCCTGGACCGTGCGGTAGAGAGCCCGTTGCGCCGGTGTGCCCACGATGGGCGGGAGTTCACCCTTCAGCTGTGCGTGAGTGCCGCTTGACTCCACGAGTTTGTGCAGGTCGGCCAGGGTGGGCTGAGGAGTCAGCTCGGTGGCTCGGCCGCCGGAGGCGCGCAGCAGCGTGACCATGGTGCGCAGTTCGTCGAGTGTGGTGACGCTCAGGGAACGGATCGTTCGAGCGGCCTCTTTGGCGTTCGGTTCCTGGGCGGCGACCTGCATGGCTCCGGCCTGTACGGCGATCAGGCTGACCTGGTGGGAGACCACGTCGTGCATCTCACGGGCCAGCTGGGCGCGTTCGCGGGCGAGCACGGCCTGCGCGTGCAGGGCCCGCTCGTGCTCCCTGGCCTCCTCGATCTCCGCCAGCCGCCGCGCCAAGTCCCGGTGCGCCTGGAGGAGTTGCCCGAAGAGGACCGGGGCGACAGCGGTGGCCAGGCTGTACACGAAGTCGATCAGCGTCATGGTCCGGCCGACCTCGGAGAAACTGGCCAGGGGCCACGGAACGCTGCTCGCCACGGCGGCCAGGGCGACGCACCCCGCGAGGAGAGGACGGCTGCGGGAGCGTTCGGCCAGGGTGAACAGCGCCACGAGCGGGGCGACGGCGACCGGCTGCGTCAGCGCGACCGGCAGGGTGAGCAGGAAGACGCCGAGCGGGAACCTGCGCCGGAAGGCCAACGCGGCGCAGCCGAGCGTGGCCAGCGCGACGCCGGGACGCGTGTCGTCCCACAACATCAGCCATACGTCCACGGCTGCCACCGCCACCAGGACGAGGTCGACGACCGGCGCGGGCACACGCTGCCACAGGGCGCGTGCGCGATTCATCGTCTGGCCTCCGGCTGCGGGCGTTCGTCGAGCAGTCCGGCCCGCTGCGCCAGCAGCGCGGCCTGCACCCGGCTCGTCACGCGAAGCTTCGTGAGGATAGCGCTGACGTGGTCCTTCACGGTGCCGGCACCCAGGTGGATGCGCGCCCCGATGTCGGCGTTCGACAGGCCCTCCGCCACCAGGACGAGGACGTCGCGCTCACGCGCGGTGAGCAGCCGGACCCTGGCCGCCTCCTCGTCGACGGCGGCCTCGGTGCGGGGGTGGCTGTGCAGCAGGGTGCGCGACGCCTTGGGGGACAGCACCACGCCGCCCGCGGCCAGGGTGCGCACCAGGTGGGCGAGCTGCTCCGGCTCGGTGTCCTTGAGCAGGAAACCGGCGGCGCCGGAGTGCAGCGCGGTCAGGATGTACTCGTCGGCGTCGAACGTGGTCAGCATCGCCACGACGGGAGCGTCCGGCATCGTCCGCAGCTCGCGCAGCACGGTGAGCCCGTCGACGTCCGGCATCCGGATGTCCAGCAGAACCACGTCGGGCCGCTCCCGGCGGACGGTCTCCACGGCTTCGCCGCCGCTCGCGGTCGCGACGACCTCGATGTCGTCGGACGCGCCCAGGATGAGCCCGAAACCCGACCGGACCAGAGCCTCGTCGTCCACCACCACTACCCGGATCACGTGCCCTCCGCCTCACCTTCGTCCCTACCGCCCGGCTCTTACCGCCTCGACCCTAAAGCTCCGGAGCGTCCCGGCAGCCTGTCGGGTGGCAGCTCCAGCCACCCGGCGGGGTATCGCCCTCCGGTCGGCAGGGGCACGGCAGCCTTTCGCCGGATACGCCGCGGCCCGCTGGAGTGGCTGATGACGAAGGCGACCGGCATAGCACGCCACGTCCAGTGAACGTGTCGCGGCGCCGTCCCCCGCCGACTGAGCGCGGTGCCCGCCCGGGAGCCTCCCGGACGGGCACCGGCCCTTTGCTCAGGATGTCGTGCCGGTCACCGTACTTCCCGACTTGGTCACGTAGTACGTCGTGGTGGCGCCGCTCCAGAAGTGGAAGGTGAGCTTGACGCGTGCGTCATCCTTCACCGCGTTGAGGAAGGCGGGGGTGAGGCGGATGGCCTGCTTGGCCTTGTCCGGTGCGAAAGCGGTGTTGAACTGCTGGTAGGGCGTCCAGCTGGTCGGGCCGGCGTTGCCGCCGTCCGCGTACGTGGCCTCCATCGTCGCCAGCTCATCACCCCGGAGCTGCGTGGGGATCCGGAATGAGTTCGTCGTTCCGGTCGTGTTCGACTGCACCGGGGTTTCATGGGTGATCACCTGGAGCCGCCAGGGGACGCCTCGGGAGAACTCGGCCTGCAGCGTCGCGTTGACCCCGTGGGAACGGTCCCCGACGAGCCGGGTGAGCGCGGCCGCCTTCAGCGTCAGCCGGTTGCCGGCAAGGGTGTAGTCCTTGCCGTTGACCAGCTTGGTCGTGCCGTGCTTGAGAGCCTTGAAGGTGGCTCCGTTCAGGTTCAGGGTGAGCGTACGGTCCTTGACGCGGCCGGACTTCGGCACGAAGACGTTGTCCGTGGAAGCGGTGGCCGAGCGCGTGGTCCAGCTCGACTTGATCTGGCGGTACATCCCGGCGTCCTTCCACCGCAGCTTGTCGCGGTCGAAGAAGGCGCCGTTGTCCCACAGGACGGTGGTGACCTTGTTGGTGCGGGCGGTGTGGCCGAACGCCTCGAAGTACTTCTGCATCTCGCCGCGTTCCACGGCGCCGGGGCCGTGGTCGTAGCCGAGCAGACCGTACTCGCCGATGACGACGGGGATGTTCTTGGCGACGAAGGTGTCATGTATCCGCTTGAAGGTCTGGCTCAGGTCTTTCTGAACCGTGGTGTCGAAGCGGGTGGTGCCGGCGACGTTCACGCTGAACGGGAAGTACCCGTAGTAGTGCACGGTGGCGATCAGTCGCGGGTCGCCCAGCGACTTGATCGTGCCGGCGAGGTTGTTCATCAGCCGCTGGTCCGGTGTGCAGACCTGGGTGGGCAGCATGAGCATCCGCTTGCCGTTGTTGCCGCCCGACTTGCGCACGATGCTGTGGAACGACTTGTTCAGCTCGTTGAGCAGTTCGGCCTTCTGCGCGTCGTCGGCGTGCTCGAACTGGGGCTCGTTGACGCTCTCGAAGACCAGCTTGGCGGACTCGTTCCTGAACGCGGCGGCGATCTGGGTCCAGGTGGCGTTGAAGCGGGCGAGCACCTTGTCGTGGTCGGTGGCCATCGAGTCGGCCCACTGCCAGGAGTCGTGGTGGATGTCGATGATCACGTAGAAGCCGCTGTCGAGCGCCTGGTCGACCACCTGCCTGACCCGCTTCAAGTACGCCGCGTCGATGGTGTAGTTCGGTGCCGCTCCCTGGTGGTCGGTCCAGGTCACAGGGACGCGGATGCTGTTGAAGCCCTGGGAGCGGACCTTGTCCAGCAGGGCCTTCGTGGTGCGGGGCTGGCCCCACGAGGTCTCGTCCGGGATGGCGTCCAGACTGTTGCCCAGGTTCCAGCCCGGCTGCATCGCGGCCACAGCGGCCATCGCGTCGCCGGGAACCGGTGCCGCGGCCGCCTCGGGCCGGGCGCCGTCACCGAACGTCCCGAAGACCGTGCCATAGGCGAGAACGCCCGCGGCTGTCAGCGCCAGCGGCGTACCCACTGCCAGCCGAAGGTTGCGTCGGCGGTGCTGTGGGGCCTGCTGCTGCTTCTTCATTGCTCATCCGTTCTGGAAGATCGAGCCGGTATCTCCCCTCAGTTGCCGGCGATGGGCGGGAGGTTGCCGACCTTCACAGGAAATACACAGATCCGCCCGCCGTCGGCCGACCCGGCCCAGGAGTGTCACAGCAGTCGGCACAGCAGCGGTTCCTTGACGGCGCGGCGATGGTGCAGCGGACCGACAACGGCAGCCCCCAGCAGCAGTGGGCCATCACCGCGCTGCGCGGTGGCGCGTACTCGTACGCGCCACGCGAACCTGCGCCCCGTGTCGTTCCAGAACAAGGCGGGCCGTACGGGCCATGGCCTCGTCGACCATCTCACCTTGGAAGGTCACGGCGCCCGTCCCTTCTCGCTGTGCCGCCTCGACCGCCGCGATCAGCTCTGCGCAGCGGGCGAGTTCGGCGGAGCTGGGAGAGAACACCTCGTTGATCACGGGGACATGGGAGGGATGGATCGCCATCATGCCTTCGTAGCCGAGGGAGCGGTTCTGTTCGGCGAAGGCGCGTAGCCCCGGCAGGTCGGTGATGCGCGTCCACAATCCGCTGACCGGGCACGGCACTCCGGCTGCCCTGGCGTCCAGCAGAACGCGGGAGCGCAGTGCCACCGTTTCGGTTCCCTCTGGGCTCCATCGGTAGCCGACGGCGCGTTCCACGTCGCCGCCGGGGGCGGTGAGAGCGCCCAAGTAGGCGACGCGCGACGCGGCTTGGGCGATGTCGTAGGCCTCGCGCAGACCACGCGCCGTCTCCAGCAGGGGCACCAGGGCGATGTGTCCCGGCGGCAGGCCCTGGTCCTGTTCGCACCAGGCCAGCAGCCGGTCGGCAAGCTTCACATCCTGGGTGCAGCGGACCTTGGGAAGGACGACACCGGCGAGCCCGGGCCCTACGACCGCCCGCAGTTCCTCGGCCCCCGCCCAGTCGTCCAGCGGGTTGACACGGACGAACAGCGCCATCCGTCCCGCCTGCTCGGCCGACGTGGCGGCGGCCCGTGCGACGGCGTCGGCCACCTGCGCACGGGCGGCGAGCCTGCCCGAGGCCGGCACCGCGTCCTCCAGGTCGAGGACGGCCGCGTCGGCGCCCGCCGCCCGGGCCTTGGGCAGCCAGTCGGTTCTGGTGCCGGGGACGAAGAGCAGGGAGCGCAGCGGGGGCCGGTCGACCACTCCCGCGTCGACCTCGGCAGGGCTCTCCGAAGACGCCTCAGATGACATCGCTCTTCTCCAGGTCGGCCAGCTCGTCCGGGCTGAGTCCGAGCCACTGCCCGTAGACCAGGTGGTTGTCCTGCCCGAGGGCGGGCCCCGTCCGCCAGACCCGCCCGGGGCGCTGCCGGAAGTGCGGGATCACCGCCTGCATACGCACCGGGCCGAGATCGGGGTCATTGACGGTGACGATGTCTTCGCGTTCGGCGTACACGGGGTCGGCGGCGATGTCCGCGGCGTCGAACACCCGTGAGGCCACGACTTCGGCACGGGCGAACTCCTCCAGGCACTCTCCGGTGGCGCGCTCCGCCACCCAGTTCCGCAGGTTCTCGTCCAACTGTTCGCGTCGGTCGTACTGTTGCTGAGCCGTGGTGAACTCCTTCTCGGGGAGTCCCAGCAGGCGGGCGATGTTGCGGACCGAGCGCAGCGTCGCGGAGGTCACCGTGATCCACTCGCCGTCGCGGGAGCGGTAGGTGTTGATCACGGCCCCCGGGGCGACCGCCAACTGGTTGCCGGAGCGTTCGGGTACTCGTCCCAACTGGTCGTGGACGATGACCTGCCACTCGACCAGACGGAACAGGGACTCGAAGAGAGCGAGGTCGATCCACTCGCCGTCGAACCCGGGGTCGTGGTCGCGGCGGTGGAGGGCGGCGAGGACGGCGTAGGCGCCCATCAGGCCGGTCACGGCGTCGCCGTGCGAGAAGCCGGTGTGGACGGGCGGGCCGTCGGGAAAGCCGGTCAGGTGGACGACTCCGCTGCGCGCCTCACCCACCTTGCCGAAGCCGGGGGCGTCCGCCTGCGACGAGGTGGCGCCGAAGCCGGAGATCTGCAGCAGCACGGCTCGGGGGTTGATCCGGTGTACGGAGTCCCAGTCGAGTCCCCAGCTGCGCAGGCGTCCTGCGCGCAGGGTGACGATGACGACGTCCGCCCAGGCGACGAGCCGGTGGGCGACGAGTCGGCCGGCCTCGTGGTGCAGATCGAGGGTGACCGAGCGTTTGTTGCGGCCGGCGACCTTGAACCACAGGGGAACACCGTCACGTTGGGGCCCCATGGCGCGGGCCGCGTCTCCGGCGCCGGGGGGTTCTACGTGTACGACGTCGGCCCCTTGGTCGGCGAGCATCGAGCCTGCCAGCGGACCGGCCACCACATGGGCGAACTCGACCACTTTCAGCCCGTGCAACTGCCCGCTTCCGGTGGTGTTCCGCTCGTCATCCGACACCGCTGAGCTCCCTTGCCCTGCCATTCCGCGTGGGTCCCCGACAGCGTCGTCCGCGTTGGTGCGGCGCGGCCGTCGCCGTTGTCTTCAGACTGCCGGAGCGGAGAAATGCCTGTCGAGCAACAGAAGGCCATCAATCAATGCGAAAAACGCATGAATGGGGGAGGGTTGGTGCGCGGCCTCAAGCCCACGAAACTCCGGGCGGAAGTGGACGCCCCTGGAGGCGGAACTCTTCGAGCGTCTCCAGGAACCGCTCCGTCACGGTCGGGAGCGTCCGCCGAGCGCGCAGCGCGATGTCCAGGCGCCGGTCCACCACGGGGTCCACCAGAGGACGGCAGACGACGGGTCCGGCACCCATCAGCGGGAGCACGAGGGCGGGCATCGCCGACACCCCGAGGCCGGCGGTCACCAGTCCCCCCACGGTCGCGATACTGCCCGCCTCGGCCGCTGGTACCGCGTGCGCGTCGATCTGGGCGAACGCCGCGTCGGTGAGCCGGCGCACGCTCGAGTCGCGCCCGACGGCCAGGAACGGCTGACGAGCCAGGTCGTCCCAGGCGATCTCGTGGCGGTCGGCGAGCGGGTGGCCTTCCGGTAGCACCGCGACGAAGCGGTCCCTGACCAGGGGGCGGTGCTCCAACTGCTCCGGCGGGTTACCGACGGTGGTGATCGCGAAGTCGGCGTCGCCGGACAGGACCCGGTCCAGTACCAACCGCTCCAGGCCGTCGAGGAGTCGTACCGCCACCTGTGGCCGCCGCTCACGGAAGTCGGAGATCACCTGCGGCAGGAGCACCGCGGCGACGGAGGGAAGGGTGGCCACGGCGACCGTTCCCGACTCGCCGAGCAGGTATCGCCTGAGCTCCTTCATGCCCGCCCGGTGAGCGGTGACTATCTGCTCGGCGACACGCAGGGCCTCGACGCCCGCCGCGGTCAACTGCACGTTACGGGTGTCCCGTTCCAGGAGCTGGACGCCGAGCTGTCGCTCCAGATCCGCGACCGCGCGGCTGAGTGAGGACTGGGACACGTGCATCTCCGCGGCGGCTGCGGTGAAGCTCGCGGCCCGGGCGACGGCCGTGTACGCCGCCAGTTGACGCAAGGTGGTGGCCTCCATGGCCGACGAGCATAGGGCGCCACCGCTTGGATTGATGCGCTTAACGCATGGACAGATCTCGGTTTGATGCTGGACACCGATCCGCCGGTGCTCCGAAACTCTCGCGTAACACCTCGGCCTGCCTCCCCCGCCCACCGCCGCCGAGGGCCGTCCCCGAGAAAGCGAGCGCCGCCATGCTGGCAGCCCTGGGCTTCGCCACGATCGCCGTCTTACTGCTGCTCACCATGACCAAACGCGCCTCGGTACTGGTCGCTCTGATCCTGCTTCCGGTGCTGGCGGCGCTCATCGGCGGCTTCGCGGGCGATCTGGGCGAGTTGATACTCAGTGGGCTGTCCAAGGTGGCCCCCACCGGCATCATGATCGCCTTCGCGGTCCTGTACTTCAGCCTGATGGTGGACGCCGGGCTCTTCGACCCCCTGATCCGCGGTCTGTTGCGGGTGGCGCAGGGCGACCCGTTGCGGATCACCGTCGCCACGGCCGTCCTCACCCTGTGCGTGGCCCTGGACGGCGACGGCGCCTCCACCTTCCTCATCACCGTCTCCGCACTGCTGCCGGTCTACAAGAGACTCGGTATGAACCCCCTGGTGCTGTCCGGAGTGGTCTGCCTGGGCGCGGGCGTGATGAACATGGTCCCCTGGGGCGGCCCGACCGTACGCGCCATGGCGGCGCTGAAGCTGGACAGTTCCGAGGTCTTCAACCCCGTGCTGCCCGCGATGGGCTTCGGTGTCGTCTGGGTGCTGGTGGCCTCCTACCTGCTCGGCCGCCGGGAACGCAACCGTCTTGCCGCGCTGCCCCCGCAGGGTCCGGCCACGGACGTGCGCGAGGGCGAGGACGAGCGGGACGACCGTGAACCCGCCGCTTCGACGACGGTCACGGCGACCACGGAACCCGAGTCGAGCCGACACGCCACTCCCGCGACGGCTGACGGGGAGCGTCAGGCCCTCCGGGCTCCCGGGGACGGGCCCGGCACCGTCCGAGTCCCGCCGCTGCCGCGGACCTGGCGGACCTGGCTGAACATCTTCAATCTCCTGCTCACCATCGCCCTCGTGGTCTGCCTGATCCAGGAAGTGATGCCGCTTCCGGTGCTGTTCGTCCTCGGGTTCGCGATCGCGCTGCTGGTCAACCACCCCACCTGGGAACAGCAACAGGCGCTGCTCGACAAGCACGCCAAGAGCGTGGTCCTGGTCACCACGATGATCTTCGCAGCCGGCGTCCTCACCGGGATCCTCACCGGCACCAAGATGATCGACGAGATGGCCGAGACGCTCGTCTCCGTCGTCCCCGACTCCTTCGGCTCGCACCTGCCCGTCGCGGTGGCCGTCACCGGCATGCCGCTGAGCCTGGTCTTCACTCCGGACGCCTACTACTTCGGCGTACTGCCCGTACTCGCCGAGACCGCGCAGGGCTTCGGCACGGACCCGGCCGAGGTCGCCAGGGCTGCCATTCTCGGCCAGATGACCACGGGGTTCCCGCTCAGTCCGCTCACCGCGTCCACGTTCATCCTGGTCGGCATGAGCGGTGTGTCGCTCGGCGAACACCAGCGCTTCATCTTCCGCTGGGCCTTCGCCACCACCCTGGTCATGACCGCCGGCGCCCTGCTGACCGGTGCGTTCTCCCTGTGACCGGTGTCCCGGGCCTGAGCGGAGTCCCCGCCGGCCGCGGGCTCCCGGCAGCCACCACACATGCCGCTCAGACCTCCAACATGCCGCCCGCTTCCAGGAGTCCGGAGCAGGGCGAACGCATCCACACGCACCAGGCACCCGGTCCGGGGGCCCCACCGACCGAGACGAGGACCCATGAGACGGATCACCAGACGTACGGCGCTCGCAGTCACAGCAGGTGCGGTCGCGGCGCCGGCCGTGAGCACGGCAACCGCCTCGGCCGCCGACACCACGACAGCCACATCTCAAGGACGACAAGTGACCTCCGGGCGCAATCCGGTCCTGCGAACGGACCTCGTCACGCGGGTGACGCCGAGGAACAACTGGCTGGTGACAGCCGTCGCCCTCCAGTACTCGTATCGCATTGACCTACGCGGCGGGGTGATCCCGCCCTCGGCCTTCCAGGTGAAGGCCACTGTGGGCGGGCAAACAGCGGCTCGCACGGTGACCCGGGTCTACTCCAGTACCACCGCCGAAGTGGACGACCGATCTCGCCCAGGACGGCCGGGGGACCGCCTGATCATCGAACTCGACCCGAACGACTCCAACGCGCGGGCCGCGGGCACCGACCCCCTTCCGCTCGACCGCGCCTACTCCGTCAGACAAGTGGCGGACGTGCACACCCCGGAAGGCGAACCAGTGCTCAAGGCCGGCCCGTTCGCGAGCCGGAACGACGACGTCATCACTCCCGTGGTCGACGACTTCGCCGCCGGTTCCTTCACCGACTCCGCGGGTTTCGAACTGGACTTCCGGCTGTACCAGCCCGAGGGATTCGTACGGAACCCGCAGACGCGCAAGCGGTACCCACTCGTCGTCACCCTGCATGGCGGTGGCGAAGTCGCGGACAACAACATGACCCAGCTCACTTCCAACCGGATCGCGGTCACGTTCGCCAAACCGGAACGACAGCGCCGCGACCCCGCGTTCGTCCTCTCTCCGCAGATCCCCCTGCCCCGTCCCATGGACGGACCCGACGGCACGGACTGGACCGACGCCAAGGTCCAGGCCGCTCTGATCGAACTCATCGACACCTTCGTGAGCGAGCACTCCCGAAACGTGGACACAGCCCGGCTCTATCTCGTCGGCCTGTCCTCGGGCGGGCGCGGTATCTACAGCCTGCTGGCGAAGCGGCCCGAGGTCTTCGCGGCTGCCCTGCCCACGGCCGGCTGGGGCGACCCGGCCACCATGGACAGGATCACGCACATCCCGATCTGGGCCGACCACTCCGTCGACGATCCGGTCGTCCCCTACCGCGAGGGCCGGTTCGGCAAGCCCGGCACCTGGACACTGATGAACGCGCTGGAGACCGCCGGTGCTCGGGTCAGCCGTGGGGAGTGGGCCAACGATCTGCCGAAGGCACAGTTCGAGGCCCGGTCCCGGGCGCTCCTGAGGCAGGCCCGGGCCACGCGCAGTCACGTCCTGTTCACGAGCTACACGGCCGGAACGACACCGGTGAACCCACACCTCGCATGGGCCCAGACGTACGAGAACGACGTGGTCATCGACTGGCTCTTCGAACAGTCCCGGTAGCCGCCGCACGCGGCACCCCTTCGCGCACCCCGCTGTCCGGTTACCGCTCTCACCGCTATCCGGAGGTAAAGCAATGGATCCATCCCGTCGTTCGACCAACACGACCGTGCAGTTACGGACCCGACCCCGTGCCATGACGGCAATGATCGCCCTGGTGACCACGATCGGCTTGGCGCTGACTCTGCTGACCGCCGCCGCCCCGCCGGCGGCCGCCGCCGTCCCGGACCCGACGACTGCCTCCCTGGAGGCCGCCAACGGGCCGCTGACCACCGCCACTTACACCGTTCCCAGGCCAACCGGGTACGGCTCCGGCACGGTCACGTACCCCAGGAACAGTGGCTCGTACCCGGGCGTCGTACTGATGCCTGGCTACCAGGGCACACAGCAGAACCTGCAGTGGCTCGCACCCCGCCTCGCCTCCTGGGGCTTCGTCGTCATCAACGTCGGCACCAACACCCTCACCGACGATCCCGCATCGCGCGGCCGCCAGATCACCGCCGCCGGCTCCCAGTTGCTCGCGCTCGGCAACGCCCCCGGTAACCCGATATCCGGGAAGGTCAACGGCACGCTCGGGGCGGTCGGTCACTCGATGGGCGGCGGGGGTGTCATGGCGGCCCTCCGGGACGACGCGCGCTTCCGGGCGGGCGTGCCCACGGCCCCGTACTACCCGAACGCGAACTTCTCCGCAGTCACCGAGCCCACGTTCTTCATGACCTGTCAAAGCGACTCTGTCGCCCACGGCAACAGCTACGCGGTGCCCTGGTACAACTCCATGTCCCGGGCCGAGAAGCTCTACATCGAGGTTCCGGGCGACCATCTGTGCCCGATGACGGGCTACGGCAACAAGGCCAAGCAGGGCAAGTGGATCGTGTCGTTCCTCAGTCTCTGGCTGCGTGCCGACACCCGCTTCAGCCCGTTCCTGTGCGGTCCCGTACGTGACGCCGACAAGAACAACACATCCCTGGTCACGCGCTGGATGGACACCTGCCCGTTCTGACCGGCTCGCTCGGAGCGCTCCGCGGCCCGCCGACACAGCGCTCCGAGCCTGCTGCCGGAGCCGTCGACGCCCCGCCCGCCGGCCCTTGTCGCCCGCAACCTGGCGAAAACAGCCGTTGAGCAGCTGAGCGGAGGCAGCCCGATTCGACTGTCACCGCTCGGAGCCGGGAGCTCGGAGCCGCCACCGCCCGGCTCGGCGTCGGAAGCCCGGTTCCAGCCGATGGGCGGGGCCAATGCCGCCGATCGGCGGGGGTGGTGGGGTCCTCTGGCGGATTCACCGCCGACACGTGGCGTTTCCAGTCTGGAGGGCATGAAACGCGATGCAGTCACCGATGCCCCTTCGACGGCCGGAGCACGGGAGGGCGAGCAGCCCTCCACAGCCCGGCTGATCGGGCTGGACCTGGCCCGCGGTCTGGCCGTCTTCGGCATGTACGCGGTCCATGTGGGCCCCGCCCCGAGCCAAGGCGGTGCCATCGGCTTCCTGATGGAGTTGGCACAAGGCCGCTCCTCCGCCCTGTTCGCCGTCCTGGCTGGCTTCGCGGTCGCCCTCATCACCGGGCGCCGCACACCGAAGACCGGGCCGGCCGGCCGCCAGGCCGTCGCCAAGGTCGTCATCCGGGCTGTGATCCTGCTGGCCCTCGGCACCGCCCTGACCATGACCGGCACCCCGGTCGTGCCGATCCTCGCCTTCTACGGACTGTTCTTCCTGCTTGTACTGCCGCTGTACCGGCTGGGCGCCAAGCCGCTGGCGATGATCGCGGCGGGTTGGGCCCTGGTGGGCCCGCAACTGCTGTACGTGCTGAGGCCGGTGGTCGGCGACCGCGCATTCCCCACCGTCGGCCAGGCCGACGGCATCGTCTCGCTGTTCTTCACCGGCGGCTATCCGGCCCTGACCTGGGTCCCGTTCGTCATCGCCGGTATGGCTGTCGCCCGCCTCGACCTGGCCGCCACGGCTGTCCGGACACGCCTCGCCCTCACCGGCGTCGCCCTCGCCATCATCGGCTACGGCGGCTCCTGGCTGGCGCTGCGTCTCCTGCCCGGTGCGGCCGAGGCCGTTCGGGAAGCCGAAGGGGGATCGGGCATGTCGTCCTCATCGCCCGGCAGCGTCGGCCTCTTCGGCGACACCCCCGCCGGGCTGCTGGTCGCCTCCCCGCACAGCGAGGCGACCCTGTCCATCGTGGGCAACACCGGTGTGGCGATCCTGGTGATCACCGTGTGCCTGGCCGCCATGGATGCCTTCCCCCGGCTGCGCCGCCTGGCCGGGCCCGTCATCGCGGTCGGCTCGATGTCGCTGACGGCGTACGTCTACCACATCGTCGCCATCTGGCTCCTGGACACCGAGGAACTGACTGTCCAGCCCTTGTACATCCTGCTCGGCTTCATCATGTCCGTCACCGTCCTAGCCACCATCTGGTTCCGCTTCTTCCAGCGGGGGCCGCTCGAATGGCTGATGGGCAGGGCGACCCAGGTCGCCCGGCGCATCCGGTGAGGGGAATCCGCGCCCGCATCCGGAGCCGGCGCCCCGTACGGTACGGCTGTATGGGGCGCCGTTTGGGTGTGTGGTCCTCGCCGTCACCCGGGCCACCGCCCGGCGCCACTCGCTGCGCAGCCTCACCGACCAGCTCGGCAACGCCCAGGCACCCAGGCCCGAGCCAGGTGAGACAACGGCCGGCGTGGGATGGTCTCGCACGTGACCACGGCCGCCGGGCTCCCCGCGGTCGCGACCGGTCCCGGCCCTCGGCCCCTGACGGACAGCCAACTGAATCGGCAGTCGCCGCCCCGACTTCCGGTGAAAGAGACGCACGCGTGCGCGGCGGGGTCAGTGCCGGGCGAACTGAACCCCGGTCGGTTGCACGACGTTCGGCCGCAGCGCGATCCCGGTGATGGTCAGTCGTTCTCCGTAGATGTCCGTGACTCTGATCGAGCTGCCGCACCCGCTGCCGTTGTCGGAGATGAAGTAGTTGTATTCGGTGCGGGGCAACTGCCGCCAGCCGCCGCTGGTCCGGACTTCCAGGCGCGCGACCGGGTTGCGGTGGCCGATCGCTTGGATGCCGCACCAATAAGGACTGGACCCGGTCTTGTACCTGATGGAGATCGTGTCGGACGTGCTGGGACTCAGCAGCTGCCAGGTGACAGGTATTCGGCCGACCTTGAGATCGGCGAGCTTGGCGAAGGCCTGTTGGCTGAGGTCGAGTTGCCCGGGTGCACAGGGCAGCGGGCATTCGTTGGTGATCCGTACCGTGATCGACTTGCCGTTGGCCGCGCGGACGAGCACGTACGCGCCGCACGCCCTGGACGTCTCGTAGTCCGTGGTGTTCATGGCCGCGATCATGAGGTCGGGACTCGGGCCGAACAGGCAGGCGCCGTCTCCGTCGGCGGCCTCGTAGGCGGTGGCGACCCCGGTGTAGGGGGTGTTGGGCCGAATCCGCCCCGCCAACGATGGCGTGGTGGGCGCCTTTCGCGGGGGCCGCGGGGTGGCTGTGGCCGAAGGGCGTGCTGCACCGGTCTTCGCAGCGCCCTTCGGCGTCCGTGTCGGTTTCGGTGTGCTGGTCGCGGGAGGGGTCGCCGACGCGCTCGGGGTGCCCTTCGTGGGGGTGATTCTCACCTTGGTGGTGGCGACAGACGTGGCCGCGGCATGCCCTGCCTCCGCCTCGCGGTCGGGGAGCCCCATGACCAGGTAGGCGAGAACGCCCGCGGCGGTCACCGCCAAGGTGGTGCCCAGCACAAGCCTGCGTCTTTGCCTGCGCTGACGCGCGGCCTGCCTCGCTGTCTTCATACCTGTCCGTTCGGAAGATCGAGCCGATGGTGCACTGCTCAGTGACCGCCGAGAGCGAAAAGGTTGCCTTCGATTTCTCTGGTGGCGCGGGTCCCACTTTCGGATGGTCGGAGTCCGCCCTGTCGGCGGGGGTTGTCCCGCCGGTCGGCGGAGTGAATGCCGCAAGGCGCCGCAATGGGATGGAGGTGCCGGTCAAGACGACGAGGAGTAGGTGCATGAGCAGAGTGAGGCCCAGGGCCGTGACAGCGTTGGCGATCGCCCTGGCGGCCGTCTCCGGCACCGGGACGGTGGCCAGGGCTGGCGACACCGGGGGGATACGGGCGGACATTCGTGCCGATGTGAACCGTGATGGTGCGGTCGATGTCACCGGGGGTTCCGATGTCGTGGGCAAGACGACGTGGAACAGCGAACGGGGCGCGATCTTCCTGCCGAACATCGGTGACAAACAGCGGCGCTGCAAGACGAAGACTCCTGACGGCCGTTGGCTGTCCAACGCCCGGCTCCAGGCCTGCAACGACGCCCAGGGCGACGTCGTACGGACGCCCGAATACCTGGCGCCGCTGCGCACGGTCCCGGTCGGCAACGTCTCGGATGCCGTCACCGGTGGCCTCCAGTTGGTCGGCTCCGGCAAGTCCAAGGTCCGGCTGTTCCTCAAGCGCGGCGAAGCCTGGACCTACGGGACCGACAGCACCCGAGTCACCGCCGCCGAACTGCGCGCCGGGCTCCGGCTCGGCCTGGACGGACGGGACGTCATACGGGAGGACTGGGACGGCCGGATCACTGTCCGGTTCACCGTCACCGACGGCGACCGCACCTCCACGGACGAGGTGATGCTGCGCGCGGCCCCGGTCCTGACGCAGCACCACCTCCAGCGTGCCGAGCAGGCGCTGGTCGTGAACGGAAGCCACCAGGACCCCAACCAGCGCGGGTTCGCCGAGCAGTTCGCCAAGGAGGTGCGAAAAGCCGGTATCACCAAGCCGACGTACAAGTTCAAGGACGGCTCGGACATCTGGGCGCAGGACTTCATCGAGCCCGGTTACGTCAGCATGCCCGGTCCCGGTGGCAAGCCGCGCGTCCTGCGGATGATGATCCGCTCCGCACAGATGGACCGTGACGCCGGCAAGCAGGTCTTCGAGCTGCACGGACCCGGCGTCGGCGTCGCGCAGATCAACAAGGGGACGTACGACCAGATCAACTCCACGGGCAACCTGGAGACCATCCCGCCGTACACCCACCACGGCAAGTCCTACCCGGCAGGCCGGATCATCACCGGCCGGCACGGCTCCCGGCTGCCCGCTCACACGGCCTTCCTCAAGGCCCAGCAGGCGCAGGACCCGCTGGCGCTCGACACCGGCTGGCTCGGCATCGGCCATGTGGACGAGTTCGTGCAGTTCCTGCCCGCCGACACCCCACGCGGCTGGAAGATCGGTGTCGCCGATCCGGAGGGCGGGCTCGCCCTGCTCCGCAAGGCGCAGCGCGCCGGGCACGGCCGCACGAAGGCGTTCTCCATTCCGCGTTCCTACGTCGAGGGCCGCATCCCCACGATCGGCCAGGCCCTGTCCGACCGGCAGTTGCTCAAGGACAACGCCTTCGCGGCCCGGAAGATCAAGGACAACCTGGCGCTGCTGAAGCGCGAGACCGGCGTCACGGACGCCGAGATCGTGAAGATCCCGGCGATGTACGACAGCGGCTTCGGCGGCTTCCCCGGGCAGCGTGCCGCGCCGGCGGAGAACCGTGAGGTCGGCGCCTACTACCCCGGTGCCGTCAACGGCGTCGTGCTGACCCCCACCACGTACCTCGCGCCCAGGCAGTGGGGCCCGGTCGTGGGCGGCAAGGACATCGTCGCCGAGGCGGTGACCAAGGCGTACGCCAAGGCCGGTATACGGGTGCGCTACCTGGACGACTGGCGTACCCACCACGTCTTCGGCGGCGAGGTGCACTGCGGCACCAACACGATCCGCGCCGCCGGCACCGCCTGGTGGAGCTCCCCCAAGTAGGACCGGACTCCTCGAACAAACCCTCAGTTACGTAATGCCGGCATCGAACCCCTGACCGTACATAGGAGACCCGAGTGAAATACCGGAAGACTCTGCCCCGGCTTGCTGCCGTGGCCTGCTTCGCGACCGCCTGCAGTAGCACGTCCGGCACCAGCCCGGCCGCCCCGTCGACTACGTCCTCTGCGGCCGGCTCGTCGTCAGCCTCCGAGGAGCGGAACAAGGCGCTCGTTCTGCGCCTGTACTCGGAGGCGTTCAACAAGAACCGGACCGACGTGGTGAAGGAGCTCGTCGGCACTGACTACGTGCAGCACGACAAGTCGGTGCCCCGCGGAGCTGACGGGCAGGTCAAGCAGTTCAAGAACCTCAAGGCGAAGATTCCCGGTGCGGTGGCAACCGTCAAGCGCGTGGCCACTGACGGTGACTTGGTGGCCGTGCACTGGCACGCGTCGGCCACCCCGGCGAACGAGGCGACCGGCGAGGCCAAGGCCGACCTGTATCGGGTCAGCAACGGCAAGCTGGTCGAGCACTGGGGCATCACGCAGACCGTACCGGCGAAGACGGCCAGCGGGAACTCCTTGTTCAGCGACGAGTACCGGTACCCGAAGGGGGCGCCGACCCTGTCCGAGGAACTGGAGGAGAAGAACCAGAAGTTCGCGGTCACCGCTTACCGCAAGCTCTCCGGCGGTGACGTGACCGTGATCGACAGGAGGTGGGATCCCCGGTACTACCAGCACAACCCGATGATCCCGAACGGAACAGGTCCGCTGCAGCAACTGCTGCAGCAGGACACGCAGGACGCCCCCTCACCAAGCAGCACCCCTGACGGAAACACCTCGCCCACCGGGGACGGAGGGACCCGGTTCGGCAACACCCTCGCCGACGGGGACCTGGTGTGGGTTTTCAGCTCCGACTACGTCGTCGCGGACATCTTCCGAGTGGTCGATGGGAAGATCATCGAGCACTGGGACGTCGTCGCCGACGGGCAGTAGCCCTGCCGGAAGGACTGACCGCCGGACCTCATCGATGGTCCGGCGAAGATGGAAGCGACCGGCACATTCGCCGACCCTGACCAGTCTTTTCGGGTCCCACGGACTACGGATGTCGAAGATATTGACGCGTCCCGCTGCTCACACTTAACGTCTGCCCGACATCGCGAACGCTGTTCGATTTACCGCACAACTTATGTCAGCCGGACAGGAAGTCGGCTACGGAGGCTTTCCGGCCGAGCACTGGGAGGGCACGCCAAAACGCAGCAACGGTCAGTACCGGAAGGCGGAGAATCGGTCGGCCGCCGTTGGATATCGCCTTACGCCGAAGGCCGCTTGGCCGGGTCAAGAGAGAAATAGGAGTCGCAGGAGAACAGGACGCCGAAGCAGCGCACGGGCGAAGCGCTTCACGGGCGCCGAAAAACCACAGACCGTCCTGCTGCGCCGCGCCCACCCGCTCTTGGAATGACCAATCGTGCCGGCCAGCCCCGTACCGCGACCGCCTCACTCGGGCGACAACCGGGACTTCACCCCACAAGCCGTCACACCACCGACGCACGGGCATCGTTTGCCCAGCCCCGCCGTCACCACGGCGAAATGCACCGCACGCAGGAGACATGCCGTTGCCCGGATCCGACCACCCCTTCCGCGTCATGTGGTAGTCGGCCCTGTCCCGCCAACACTGAGACTGAGCCCCCCGGTTGACCCTGCTTCGCTCCTTTTCGCCCGATGGTGGCATTCGCAGAACGACAGGAGATGGACATGTCCGCGCTTCGCACCCGGCTGTCGGCGATATTGCTCGCCGCGTGCCTGCTCTTCACAGGCCAAGCCCTGACCACACCGCAGCGGGCTGCCGCCGCCGATCCGGGCTATCTCATGACGCACTTCATCGGGGAGGGGGCGACCGGTCAGCAGATCTACTTCTCGCACAGTACGGATGGTCTGAACTGGAGTGACCTCAACGGCGGAGGGATGGCTCTGCGTTCCACGGTCGGTACGCGTGGGGTGCGTGACCCCGCACTGGTGCGTTCCCCGAACGGTGACAAGTACTGGATCATCGCGACCGACCTGTGCATCAGCTGCGGGCAGACGTGGAGTCAGTCCATCAACGACGGCAGTCGCAGTCTTGTGGTGTGGGAGTCGACGGACCTGGTCACCTGGTCGCAGCCGTGGCTGCTCAACGTCGCCGGAGCGATTCCCGACGGGCGCAACGCGTGGGCGCCAGAGGCGATCTGGGACCCGGCCAGCAACGACTACGTCCTGTACTGGGCGACGAACAAGCCCCTCAACGGCGCAACGAAGCACCGCATTTACTACGCCCACACCAGCGACTTCCGCTCCATCACCACCCCCCAGGTCTACATCGAGCGCCCCGGCACCCAGGAAATCATCGACACCCAGATCGTCGAGATGCCGAGCGGCGTCGGCAACTACCGCTATGTACGGGCCTCCGGTGACGGTCAGATCACCCTCGAAGGCAGCAACTCGATCCTCGGCACCTGGACCAACCTCGGCAACCTCTCCGGCATCGGCCTGACCGGCTCCCAGGTCGAAGGTCCGATGTGGATGAAGTTCAGAGACCGCAACGAGTGGACCCTCTACCTCGACCAGTACGCCTCGGGACGCGGTTACATGCCGGTCACGACGACCAACCCGTCCGCCTCCGGCACCTACAAGCTCCCGGCGTCGGGCAGCTACAACCTGGGCAGCACCAAGAAGCGCCACGGCTCGATCCTGAACCTGACGGCCGCCGAGGAGAGCCGCGTCCAGGCCCGCTGGCCCAACACCACGGTCAACCGGCTCCAGTCGTACAACTTCCAGGACCGGTACGTGCGGCACGCCGCCTTCGACGTGCGCATCGACCAGAACATCACCGGCCCGGACGCCCAGTTCCGGCTGCGGCCCGGTCTGGCGGGCTCCGGTACCGTCTCCTTCGAGTCGGTGAACTTCCCCGGCCACTTCCTGCGGCACTCCAACTACGACTTCCAGCTCGCTTACAACGACGGCACCACCCAGTTCGCCGCGGACGCCACCTTCCGCCAGGTCGCCGGGCTCGCCGACGCAAGCTGGTCGTCGTTCCAGTCGTACAACCACCCCGACCGGTACATCCGCCACTACGCGTACCAACTCCGCCTCGACCCGATCACCACGGCGACAGGGCGCGGCGACGCCACCTTCCGTGTGACGAGCTGACCCGACGCCGACAACGAAACTGCATCGGCGAGGCAATGCCCCGCCGATGCGGTCCGGGCCCTGCGGTCAGGGTGTGCCGTTCCCTCGCCGTACCGGGCGTCGTGTGGACCGGCGAGGGGCCAGGACCGGCTGCACGAGCCGATGCCGGTCCACACCGCTGCGGGCGTTGATGAGAGCGATCAGCAGGTCGACCGCTTCGTCGCTCACCCGGTCCGGGCGGAGGCTGAGCGTGGTGACGGGCGGGGCCGTCGTCGCGTAGTCCGGATCCTCACTGATGCACGCCACCAGCAGGTCCTGCGGCACTCGGAGCCCGTGGTGCCGGGCGGCGGCGAGGATGTTGTGACCGGAGTCGGAGTAGATGCCGATGACGGCGTCCGGTCGTGGATCGCGGTCGAGCAGCCGGCTGACAGCGTCCCGTTCAGCCGTGAAGTAGTCGGGCAGCGAGGCGTACTCCTCGACGAGGGCGGGCATGTCGTGCTCGGCGCACCAGGAGGCGTAGGCGCGTCCGATCAGGTGCGGGTACTCGTCGTCGTGCAGCGGCTGGGAGAGTGCGATCCGCCGGGCGCCAGCCTCAGTGAGGTGGTCGAGCAGGAGGCGCAGGCCCGCTTCGTGGTCGGTGTCCACCCACGCGTCGCGCCAGTGCGGCTGGGGCGGCCGGCCGTCGGTGACCATCGGGATGCCCCGCTCCCGCAGGATGGAACGCACTGGGTCATCGGTGCGCGGACCGACGTGGATGACGCCGTCCATCGGCGTGTTGAGCCACATCCACGGTGACAGGGAACTCGGCATCACCATGAGCATGTAGCCGCGCTCGTGCGCCGCCGCCATCGCGCCCAGCGTCAGCTGTGCGTAATAGGGGATCTCCATGTACGAGACGGGAAGGTCGCCGTACGTCGTCATGGTCAGGCCGAGAACTCCGGTGCTCCCGCGGGCCAGGGCCCGGGCCGCGCTGGCCGGGGCGTGACCGACCTCGCGCGCCGCGGCGAGCACGCGCTGCCTGGTCGCCTCGGACAGCCGCCCGGTGCCGTTGAGCGCGTTCGACACCGTGGCCGTGGACACCCCCGCCCGTGCCGCCACGGCGCTGAGCGTGGGACGCCGCCAGACACGCGAACTCGTCATGTGTGTACCCCATGCACCCCAACAGCCCCATGAGGCTTGTGGTTAACACCTTAATCACTCAGCGTACCCGGCGACGGCGGCCGGGTACGTGCGGTCCGCTCGACCAGTGTGCCGATCGCGGAACAAGAACAGTTAAGGCCAAGCAGGGCCAACTTCTCGCCATGTTCCGTAGTCTTGCCCGGCCCAGCGGCCGTATCAGATCGGGATGCTCGGGTCCCCGCGACCTCGCGGGTGCCGGGCGCCAGTGCGTCACATGGACAAGAGGGGAAACGGTGGAGGCGACAAGTACACAGGTGCGACAGAGCACCATACCTCCGGTCGTCGCGGCGCGATGGGCGCTGTGGACGTTTGTCATCACCAACTTGGTGATCGTCGAGGCATTGTTCCTCACCGCCGGGACCGGCAAGAACGGGGTGCTCACGGTCGCCAAGTTCTTCGGCCTGCACGCCGCCGTGCTGATGCTGTTCCAACTGCTGCTGGTGGCCCGGCTGCCGTGGCTCGACCGCCGTATCGGCATGGACCGGTTGACGGTGTGGCACCGGTGGGTCGGCTTCACCCTGCTGTGGACCCTCCTCACCCACGCCGTGCTGGTGGTGCTGGGCTACGCGAGGCTCGATGACGCGTCGATGACGAAGACGTTCTTCGCGCTGGCCGGAGTGCCGGCTTCGCTGCTCGGGATGCTGGCCGCGGCGATCGTCGTCGTGGTCGCCGCGGTCTCCGCCCGACAAGTGAGGCGGCGGCTGCGGTACGAGACCTGGCACGGCGTGCACCTGCTGCTGTACCTGGCGTTGGGGCTGGCGTTCGTCCACCAGTTGCAGGAGACCACGACCTTCAGCTCCTCCGTGCCCGCGATGATCTACTGGTGGGCCCTATGGCTGTTCGCGTTCGGTGCCCTGGTCACGGGGCGGATCGTGATGCCTCTGTGGCGCAACGCCTATCACCGATTCGAGGTCACGGCGGTGGTGCCGGAGTCGGACGACGTGGTGTCGGTGCACGTCACCGGCCGCCACCTCGACAGGCTGCCGGCCCGGGCGGGCCAGTTCTGCATCTGGCGGTTCCCCGGGCACAACCACTGGTGGCCGGCCAATCCGTTCTCGCTGTCGGCGGCACCCGACGGCCGCACATTGCGCCTGACCGCCAAGGCGGTCGGCAGCACCAGCGCCGGCCTGCGGCACGTCCCGGTCGGGAGCCGCGCGTTCGTCGAGGGACCGTACGGGGCGTTCACCTCGTTGCATCGAACGCGGCCCGGCGCGCTGCTGATCGCCGGAGGAGTGGGGATCACGCCCGTCCGAGCCCTGTTGGAGGAGGAACCAGCCGGCGACGTCGTCGTGCTCTACCGGGTGCGCAGCGAGGACGACGCCGTGCTGATCGACGAGGTACGAACTCTGGTCGCGGACCGCGGCGGGCAGCTGCACCTGCTCACCGGCCGTACGGGGGAGACGAGCCCGCCGTTCGAGCCGGAGAGTCTCCGTACCCTGGTTCCCGACATAACCGAACGCGACGTGTACGTCTGTGGCCCGCCCGCGATGACCTCGACCGTGCTCAGCGCCCTGCGCAGGCTGAAGGTTCCCCACCGGCAGGTGCACGCCGAGAGGTTCGGCCTGGCCTGAGGGCGCTGAATCAGCCGTCGGACGGTTCGCTCTCCACGAACTTCATGGGGTGGTTTCCTCCGTCCGCGCGCGGTGCGCGGTGATCAGGCTCCGGTACCAGTGGTAGCTGTCCTTGGGCGTTCGGGTCAGCGTGTCGTAGTCGACGTGGACGATGCCGAAGCGCTGGCCATAGCCGCGCGCCCACTCGAACAGCGGTACCCGTGACGAGCAGGTCAGGCGTTTCACGCTGATGCGCGACGCCCTGCGGGCCACCGGGCGGCCGATCGTCTACAGCATCAACCCCAACAGCTTCCACGCCATCACCGGCGCCACGTACAACTGGGGCGAGGTCGCCGACCTGTGGCGGACGACCGAGGACCTGCTCGACATCTGGCAGAACGGCAACACCAACAGCTATCCGATGGGCGTCGGCAACGTCCTGGACGTCACCGCGCCGCTGGCGGCGCAGGCGGGCCCGGGGCACTGGAACGACCCCGACATGCTGGTCGTCGGCCGTCCCGGCCTGTCACTGACCGAGTCGCGTTCCCACTTCGCCCTGTGGGCGCTGCTGGGTGCCCCGCTCATGGCCGGCAACGACATCCGCACCATGTCCGCCGACGTGAGCGCGATCCTGCGCAACCCGCGTCTGCTGGCGGTGAACCAGGACCCGCTCGGGGCGGGCGGGCGCAGGGTGCGCGACGACGGCGGCACCGAGGTGTTCGCCAAGGCCCTGTCCGACGGCTCGGTCGCGGTGGGCCTGTTCAACCGGGGAGAGGGCACAGCGACGGTCACCACCACGGCCGCGCAAGTCGGCCTGTCCGGCGGGCCGTTCACCCTCACCGACCTGTGGACCGGCGGCACGTCCAGCACGTCCGGGCAGATCTCGGCGAGCGTCCCCGCGCACGGCGTGGCCGTGTTCCGGGTGACCGGAGGCAGCCCGCAGACCGCCACCACCTTGCGGCTGCGCGGCACCGCATCCGGCCGCTGCCTGGATGTGGACAACGCCTCCACCGCGGCCAGGGCCACGGTACTGATCTGGGACTGCCACACGGCCGCCAACCAGCTGTGGACCACGTGGGCCGGCGGCGAGATCCGCGTCTTCGGCGACAAGTGCCTGGACGCCTACGACCAGGGCACCACCAACGGCACCCGGGTCATCACCTGGCCCTGCAACGGCCAGAACAACCAGAAATGGACCGTCGGCTCCGACGGGTCGATCCGCAACGTCCATGCCGGGCTGTGCCTCGACGTCAACGGGGCCGGCACCGCGGGCGGGACCCCACTGGTCCTGTGGACCTGCAACGGCCAGGCCAGCCAGAAGTGGACCCGCGTGTGACACCCCGCTCCGGCCGGTCAAGGCGATGTTCCAACAGGAAAAGGAGAGTTGCATGACGAAAAGCTCAAGATTCCATTTATGGCCCCCCGTGCTCGCGGTGCTGCTCGTCCTGACCATGGGAGGCACGGCGCTGGGCAGTGGCCACCGCGAGAACGCGCCGGTCGCGGCCTCCGGCACGGCTGCCGCAACCGTCGGCACCGCTGCCGCGACCCCCGGATGCGGCAAGGCCCCCACCCTGACGAGCGGTACGCACACGATCCAGAGCAGCGGCAAGAACCGGAGCTTCATCCTGCGGATCCCGGACGGCTATGACCGCAACCGTCCCCACCGGCTGGTCTTCGGGTTCCACTGGCTGGGCGGCACCTCCACCGACGTCGCCACCGGCCGCACCGTGGAAACGGGCACCTGGGCCTACTACGGGCTCCAGCGACTGGCGGACAACAGCGCCATCTTCGTCGCACCCCAAGGCCTCAACAACGGCTGGGCCAATGCCGGCGGTGAGGACGTCACCTTCGTCGACGACATGATCAGGCGGATCGAGGCGGACCTGTGCGTCGACACGACACAGCGCTTCGCTCTGGGATTCAGCTACGGCGGCGCCATGTCGTACGCCCTCGCGTGTTCCCGGGCGACGGTCTTCCGCGCGGTCGCGGTCCTGGGCGGCGGACAGCTCAGCGGATGCAGTGGCGATACTCAGCCGATCGCTTACCTCGGAGTGCACGGCCTCAGGGACAGTGTCCTCGGTATCTCCGGCGGACGGGCGTTGCGGGACAGGTTCGTCAGGAACAACGGCTGCACCCCGCAAAACCCGCCCGAGCCGGCGCAGGGCAGCCTGACGCACCGGGTCACCACCTACTCGGGCTGCTCGGCCGGGCATCCGGTCGCCTGGGCCGCGTTCGACGAAGGGCACATCCCCGCTCCGCAGGACGGGGCCACCGGTGACAGCGGCTCCAGGACCTGGGTGCCGGGAGAGGTGTGGAAGTTCTTCACGCAGTTCCAGACCTCCGACCCGCCGCCGGGGACGGCGACCTGCCGGATCACCGGCACCGTCAGCGCCTGGAACACCGGCCTGACGTCGAACATCACCATCACCAACACCGGCACCACGGCGATCGACGGCTGGTCCCTCGTCTTCACCCTGCCCGACGGCCAGACCATCACTTCCAGCTGGAACGCGGACTACTCGCCCGCCGCCGGCCGGGTGACGGCCAGGAACGCCTCCCACAATGCCACCATCGCTCCAGGCGCTTCGGTCGACATCGGCTTCCAGGCAGCCCACACCGGGAACACCGCCCCGGCGACGTCCTACACCCTCAATGGCACTGCCTGTGCTGTCACAGGGAGTCGAGCAGACGGTCTGTCTTCTTGGTGCCATCCGCGGCGAGGTTCCTCGCCGCGGATGGCTGTCATAGCGCCGTACGGCACGCAAGCGTCCGGCGCCGGTCACGTCACGTCCTGGTGCAGGCGGTCCCGTTCAGGCTGAACCCGCCAGGCGCGGCGAAGGTGCCGCTGTAGGTGCCCTGGAACCCGAACGTCTGGCTGCCGCCGGGAGCGATGCTCGCGTTGTGCGTCAGGCCGCTCGCCGTGACGGATCCCGAGGACGGGGAGACGGAGGCGTTCCAGGCGCTGGTGATGTGCTGGCTGGAGGGCGGAGCGAAGGCGAGGCGCCAGCCGTCGACGGGTGCCGAACCGGTGTTGGCGACGGTGACGTCCGCGGTGAAGCCTCCCTGCCACACGTTCGTGGCGTACGACACCTCGCAGGTCGTGGCGCCGCCGGGGCCGCCCGGTCCACCACCCGTGTTGACGGTCGACGAGAACGAGTTCACCGTCAGCCCGGTGCCGTTCTGCCAGGGTTCGAAGCCGGCCTGAACGCTGGTCAGGTACCAACTGCTCTGGGCCAGTCCGCGAGCTACGGCCTGCCGGACGAAGTCCATCACGTCGAAGCTCCAGCTGCCGATCGCCGACGGGGCGACGAAGGACAGCACGTCGTTGGAGCCGTTGCTGCCCGACCACACCTGCCAGGTGCGTCCGCCGACGGTGGCCGTGCCGACCTGGGAGCCGATGGGCTGGACCGGGCCCACCTTGTTGAACCAGATCATGATCTCGGTCCGGTTCACGCCGTCGGTGCGGGGCGTCGGGTCCAGCCAGATGTCGTACGAGGCGTTGTACACGGCGTCGCCGACGTAGCCGTACGAGATGCTGCTCGGCGCGCTGGAGATGCCGGCGAGCTGCGCGGGGAGGTTGGTCCCCGGCGAGCAGTTGGTGTAGTGGCAGCCGTTGAAGAGGGACGGGTACGACTTCGGCGCGCCGTTCGTGGGCACGGAACCGTCGGCCCGGGTGAGCCGGAAGCCGGTGTCGGTGGCGGTGACGCACTGGGGCTCGTTGGTGCCCCAGCGGTTGTTCTGGACGACGTATCGCCCCTGGATGACAGTCGAGCCGAACTGTTCGCAGACCGTGGTGTCGGCCTCGGCCATCGGTGTGGCGGCGAAGAGCGCGGCGACGGTGGCGAGCGGGGTGACGAGCGCGCCCCACGTGCCGCGCACGGTGCGCGGAAGGTGCTGTAACGGTCGCATGCGGAACCTTTCGGAGGTACGGCCAGAGCGGGTGTGTTGTGGGGGCTCCCGCCTCCCCAGTGTTGGGAGCGCTCCCATGTTTTGCTGTCTGGCGGACTGTAGGGTGTAGTCATGGTCATGACAAGCATGCTTGTCGGAGCTGTGCCCGACGCACTGTGTTGCTTCCTCTGCTGGCTGCGAGAATGGTGGCGGCAGCAGGCGAGGGGATGGGGAAAGGCGACTGTGCCGGACAACCGAGCGGGAAGACCTTCGACGGAGGACCACGGTGAGGGCGGCGGGGGACCGCAGCGGTGACGATCGCTTACATCGCCGAGTCCGCGGGCGTCTCCGTGCCCACCGTGTCGAAGGTGCTCAACGGCCGGTCGGGTGTGTCGGACGAGACCCGGGCCCGCGTCGAGGAACTGATCCATCAGTACGGTTACCGCATGCCCCGAAGAGCCGGAGCAACCTGGTGGAGCTCGTGTTCCGCGAGCTGGAGAGCATGTGGGCCGTGGAGATCATCCGCGGTGTCAAGCGCGTGGCCCGCAAGAACCGGATCGGTGTGCTGGTGTCGGAGTTCGGCCTCCATGACCATCGACGACACGGTCGGCCGGCGCCCTCAAGCCGTCCTGTCGGTCGCGCAGCTCTCGGAAGCCGAACGGGACCAACTGGCGGCGAAGGGCATCCCGTTCGTCGTCTTCGACCCCATCGACGAGCTGCCCGACGACGTTCCGTTCGTGGGTGCCACGAACTGGAGGGGCGGTCAGGCGGCGACCCGGCATCTGGTCGGCTTGGGGCACCGGCGCATCGCCATGATCAGCGGGCCTGACCACCCCTTCTGCCTCGCACGGCTGTCCGGCTACTCGTCCGCTCTCGCGGAAGCCGGACTGCCGATGGAACCCGGCCTGGTGGTGAAGACCCAGCTCACGCGCGAGCACGGGTACGCCGCGGCGCGGGGGCTGCTCACCCGCCCCGATCGCCCCACCGCCGTGTTCACCGCCAACGACATGCAGGCGCTCGGTGTCTACCAGGCCGCGCGCGAGCTGGGCCTGCGTATCCCGCACGATCTCAGCGTGGTGGGCTTCGACGACGTACCGGCCGTGGCCTGGATGGATCCGCCCTTGACCACGGTCCATCAGCCGCTGGCCGAGATGGCGACGGCCGCCACCGAGCTGGCTCTGGCGCTCGGCCGCGGCGAGGAAGTGTCGCAGGTGGGACTGGAGATCGCGACCACCCTCACCGTCCGGGAGAGCACGGCTCCGCCGAAGGAGGAGTGAGGGAGCCTGGGGACAGGCGTGCCCTGGTTGCCGGGGAGGGCAACCAGGGCGAGGGGCCGGTCAGTCGGTCAGGAGGCTGTGCCGGTGACCGAGCTGCCGGACTTCGTGACGTGGTACGTGACGGTGGCGCCGCTGTAGAAGTGGAAGACCAGCGTCGCCGGTTCCCCGTCGCGGAGCGTCTTGAGGAACTCGGGGGTCAGGATGATCGTGCCGTTCGGGTAGTCCGGCGAGAAGGCCTTGTTGAACTCCTGGAACGGCGTCCAGTCGGTCGGGCCGGCGTTGGTGCCGTCGGCGTACGTGGCGTGCATGGTCGCCAGGTCGTTGCCCCGGTACTGGGTGGGAACGGCGAACTTCTCGACGGTGCCGGTGGCGTCCGACACCACGGGAACGTCGTTGGTGACGATGTCGATGTTCCAGGGCAGGCCGCTGGTGAACCGGGCCTGGACGGTCGAGTTGACGCCGTAGGCGCGGTTGCCGACCAGGCGGGTCAGCGCGCCGGCGGTGAAGGTCAGCTGGTCGCCGGAAACGGTGTAGTCCCGTCCCGCGGCCAGCTTGGTGTCGCCCTGCCACACCCCGCGGAACTTGGTCCCGTTGAGGTTCAGGGTGAGCGACTTGGCCGTGACCGGGCTGGACTTCGGCACGAAGACCTTGTCGAAGGAGGCCGTGCCCGAGCGGGTGGTCCAGCTCGACTTGATCCAGTTCATCAGGGCCGGGTCACGCCATTGCAGGGTCTCGCGGTTCAGGTACGAGAACGGGTCCCACAAGGCTGTGGTGAGGCCGTACTTGCGCGCCGCGTATCCCACATGCTCGAAGTACTTCAGCGCCTCGCCCCGCTCGACGCGGGAGGGGTGGAAGTGGTTGGGCCAGTCGAGCAGGCCGTACTCGCCGACGTAGAGCGGGATGCCCTTGGCGACGAAGGTGTTGTGCATGTTGGCGAAGGTGTCGTCCAGGTGCTTCTGCGCGGTGGCGTCGTAGTGGGTGCCGCCCGCGATGTTCACGCTGAACGGGTACCAGCTGTAGAAGTGCACCTGCGCCACGAGCTGATCGTCGTTCAGCGAGGTGATCGTGGTGTACAGGTCGTCCATGAAGGCCTGGTCGGGGCTGCCGGCCGGCGTGGTCAAGCTCAGCAGGCGGTTCGCGTTCGCGCCGCCCGAGGCGCGGACCACGGAGTGGAACGAGGTCTGCAGCTCCCTCAGGTACTGGAACTTCTGCGCATCCGTGGCGCCGGCGAAGCTCGGCTCGTTGATGCCCTCGAAGATCAGACTGCGCGGCTCGTCACGGAAGGTCGTGGAGATCTGGGACCAGGTGGAGTTGAACCGGGCCATCACGTTGTCGTGGTCGCTTGTGATCTTCTCGACCCACATCCACGAGTCGTGGTGGACGTTGAGCACGACGTAAAGGCCGCTGTCCTGCGCCCAGTCGACGAGCTGCTTGACGCGGGCCATGTAGGTGGCGTCGATGGTGTACGGCGCGGTGGCGGACTGGTGGTCGCTCCAGGTCACCGGTATGCGGACGCTGCGGAACCCGTCCTTGGCGATCTTCTCGAACGTCGCTTTGCTGGTCTGCCCGTTGCCCCAGGAATCCTCGTTGGGTATGGCGTCCAGGGTGTTGCCCAGGTTCCAGCTGGGCTGCATCGCCGCGACGGCGTCCATGGCGGAAGCCGGAACACTGACCGCCGACGGTGACGCCTTCTTCGTGCCGTCGGGCGCGGCCAGCGCGGTGCCACCGGTCAGCCCCAACATGACGGCCAGCGTCAGCAGCAGGGCGGCCAGGCGGCCTGGGCCCCGGCTGCGGTGCTGCGCGAGGTGCCGTATGTCCTTCATGTTTCATCCCTTTCGGTCGGTCGTGCGGGTGATCCGATCCGTGGTCGGGCAGCGACCAGGCGCTACCGTCGGCCACGCCTGTCGCTACAGGTCCATGGGGTGATGTGTGTCGTGCCGCTCTCGGGGTTCCGGGCCGGACCGCTGAGCCTGGTTCAGCCGTCGAGGGGCTCGTAGTCGAACCAGTCGAAGTGGACGGCGCCTGCCGCGGCGTACATGCCGATGACCCGGCCCGTGAAGCCGCCGGCGACCTCGGTCGACAGGTAGCGGCCGTCGAGGGTCGCGAGCTCGGTGAACGTGCCGCCGGGCTGCTCGACGCCGAGGGCGACGACGTCGGGTCCGGTGCTCGGTCCGTGCGGAGGCGGCGGATCGGTGATCGTGAGGGCGAGGACCAGTGGCCCGGCGGGCACGGACTGTGCGGCCACGACCGTGCGCAAAGAGCCGACGCGCGCGATCACTTGCACCTCCGCACCGGACGCCTCGATCGCGTAGTGGTGCCGCTCGTCCAGCCGGACGGCGAGCCCACCGCGTCCCTCAGAGGGATCGACCAGAGTGCGCGCCCGGCACGACAGATGCTGCTGGCGTCGGCCCGCGAACACCGCGTCGGGCTCGTCCAGTGAGTCGCCCCGCGCGCGGAGCGTCAGCCATCCGGGGCGCTCCTTGGTGGTGCAGTGTTCGGCGGGCCGGTCGCGCAGGGAGATCCAGGACGGTCGCAGTTCGGCGAGCTCGAAGTCGTCCCGGTGCTCCTCGACAGGGCTGAGGGAGAGCGGCCACGGGAGCTCGGGCAGGTCCAGGGCGACCTCGCCGACGACCGGCCAGTCGTCCACCCAGGTCACGGGGGCCAGGAAGGTCTCCCGGCCGAGCACGTGCCAGCCCGGCGTGCCGCCGCCCGGTCGGACGCCGAGCAGCACCATCCACCAGGAGCCGTCGGGGCCTTGGACCAGGTCGGCGTGCCCGGTGTTCTGGACGGGGTGGTCGGTGCCGCGATGGGTGAGGATCGGGTTGGCCGGGCCCGGCTCGAACGGGCCTTGGGGCGTAGGACCGCGGGCGATCGAGACGCCGTGGCCGCGCTCGGTGCCGCCCTCGGCGATGAGCAGGTACCAGTAGTCGCCGATCCGGTACAGGTGCGGCGCCTCCGGGGCCTTGGCGCCGGGCCCGCCCGACCAGAGCCGGTGCGGAGTCCCGTACGTCTCTCCGGTGGACGGGTCGATCCGGACCTGCGAGACCCCGGCGACCGTGCACCAGCAGGTGCCGTCCTCGTCCCAGACCAGGTCGGGATCGATGCCGGGGACACCCGGCGCCCAGATGGGGTCCGACCACGGTCCGGTGGGGTCGGTGGCCGTGACGATCAGGTTGCCGCCGCCCTCGCTGCAGTTGGTGACGATCAGCCAGAAGCGGCCGTCGTGGTGGCGCAGGGTGGGGGCGTAGATCCCACCGGAGGACCACGCGTCCGACAGACGCAGTTGCTCCGGCCGGTCCAGGGCGTTGCCGATCTGCGTCCAGTGCACCAGGTCACGGCTGTGGAAGAGGGGTACGCCGGGGAAGTACTCGAAGCTGGAGCAGGCCAGGTAGTAGTCGTCGCCGACGCGGCAGACGCTGGGGTCGGGATGGAAGCCGGGGATCACGGGGTTGGCGAAGCGTCCGTCCGGCTGGCGCAGAGGGGGCACCCGATGGGTCCTCTCGTCGATTCGTGATGCGGGCGTGGGGGTGGTTCAGGGAGCGCCGGGGTCCGTCGCGGTGATGCGGAGCAGGACGGCGGACGGCGCGGTGGGCAGAGTCAGGCGCAGCTCGGCCGTGTCGGGCATCCAGGCGGAAACGGCCCGGCTGACCGAGGGATAGAGCAGGTCGACACGAGCGGCGGCGTCCCGCAGGTGGGGCAGGAGAAGCGTCGCCGCGGCGTCGGTTCCGGGGCGGCGCCAGGCGGTGAGGTAGGTGGTGGCGGGAGTGCGCAGGGCCAGGGCGATCCAGGGGTCGTCCCAGGCGGGAAGGCCCAGTGGCCAGGACGGCACGGCCTGCGGCAGGTCGGCGCGGATGGCCTTGTACGCCGCTACCGCCTCGTGGACCAAGGCACGGGCCTCCGGCTGGAGTTCGGGAATGCGGCCGGAGAGATGGATCCGGCCGAGGAGCGCGCCCGCCATGGTGAAGGCCACCTCGTCGAGGGAGTCCTCCGGCTGGGGGTACGCCCAGACGGCACCCTGCTCGGGGGTGGCAGCGGTCGGCGCGGAGGCCGCGATGGGCGCGTAGAGCTGGAGGTTCTGCTGATCGCTCGTGGACTGCAGCTGCATCCGGGACAGCAGTGCGTCGTCCCAGCGCATGCCGCCGGAGGCGCAGTTCTCCACCACCAGGTGCGGGTGCCGGTCGAGGATGCCGTCGAGCCAGTGGAGGTGTGCCCGGTTGTGGCCGAGCAGGCCGGCGCCCGGGGTCTCGCCGGGGTGGGCGCTGGTGCCGGAGCCGGGGTCGATGTTGTGGTCGAGTTTGAGGTAGCCGACGCCCCACTCGCCGACCAGGCGGTCCACGACCTGGTCCAGGTGGGCACGGGCGGCCGGGTGGCGCAGGTCCAGGTGGTGTCGGCCGGCCTCCGTGACGCGGGCGCCGTCGCGGCGGAAGAACGCCTCGTCGGGCAGGGACTTGGCCATGGGGCTGCGTACGCCGATCACCTCCGGCTCCAGCCACAGGCCGGGAACCATGCCGCGCTCCCGGATGCGGTCCAGCACCTCGTGGATCCCGCGCGTCCCGGGGAACCGGGATGCGGCGGGCTCCCAGGCGCCGACGCTGTCCCACCAGCCGCCGTCGTCGCCGTCGTACCAGCCGGCGTCGATCACGAAGTACTCGGCGCCTGCGTCGGCCGCCGCGTCGATGAGCGGCAGCAGCTTCTCCGTCGTGGGATCGCCCATCAGGCAGTTCATGTAGTCGTTGAAAATGACGGGCAGGCGCTGGTGGTCGGCATGCGGGCGGCGCTGGGCGCGGCGGTAGCGGGTCAGCGCGGCGAACGCGGCGTCGGGGCCGCCGTCGGCGCTGAAGGACAAGGCGGCGGGTACGGTGCGGAAGATGGCGCCGGGTTCAAGGGGGTGCCGCCAGCCGTGGTGGGTGTCGGTGGGCCCGAACAGCGCCGCGTAGGCCGCCTTGTCCCGCTCGCCGCACTCCCAGCGCCAGCCCCCGCCGTTGTGCTCGATCTGCCACACCCAGGTGCGGCCGGTACGCCGGTCCGTCAGGCCGCCCATGGGGAGGCGTCCGCAACTGGACCAGGTGCCCTGTCCGTTCAGGGCGAAGCCGGCTCTGCCGTGCCCGTAGCTCACGCGTCCGCTGAGGGACGGTGTGGTCAGGCGCATCGGCTGTCGCTGCCAGCGGCATTCGGCGAGCCAGTCGTTCTCCGCCCACAGCAGGTCCGCGGCGTCGATGGCCGCCGGGGCCTGCGGGGTGAGGCAGCCCACCACGAGCGAGCTGACCGACTCCAGGTGCAGCGTGGTCTGCCCTTCGTTGCGCAGGGTCACCTCGCTGCGGAGCACGGGGATGCCGTCCGGTGATCGGTAGGTCACCTCCGCGACCAGCCCGGTTTCCGGATCGTGGAGGTGCACGGTCAGTGTGTGCCAGTCGCCGTCGCGGGTCGCGCGGTGGGTCCGGTGGCGCAGACGCCCGCCGAGATCGGTGCCCACGAGGTGGTTGCCCGACCAGCCACGGCCGTGACCCGCGGCCGTCACCTCCACCAGGGGCAGGGACGCACCGGGGATTCTCTGCGCTTCGCCGGGCAGTCCGAGATGCGTGAGGCGCGGGCTGCCGTCGTCATCGAGGACGATCTCGAGGTGAAGGGCCTCGTGCCCCCAGTGGAGGGTCCCTTGTTCCTTGGTCATGTCGGCCCTTTCGAGGTCAGTGCCCGCTCAACCGCCGGGCGGCAGTTCGTGCGCGAGGGCATCGGTGAGCAGGTCGTGGGCGGGGTGCGGCAAGGGCACGGCCTCGGGGGTGTGGTGGAGCAGGACCTGCCAGTGGCGGCCGTGGGGTGCGTGCCGGGTGACGGCTTCGACACCGGCCGGCAGGCCCGGCACGTCCGGTTCGACGCCGGCCTCCTTCAGCAGGCGGCCGACCAGGGCGGCGTAGTCGGCGTCGTCCAGGCGGGCGGCGAGATACCAGCCCTGTCCGGTACCGGAGCGGTGCCGGGTGAGGGCGGGGCTGCTGCACTGACGAAGCTTCTGCGGTTCAACTCATGACTCATGGCGGCGGCCTTCCTGCGGCGGGCTGTCGAAGCGCTTCACCTCCAGGCGCAAGTTAACGGACAAGTTTCGCGTAAAACAAGGTCCCTACCGCGAGATGCTTTCTCTTGTTGGATCATTGACAGTCCGTCAGCAATAATGAACTGTTGAAGCGCTTCGACATTCGCGCTTCAGAGCCAGCTCCACACTCGGCTTCCGAGGGGTGTGCGACGTGGGTGCGGCTGGCTCCGCCCGTGGGAGTCGGCTTCCGCGGTTCCCTGCCGGATCGTCCCCGATGATGAGCTCGCCCTCCCAGTGGCCCGGGACGGCGCGGTCCTCGGCCTCGGCGGGCCGTTGGCTGATCATCACCTCGGTGTGACGTACCCGCTCGCACCTGTCTGGAGCGCGTGTGTGCGGTGCGCACAGCGCATGACCGGTACGCGGGCAGGCAACCAGCTCGCGCTCGAGCGCAGGCAGTCGCCGCCCTCCGGGAGTCCGGCGACGGCCCGCCGGGCTTGGATCTCATCGCGGCTCGGGCTCGGTGAGGGCCTGCGCGCACCAGATCGTCTTGCCGTCGGTGGTGTGCCGGGTACCCCACCCCTGGGTGAGCTGGGCGACGAGCAGCAGGCCCCGGCCGCCCTCGTCGAAGGCGCGCGCCCGGCGCAGGTGCGGTGCGGTGTTGCTGGCGTCGGAGACCTCGCAGATCAGGGAGGCGTCGCGAATCAGCCGCAGCCTGATCGGGGGCTCGCCGTATCTGATGGCGTTGGTGACCAGCTCGCTGACAACCAGTTCGGTGACGAATGACGCCTCCTCCAGGCCCCAGGCGTCCACCTGGTCGACGGCGAACTTCCTGGCGCGCGGCACCTGCGCGGAGTCGGGCTCGACGTCCCAGTCGGCGACGTGGTGGGGATCCAGCGCGTGAGTGCGAGCGAGCAGCAGGGCAGCGTCGTCGGTGCGGCGTTCGGGGAGCATGGCGTCCATCACCGTGTCGCACAGGGCCTCAAGTGAGGTGGCCGAGTGGTTCAGGACCCGCAGCAGTTCGGCGATCCCCTGGTCGACATCGCGCTCGCGGCTCGCCACCAGCCCGTCGGTGTAGAGGGCGAGCAGGCTGTCCTCGGGCAGCTCGAGCTCGGTGGCCTCGAAAGGCAGCCCACCGATGCCGAGCGGTGGTCCCGGCTGTGCGGGTGCCGGGGTCCTGGTGCCGTCCAGGGAGATGATGAGCGGCAGCGGATGACCCGCGCTCGCCAGTGTGAAGCGGCGGGAGACCGGGTCGTAGACGGTGTACAGGCAGGTGGCCCCGAACTCGCCGGTCGGCTGGAAGTGGCCGGCGGGCTGGAGGTCGCTGGCGAGGTGGATGACCAGGTCGTCCAGGTGGGTCAGCAACTCGTCCGGCGGCAGGTCCACGTCGGCGAGCGTGCGGACCGCCGTGCGCAACCGGCCCATGCTGGCCGAGGCGTGCAGGCCGTGACCGACTACATCGCCGACGACCAGGGCGACCCGGGCACCGGAGAGCGGAATGACGTCGAACCAGTCACCACCCACTTCCGCGCCGGTCCCGGCGGGCAGGTAGCGGGATGCCACCTCGAGCGCCTCCTGGCTTGGCAGCTGCTGCAGCAGCAGACTGCTTTGCAGGGTCAGCGCGGTCGTGCGCTCGCGCGAGTACCGGCGGGCGTTGTCGATGGCGACGGCTGCCTTGGCGGTCAGCTCTTCGGCGAGGATCAGGTCGTCGGCGGTGAAGGCCTCGGGCCGGTCGCTGCGGGAGAAGGCGACGACGCCGAGCAGCGCGCCGCGGGCCCGGAGCGGCACGGTGATCCGGCAGGTCAGCCCATCCGCGGCGATGGACTCGTCGATCAACGGGTTGCCCGGTGGCCAGTGGGCCGGGTCGGAGGCGAGCCCGGGCCCGAAGGCCCATTCGCCGCCCTGGCCGGGTTCGGCTGCGAGCTGAACCGTGGACCTGCCGGTGGCCATGCAGCGGGCGGCGACGGAACCGGGAGCGTGACTGACCGGCATCGGGTGCCCGGGAGCCCGGTCGGTGTCACACTTCGCGCTGTGCTGGGCGGCGCGGCTGAGCGCGATGGCTTCGCCGGAGGCGGAGGCGGGGGAAAGGGGCGGTTCCTCTCCGCGCAGCACCTCGTCGAAGAGATCGACGGTGACGAGGTCGGTGAATCCCGGCACCGGGGTCGTGGCCAATTCCTGGGCGGTGCCGAGCACGTCGAGCGTCCGGCCGATGCCGCCGCTGGCCTCGTTGAGGATGAGCAGGCGCTGCCGGGCCCAGTACTCGGCGCTCATGTCGAATCCCCAGTTGGCGACCGCGCGGACCCTGCCCTCGGCATCCCGGACGGGCCATATGCTGGTGGCCCAGGCGTTGGCGTAGTCGCTGCCGAGCGGGCGGAAGACGGTGATGAGACGCGCGGGCTCGCCCGTCCTCGCTACCTCGGCGAGCTTGTCGGTGTAGGGCTTGTCGTCCCTTTCGGGAAACAGCTCGCGGTCAAATTCGGGAAACAGCTCGCGGTACTTCTTACCGAGCACTTGCTCCTCGGAGTGCGCTATCACCCGGCCCGAGGAGGCGTTGATCCACAGGAACCGCAGCTCAGGGTCGTAGACGCCCAGAGCGAAGGGGCACTGTTCGAAGGCCAGGTCGGCGATCACGGGGCGGCGTTCCCAGCGGTGGACGGTCACCGCATGGCCCAGCGCCTGGCCGTCGGCGCCGAACAGCGGGTGAGCCGACACCAAAGCGTCCACCGTGGAACCGTCCCGGTGGCGCAGGGGGATGAGCCCCGTGCTGTCGGGGCCGCTGCCGTAGCTCTCGGGGAAGCCGGGTGGTGGGGCAGCGGCCAGCAGGTCGGTCACGGGGCGCCCGACGGCATCCTCCGCCGTCCAGCCCAGCAGCAGCCGCCCGCTCTCGCTCCAGCCGCTCACCACGCCGTCCGGCCCCACCACAAGCGCGGCAGTGCGGGCATCCTGCTTGCCGGCCATGTTCACGCGGCTACGCCTCCGTCCGGACAGCTGTGCCCGTCAGGGCTGGTTTCCAGCCGCCAGTTTTCAGCCTAGGTCCGCTTCCGTTTTACGGCGCCCCGGCCGGTGCGTTCCTGACCGCCGGGTGCGGGGCCGAGCGGGGCCGGTGCCTGCGCGCCCCGCTCGACAACAGGATTTTCGACCGTCGGGTCGAGCCGCACCACATCAGGAGTCGGATGTCCCGTAGCCGGATCTGTGGTGCTCCTGGGCGGTCGGTGCCGTCACCGGCCTGTCGGCAGACCGGCGATGAACGAGGTGAGCCGGTCGGCGATGAGTCGGTTGTCGTGGGCCGAGTAGTGCCAGTCGCAGCCGAGGAAGTCCAGGCCCGAGTCGTCGAGGAACCAGTAGCGGACCCGGCTGTCGCCGGCGTCGTTGCGCGTCTTGACCACCTGCTGGACAAGGCCGGCGTACTGGCCGGCGCCTACCGCCACGATGGTCGCGTCGGCCCCGTAGCGCGTGCGCAGCTTCTGGACGAAGTCGCCGTAGGCGTTGCGGTAGGCGGCCGCGAGGCTGTCCGGCGTCCACGGCTCACCGGGGTTGACGGCGGTCGAGAAGTCGTTGGTGCCGAGGTTGACCACCACGACCTGGGGGCGCCAGGTGCCCGGGTTCTGCCAGACATCGCCGGACACGTTCAGCAGGGCACGATCGTAGAAGGTCCGGTACGTGACATCCGGCGAGCCTCCGTTGTAGTTGCGCACCATGCCGAGGCCCGAATAGCCATTGATCTGGTAGTCGGCATTCAATTGCCGGGCGGTGAGGGCGCCGTAGCTCACGTCGGCGTTGGTGGTCCGCCTGACCTGGTCCGAGGTGCAGTCGCGGGAGGTCGAGAGGTTGCCGTAGCCCACCGTGAGGGAGTCACCGATGAACTCGATCTGGCGATTGCGGGCGGCCGGTTTGCTCAGTACGGCACCGCCGGGCGCGGCGACGAAGCCTCCGAAGGTGCTGGTGTCCCCCGGGGTGTCGTTGCGCTTGACGAGCCGGACGGTGTGCGTGCTGTTCGACAGGCCGTTGATCCAGTGCGTGGTGTTGCCGGGCGTGACGAGCGTGGCGACGGTGGCTCCATCGATCTGGACGTCGTAATCGGCGGCCGAGTCGTTGAGCACGATGCCCACGCCGGTGCCGCTGACACGGCCCTCGAAGTACACGCCGGGCCAGCTGTACTGCACGGTGTTTCCGGCGTCCTTGACCCGCCCCGCGGTGTGCACCTGCGCGAGCACTCCTGTCGCGCGGACCAGTTGCCACTGCTGGTTGGTCCCGCCCCAGTCGGTGAACTGCACGACCTTGGCGCCGTCCGCGATGGAGGCGTTCTGGACCTCGACGGCCTTGCCGCTGTTGCGGTTGATCAGCCGGACGTGACCGTCCGAGGAATCGGCCAGCCGGAACTGCTGGTTGGCGCTGTCGGCATCACCCCACTGCACGATGTCCGCATGGTCGGCGGTGGAGTGACTGAGGACGTCCAGCACCTTGCCGGAGTGCTGCGCCTTCAGCCGGTAGTAGCCGCCGCCCGAGTCCACGAACTGGAAGCGTTGGTTGGCGCCGTCATGGCGGGTCCACTGCGAGATGCCTGCTCCGTCGGCGATGCTCGCGCCGGACACGTCGAGCGCCTTGCCGCTGCCACGGTTGACCAGCACATACGACGCGTTCGTATCCACGGTGGCTGCCTGCGCAGTCCCGGCGGCACCCAAGCCGGTCAGGAGCGCCGCCAGTAAGGCGGTCACCGCGGCCAGCACCCCCGTACGCCTCCCGCGTCCCCACCACGACGCGCTGAATGTCATATGCATGCCATCTCTGTGCATTCGTGCCCCTTTCACTGAGTGTGACCGCCCGCCCGCCGACAACGGATGTGCGGCGCCTTGTCAGCGGGCTTCGTCGGCTACAGCGCGGTGAAGGTCCACAGCAGGTTGGTGCTGCTGCCGTAGGTCCACTGCTTGGTGACGGAGCCCGAGGCGACGTTGCCGCCGCCGTCGAGGACCAGGCCGGTGGTGCGGTTGGCGATCGAATAGCGGTCGCCGCCCCGGTGGGTGATCTCCCACTGCTGGTTGGTGCCGCCGTTCCAGGCGGCCTGCCGGACGGCGGAGCCGTTGGCGGTGGCGCCCCAGCCGTCGGCGACCATGCCGTTGGTGCGGTTGACCAGCCTGTAGTAGCCGCCTGTGACCTGCTCCGCCTGCCACTGGAGGTTGTTGCTGCCGTTCCAGGTCCACTGCTTGAGGTCGGAGCCGGAGGTGACGTTGCCGCCGCTGTCCAGGGCGAGGCCGTTGGTGGCGTTGGTGATCCGGAAGTACGTCGCCGGGTTGAACTGGACCCTCAGCGAGGTGATCTGGTCGTTGTTGCCGGTGACCCTGAGGTCGGGGTTGTCGGCGGTGAAGGTCCAGGAGGCGCCGGTGAAGTTGTCTCCGGAGTAGCCGATCACCTGGTAGCCGGGGGCCGGCCGGAGGGAGGAGAGGGTGCCCGGGCCCGGTCCGGCCGCGGTCAGGTCGGCCGCGGTGTGGTCGCCGACGGTGAGGACGGCGGCGTTGCCGGTGTAGTCGACGTCCGTGAAGGCGATGGCGCCGGCCAGCGGCCGCAGGCCGGGGATCGTGCCGGAGAAGTTGAGCTTCAGGACGTAGGCGTTGGCGCTGTACGGCGCGGAGGACGGCAGGGTGACCGTGAGGCCGGAGGCGTTCTGAGTCGGCGTGGGCAGGTCGATGTAGGTGCCGGCGGTGGTACCGAGGAGCTTCACCGAGGTCAGCGACGAGAGGTTGATCCGGTCCGGGCTGAGGGTCTTGATCGTGAGCGAGCTGCCGGGCCAGCCCAGGACGGTGGCGTACAGGACGTTGTTTGCCTTGTTGCGGGTGAAGCGGATGTCCTGCGCGGTGCCTGCCGTGGGCCTGGTGAAGGAGCCGCCGCCCATCTTCGTCGGGCCTTCGCCGTACGCGGTCCAGGCGCGGGTCGCGTACACCGACTCGCCGAAGCGCTTCAGATGGTCGCCGATGGCGAGCAGGATGTCCTTCTGCGCCTGGGGGATGGTGCCGTCGGCCATCGGCGCGATGTTGAGCAGCATGTTGCCGTTCTTGCTGACCCGGTCGATGAACGAGTGCAGCATCTGCTGGGTGGTGTAGTAGCCGATGCCCTGGGTGTAGCACCAGCTGCTGCTGGAGATGCTGTCGTCGGTCAGCCAGTACGGGGTGGTGAGATCGGCCGGGCCGCCGCGTTCGTAGTCGAAGACCTCGCCCTTGCCGTTCATGCCGTCCTTGTACGTGGCGACGACCTCGCGGCCCCAGCTGATTGCCTGGTTGTAGTAGTACGCCAGGAAGTTCAGGCGCTGTTGCTCGTCGACGGCGTCCAGATTGAAGTCCTGCCACAGGATGTCGGGCTGGGCGCGGTCGATGACCTCCTTGAGCTTGTCGAACCAGAGCTGGTTCTCCGCGGCCGAACCCAGCTGGCCGTAGAGCTTCTTGAGGCTGGGGTCCGTCTGGGTGGGGACGTACTCGTAGAAGCCGGTGAAGTTGTACGCGTGGTGCATGGCCACCAGCAGCTTGAGACCCTTGGCGCGGATAGCCGTGGAGAAGAGCTTCAGCAGGTCCAGTCCTGGGCCCTTCTTCACCGAGTTCCACTCGTTGACCTGGCTGTCCCACATGGAGAAGCCATCATGGTGCTCGGCGACCGGGCCGGCGAACCTGGCACCGGCGTCGACGAACAACTGCACCCACTCCTCGGGGTCGAACTTCCCGCCGGCCGATTTCAGCTTCGGGGCGAACTTCACGGTGTTGCCCGCCAGGTCCCGCGCTCCGTTGATGAAGTTGTGGTACGGCCACGCTGATGGCTGGCCGTAGGTCGCGATGTGGTGCTGGTTGGCGTTGTTCCCGCTCTCGTACATGTTGCGCGGGTACCACTCGTTGCCGTATGCGGGGACGCTGAAGGCACCCCAGTGGAAGTAGATCCCGAACTTCGCGTCCTGGAACCACTCCGGAGCCGGCGGGTGCTGGTCGACCGAGTTCCAGTCGGGCGTGTACCTGCTGGGCGCCGCCTCGGCGACACCAGCACTGAACACACCTCCGGCAACGGCCGCCGTGGCCACGCAGGTTGCGGAGGCCAGTAACTGGCGCCTGTTGATCAAGTTCGACATGGACACATCCCTGATGCGGAAGGGGACAGGGGGAATGCAGGGCCACGCATGAACGTCGGTCATGTCGCCATGGGATGTCAACCAGCGTGCAGGGATGAAAAACACCGCGCAGCCGAGATGTTTGCCCCATTTACCGCACTCTTGATGCGTATTGCGCGCACCCAGACATGCCATGTCTGGCAGGCGCTTCATGGTCAGTTCCCACACTTGAGCGACCGAGATTGATGGGATGTATCTTGCCCTCAAGGGCATCCTCGTCCATACTTGAGTGCGTTATGAACTGGGAGTTTATGGCAGATCGAGCGAAGGGCTAGACGATGCGCCAGTCAAGCTCTATAAAGACATCCCATCAATAGGGTCGTCGACGTCCCCGCGCAGTGGATCGGCGCCCTCAACGGCCTGATCATCCTGGTCGCGCTGACCATCTCGCGCATTACGGGCGGCAAGGTCCAGGAGTGAACCGGGCGGCCGTCCAGGCCGCCCGAACCCTCCGCCGCACACATCTCGTCGCAAGGGGCCGTATCGCCCCTGCCCTCACAGGAGTTGCCGCTATGTCATCCGCCCCGTCCACTTTCCCGGTCTCCGTCCGCATCACCGCCTTGGACGTGCTGGACGTGCGTTTCCCGACGTCCGAGCACCTGGACGGGTCGGACGCGATGAACCCCGAACCCGACTACTCCGCCGCCTACGTCGTCCTGCGCACCGACGCCGACGACGGACTCGAGGGCCACGCTCTGGCCTTCACGACCGGCCGCGGCAACGATGTGCAGGCCGCCGCCATCGAGGCGCTCGCCCCGCACGTGGTGGGCCTCTCGGTCGAAGAGGTCTGCGCCGACCTCGGAGCGTTTGCCCGCTCCCTGGTCCACGATCCCCAACTGCGCTGGCTGGGACCGGAGAAGGGCGCCATCCACATGGCGACCGGCGCGGTGGTCAACGCCGCCTGGGACCTGGCCGCCAAGCGGGCCGGCGAGCCCGTGTGGCGCTTCCTCGGCGAGATGTCTCCCGAGGACTTGGTCGCCCAGGTCGACTTCCGCTGGCTCAGCGACGCCCTCACCCCCGAGGAGGCCCTGGAGATCCTGCGCCGCGCCGAGCCCGGCCGCGAGGAGCGGATCGCACGGCTGCTGGAGCACGGTTACCCCGCCTACACCACCACCCCGGGCTGGCTCGGCTACTCCGACGAGAAGCTGGCCCGCCTGGCCCGCGAGGCCGTCGCCGACGGCTTCACCCAGATCAAGCTGAAGGTCGGCGCGTCCCTGGAGGACGACGTACGGCGCATGCGCACCGCCCGCGAGACGGTCGGCGACTCCATCCGCATCGCCGTCGACGCCAACCAGAGATGGGACGTCCAGCCCGCCATCGATTGGATGAGCGCCCTCGCTCTGTACCAGCCGTACTGGATCGAGGAGCCGACTTCCCCCGACGACATCCTTGGCCATGCCGCCGTCCGCAAGGCCGTCAGCCCGATCAAGGTCGCCACCGGCGAGCACATCGCCAACCGGGTCGTCTTCAAGCAGCTCCTCCAGGCCGGCGCGGTGGACATCGTGCAGATCGACTCCGCGCGGGTCGGCGGCGTCAACGAGAACATCGCGATCCTGCTGCTCGCCGCGAAGTTCGGCGTGCCGGTCTGCCCGCACGCGGGCGGCGTGGGCCTGTGCGAGATGGTCCAGCACCTGTCGATGTTCGACTACGTCGCCGTCTCCGGCACGACCGAGGACCGCGTCATCGAGTACGTCGACCACCTCCACGAGCACTTCGTCGACCCGGTCCGCATCGCCGACGGCCACTACCTCGCGCCCACCCTGCCCGGCCTGGGCGCGGAGATGCACCCCGAGTCCCTCAAGGAGTACGCCTACCCCGACGGCCCCGTCTGGGCCTCCCGTGTCTGACGTGCCGGACCGCTGGGCCGCCGCCGTCGGAATGTTGCCGGGCGGCTGTCCCGAGAGCGCTAAGCAGGCAGTGCGCTGCCGTACGGCGACCGCCTTCCACCGGCTGCCTGACAAGAAGGAGAGGACACTCCCGTGCTCCTGACCGAACTACTGCATCCCGACATCCTCGAATCCCTGGCCGGCGCCGGTCACGGCGCCCGCGTCCCGCTCGCCGACGGCCACTACCCGGCCGGCCCCGCCACCGGCGAGCGCGCCGGCACCGTCCACCTCAACCTGGCCCCGGCCTGCTGGACGTCACCACCGTGCTCGACGTCCTGCTGCGCGCCCTGCCCGTCGAGGCGGCCCATGTGATGGTGCCGCCCGAAGGCGAACCGGAGCCGCCCGCCATCGCCGAGTACCGCTCGATGCTGGCGCCCCTCCCGGTCGGCACCCTCGGCCGCTTCGAGTTCTACGACGCCGCCTGCTCGCCCGACCTGGCGCTGGCGATCGTCACCGCCGACATCCGTACCTACGCCAACCTGCTGCTGACCATCGGCGTCCGCGCTGAAAGGACCCTGACGACACGATGACACTCGCCGTCCGTTACACGGCCGCCCGCACCCTGGACACGGCTCCCGCACTCAGTGCGCCACCCGGTCCTGGTGAGGTGGAGCTGGCCCCCGCCTATGTCGGTATCTGCGGCACCGATCTGCACATCTTCCACGGCGACATGGACGCCCGGGTCCACACGCCCACCGTCCTGGGGCACGAGATGTCCGGCCGCGTCGTACGCGTGGGTCCAGGCGTCGAGGGCTGGCAGGCCGGTGATGCGGTCACCGTGATGCCGCTGCGCTGGGACGACTCCTGCCCGGCCTGCCGAGCGGGCCATCAACACGTCTGCCAGCACCTCGACTTCATCGGTATCGACTCCCCGGGCGCGATGCAGCAGCGCTGGACCGTGCCCGCCTCGACGCTCATCCGGTTGCCCGACTCCCTTCCCCTCGACCGTGCCGCGCTCGTCGAACCGACGGCGGTTGCCGTGCACGACGTGGGCCGGGCCGCCGTGCGAAACGGCGAGAAGGCCGTCGTGGTCGGCGGCGGCCCGGTCGGTGTCCTCATCGCGCTGGTCGCGCGGGCCGCGGGCGCCGAGGTCCGGGTGGTGGAGCTGAGCGCCCACCGTCGGCTGCTCGCCGAGGAGTTGAGGCTGACGGCGTGGAACCCGGCCGACGACGACGTGCCGGAGCTGGTGCGGCAGTGGACCGGGGACGCGGGCGCGGACGTCGCCTTCGAGGTGTCCGGCGCGGCGGGCGGCGTGGACACCGCGGTCGACGTACTGGGAGTGCGCGGCCGTCTCTGTCTCGTCGCCATCCACCCCCGCCCCCGCGAGGTCAACCTGCACCGCTTCTTCTGGCGCGAACTCACCCTGGTGGGGGCCCGGTTGTACGACCGCTCCGACTTCGAGAAGGCGGTCGCCCTGGTCGACGACGGCACCATCCCGGCCGAGCGGCTGATCAGCAAGGTCGTGCCGCTCACCCAGGCACCGGCCGCTTTCGAGGCCCTGGAGGGCGGCGGCGACGTGATGAAGATCCTGGTGGACTGCACCGACGACGCTCAGGGAGCCGCCGTATGACCGCCTTCGACCTCACCGGGAAGCTTGCCGTCGTCACGGGAGCCCGGCGCGGCATCGGCCGGGCGATGGCCCGCGCGCTCGCCGAGGCCGGCGCGGACGTCATCGGCGTCAGCGCCTCGCTGGAGGAGACCGGCAGCGCCGTGGAGAAGGACGTGCGCGCCGCGGGCCGTACGTTCGAGGTGCTCCGGGCCGATTTCGCCGATCCGGCCGCCGTACGGGCCCTGGGCGCGGACCTCGCCGGGCGCGAGCGGCCGGTGGACATCCTGGTCAACAACGCGGGCACGATCCGCCGCACTCCGGCAGCCGAACACAGCGACGCGGACTGGGAGTTGGTGCTCCAGGTCAACCTCAACGCGCAGTTCGCGCTGACCCGGGCGGTCGGCTCGGCCATGGTGGTCCGCGGCCAGGGGAAGATCATCTTCACGGCGTCGCTGCTCAGCTTCCAGGGCGGCATCACCGTTCCCGGCTACACCGCCGCCAAGCACGGCGTCGCCGGACTGACCAAGGCGCTGGCCAACGAGTGGGCGCCGCACGGCGTGAACGTCAACGCCATCGCCCCCGGCTACATCGCCACCGACAACACCCAGGCTCTGCAGGACGACCCGGGGCGCAGCAAGGCGATCCTGGACCGCGTCCCGGCCAGCCGGTGGGGCAACGCCGACGACCTGGCGGGCGCCACGGTGTTCCTCGCCTCGGACGCCGCCGCCTACGTCCACGGCGTCGTCCTGCCCGTCGACGGCGGATGGCTCGGCCGATGAGCGGCACCGACCTGGCCTCCGTACTGGCCGGAGCCCGCGTGATGCCGGTACTGACGGTGCGGCGCGTCTCGACCGCCCGCCCGCTGGCCGACGCGCTTGCGGCGGGTGGTGCCCGGTGCGCCGAGGTCACCTTTCGCACACCGGACGCCGAGCTGGTGCTCAAGGAGATGGCCGCGCATGGTGGCCTGGTCGTCGGCGTCGGTACGGTCCTCACGCCCGAGCAGGCGGAGCGGGCCGTGGCGGCCGGGGCCCGCTTCGTCGTCTCGCCAGGCTTCGACGAGGAGGTCGTTGCGAAGTGCCGCGAGCTGGGCGTGCCCGTGGTGCCCGGCATCGCCACCGCCACCGAGCTGATGCGTGCCCTGAAGGCGGGCCTCGACACCGTCAAGCTCTTCCCCGCCGAGCCGCTCGGCGGCGTGCGGACACTGCGAGCGCTCGCGGCTCCCTTCCCCGGGATGCGCTTCGTGCCGACCGGCGGGATCGGCGCTTCCCGCCTGGCAACCTACCTCGCCCACCCGGCGGTCCTTGCCGTCGGCGGCAGCTGGATGGCCACCGCCGACCACCTACGGCGAGGCGACTACGAGGGCATCCGTCGGCTGACCGCCGAGGCGGTGGAGAGGAGCACGACGTGATCGACGTGGTGGCCCTCGGCGAGGTGATGCTGCGCTTCGACCCGGGCGAGGGACGGATCCGCACCGCCCGCTCCTTCCAGGTCTGGGAGGGCGGCGGTGAGTACAACGTCGTGCGCGGACTGCGGCGCTGCTTCGGCCTGCGCACAGCCGTCGTGACCGCGCTCGCCGATAATGCGGTGGGCCGGCTGGTCGAGGACCTGATCCTCCAGGGCGGCGTCGACACATCGCTGATCCGCTGGGTGCCCGACGACGGTATCGGGCGCACCGCCCGCAACGGCCTCAACTTCGTCGAACGCGGTTTCGGCGTCCGCGGCGTGGTGGGTGTCAGCGACCGCGCGCACACCGCCGTCTCCCGGCTGTGCAAGGGGGACGTCGACTGGGACACCGTCTTCTCGGCCGGAGTGCGCTGGTTCCATACCGGCGGCATCTTCGCGGGCCTGTCCGACACCACGGTGGACGTCGCGGACGAGGCCATGGCCGCGGCCCGCCGCCACGGTGCCACCGTCTCCTACGACCCCAACTACCGCCCCAGCCTGTGGGCCGGCCGGGGCGGTGCCGACGCGGCCCGCGAGGTCGACCTGCGGCTCGCCCGGCAGGCTGACGTCGTCATGGGCGCCCTCGGCCTGGCCGGGACGTACCCGGGACAGGCGCGCATCGGGTCCGACGAGGCGGCCGACGCGCTCGCCGAGGTGGCCGGCCTGCTGCCCGGGGGGAAAGTACTGGCAACGACCCTGCGCGACGTGCCCTCGGCCGGGGTCAACGACTGGTCTTCGGCCGGCTGGTCCGCCGAAAGCGGCTTCGTCGCCGGCCCGCGGATGCCCGGCCTGCAGGTCCTGGACCGCATCGGGTCCGGCGACGCCTTCGCCGCCGGCCTGATCCACGGACTGCTCAGCGGCACCGGCCTGGAGCGTGCCCTGGCCTACGGCACCGCCCACGGCGCGCTCACCATGACCACGCCCGGAGACGTCTCCATGGCCTCGCTCACCGAGGTCGAGGCGCTCATCGCGGGCGGATCGGCCCACGTCAGACGCTGACCGGCGCCCCATCGCACGTATCCCAGGAGTACGTCTTGCACCAGCGGAAGATCCAGAACACGTCCGTCTCCGTCACCGAGCTCGGCTTCGGGGCCTCCGTGATCGGCAACCTCTACCGTGTCACCCCGGCCGACGCCGCGACCGCCGCCGTCGACGCGGCCTGGGAGGCGGGCCTGCGGTATTTCGACACCGCACCGCACTACGGCCTCGGCCTCTCCGAGCGCCGCCTGGGCGCCGCCCTGCGAGGCCGCCCGCGCGACGAGTACGTCATCTCCTCCAAGGTGGGCAGGCTGCTCGTGCCCAACGAGGAGCCACGTGGCGTCGACACCGAGGGCTTCGTCGTACGGGACGACCTGCGCCGGCAGTGGGACTTCAGCAGTGATGGCGTGCTCCGGTCCATCGAGGGCACGCTGGAGCGCACCGGTCTGGACCGGCTGGACATCGTGTACCTGCACGATCCGGACGACCACTGGCGGCAGGCGGCCGAGGAGGCCATGCCTACGCTGGCGGAGTTGCGCGACCAGGGCGTGATCGGCGCGATCGGCGCCGGCATGAACCAGTCGGCGATGCTCGCCCGCTTCCTGCGCGAGACCGCCGCCGACGTGGTGATGCTGGCCGGGCGCTACACGCTCCTGGACCAGTCGGGGCTGGACGACGTTCTGCCCGCCGCACGGGACCTGGGCAAGAGCGTGGTGGCGGTGGGTGTCTTCAACTCGGGACTGCTCTCCCGTGACCGGCCCACCGAGGGCATGAAGTACGACTACCAGGACGCCCCGCCGGCTCTGGTCGCCCGGGCCCGGGCGATCGCCGAGGTCTGCGCGGCGCACGGGACCACTCTGCCCGCCGCCGCGATCGCTTTCCCGTACACGCATCCCAGTATCATCAACGTCACCCTCGGCATGCGGACTGCGGAACAGGTCGGACGAAACGTGAAACTCCATGATCAGCAAGTCCCGGACGGCCTCTGGGACGACCTCCGCACTCAGGGGCTGATCAGGTCGGACGTGCTCACGGGGCACGGTGGGGGGAGAGATGAGCGGTGTCTCTGACGGACAAGGCCATTGATGACATCCGTGAGCTGATCCGGACCGGTGCCCTGCCTCCGGGCTCCAAGCTCCCACCGGAGTCGGACCTGGCCGCCCAGCTGGGACTGTCCCGCAACCTCGCCCGGGAAGCGGTCAAGGCGCTGGCCGTCGCGCGGGTCCTGGAGGTCCGGCGGGGCGACGGCACATATGTGACCAGCCTGCAGCCGAGCCTGCTCCTGGAGGGGCTCGGCGGCGCGGTGGAACTGCTGCAGGGCGACTCGGTCGCCCTGCAGGACCTCATGGAGGTACGGCGGCTCCTCGAGCCGCTCGCCACGGCCCTTGCCGCCACCCGAATCTCCGACGCCCAACTGGCCGAAGTGAAGCACCATTTGGACGCCATGCGCGAGGCCCGCGACGACGTCGAACAGCTCAACGCCCACGACGCCGCCTTCCACCGCGCCGTCATCTCGGCCACGGGCAACGAGACCCTCCTCACCCTCCTGGAGGGCATCTCCGGCCGCACCCTGCGCGCCCGCATCTGGCGCGGTCTTGTCGACGACAAAGCCGCGGGCCGCACCCTGGCCGAGCACGAGGCGATCTTCAACGCCCTGTCCACCCGTGACGCCGCCCTCAGCCAGGCCGCCGCACTGCTCCACGTGAGCAACACCGAGCAGTGGCTGAGGGAACACCTGCGCTCCGGCGAACCCCTCCTCTTCGGGACGACAGCGCGGAAGTGACGGGCGGGCGCTGCCCGCCAGGGTGCCCTGCAACTAGGCCGAGGCGGACGTCCGGATCACCACGGGCTTCGTCGAGCCGCACTTCTTCGTCGGCTTCTCCGGCGGCCCGAAACTCGTCGCCCCCTGGCTCGCCGCGGGGACCGTTACCGCGAAAGATGAGCCACCAGCCGACGAAGTGGAGGACATACGCCGTCAGGACTGTGATGGCCACACCCGTGCCGCCCACGATCGGCGGTCACGTCAGCGCACCAGGCGTAGTTCGCGCAGCCGGATGGTGGGTGCAGAGCCGACCGCTTCGAACCGAATCTCGGCGATCCCGGCACGACGGTTCGCGTCCAGCGGGAGTACCTGGGAGATTTCCTTGCCCTCGGGATGCGACAAGGGCGTAATCGTGCCCAGCACATGGCCGTCGATCAGCACGCGGGTCGGTCCGGCGCTTCGGTCCGAGAGGTGGGTCACCCGCAGGCTGGTGGCGGTGCCGTCCGGGTCTGTCAGGCGGTAGGACCACCATCCGGTGGCGGCCCGCCACCTCAGCCCGTCGGTGAGGCCCGACCATGTGTCCTGCCCCTCGAACCGGTGGTCGCTTTCAGGCTGTTGCTCGCCGGCGGCAACGGCGTCAACGGTTCGGTCGTGCAGCGCGAGTGCCGCTTCGTCGGCCGCACGCAGCTCCGCCCGCCGTTCCTGGAGGCGTTCCGGTTCCGCCAGGGGGAAGTAGAGGTGGTAGCGGGAGTCGTGGATGCCGGTGAAGGGGACGAGGGTGACGGACTCGCCCGGTCGCGCGTCCACGTGCTCCAGGGCGAACGCCAACCGGTCCGGGGCGAGTCGGCGCACGCCGGCCGCCAGATCGGAGGTGCCCTGGGCGAGCACGACGGGCAGGTGCTCCAGGGGGCGCAACGGGCCGTCGGCGACATGACCCATCCTGGAGTCGTCGGCGAAGTGCCCGGCCAGGTCGCCCCGGTCGCCCTCGGCCGCGAGGACGGTGGGCCCGAAGCGGTACGACACCCACGGCGAGCCGTCGGGGAGCAGTTCGGCGCTGATACGCGGGCGAAGGCGCACGGTGACCGTGTCCCCTTCGCGCCACTGCCGCTCCAGACGCACGTACGTCAGGGGCTGTCCGCCTGCCCCGCGGCGCGTCGTGAGCGGGGCCGGCCCACCCTCGGGCTGCGCGCCGTTGATACGGACCTGCAGCGTTCCCTCGTGCCAGCCGGGGACGCGTATGTGGATCGCCACGGGGGTGGCGGGAGTCTCGCGCACCACGAGTCTCACCTCATCGTCGTACGGGGCTGTCCCGGTCTGCTCCAGCACCAGGTTCTGTTCGGGCAGGCTGAGCCGGGAGGCGATGAAGAGATTGACGAACAGGTCGCCGCCCTCGGCGGTGTACACCAACTCGCCGTACTTCGCGTGGTTCTCCAGCCCGGTGCCGACGCAGCACCAGAAGCAGTCCTGGGGCGTCGACACCACGCGGTAGTGGCCCGGCCGCACCGGCGTGAAATACACCAGCCCGCCCTTGGGATGCAGGGACGAGAGGATGTGGTTGACCGTCGCACGCTCGTAGTGGTCGAGCACCTCGGCATCCGGCCGTTCGAGGAACAGCGCGCGGCTCAGCTTGAGCATGTTGTAGGTGTTGCAGGTCTCGGGGCCCTCCGGCGACTGGAGCGCGGAGGTGAAGTCGTCGCGGGGGTGCAGGTGCTCGCGTACGGAGTTGCCGCCGAAGGAGAACGTCCGGTGCCGGGTCATGGTCTGCCAGAAGAACCGTGCGGCGTCCCGCAGGCCGGGGTCGCCGCCGACCTCGCCGAGCCGCTGGTACCCGACGACTTTGGCGATCTGGGTGTTGGCGTGCATCCCGTCGAGGACGTCGCGGTGCTCGCACAGCGGGCCGAGCAGGGACCGGTCGAGGAAGCGCCGTGCCAGGGCGGCGTAGCGGTCCGTGCCGGTGACGTCGGCGATGTCCGCCAACGCCTCGCACATCCCACCGAACTCCGTGCGGAGCATGGCTTCGTGGGTGTCGTCGTCCATCCCCGCCGCCAACTGGTCCCACCAGTCGGCCAGCCGTCGGACGGCGGTCAGCGCCAGGTCCGAACCGGCGTGGCGGTGGGCGTCCAGCAGACCGGCGAAGAGCTTGTGCAGGTTGTACCACGGCACCCAGGCACCACCGAGCTCGAAAGAGCCCCGCTCCACCTGGCCTGCGGCGACCCGCTGCCACAGCCGAACGCCGTCGGGAATGCCCCCGACGTAGCCGGTGCCCAGGGCGTCCTGGCACTCGACGACGCCCTGAACCAGACGCTCGACCATGGCCCTCGGCCGGGGGTCGTCCGTCACCGCGCTCATGAGAGCGGCACCCGACAACGCGTGCCCGACGGTGTGGCCGTCGAGACCCGATTTCTCCCAGTTGCCGTAGGACTCGGCGACCGGCGGTAGACCGGCCTCGCGCCGCAAGGGCGCGAGAAGCCGGTCGGTGTCGAGGAACAGCAGGTAGTCGAGGGCGGTGGCCTGTGCGTCCAGGAACGGGCCGGGGAGAAGGCGTACCGCGTTGCGGGGGAGTGACTGCATGGGTGCTTGTTTCCTTCGCTCGAATGCTTCGGCCCTGCGGGGAAGCGGCTGCTACAGGGGGCCTGCTCAGGGACGAGTTCGTCAGTGCGTCGTAGTTGCCGTAGGCGACGTGCTCGTAAGGGCGAAATCCTCTTCTGCGTCACCCGACTGAGCGGTGGGCACAATCGGTCAGGTGATGGCAGAGGACGCGATCCCGATGTCGGTCCCGTGCACCCAGCTCACGTCGTTCATCGGCGGCGCGTCGGCTCGTGTAGAACATCCACCACCCGCCGGCCTGCCGGTTCCAGATGACAGTGGGGTCGGTCGCGCCGTCGTGCATGGGGTCTCGGAACAGGGGTCGGGCAACGGTTGTCATCGGTTCGTCCCGGGCGTGAGTGTGTTCGTGCCGCATGCGGGCCCATGAGCCGGTGTCCGCGACGTGGACGACGGCGGTGGCAGCGGCCCATGGGCAGTCGGTATGTCGGAGTGGTCAGTCCTCCTGGCCGGGCAGCCGGATCATGTTCCAGGAGAGCGGTTCGAGTTCGGCGTGGAGGACGCCGTCGGAGACGGTGGTGCCGGTGGCGGGGTGCGGGGTGACCCGGTCGGGCCGGTCCGCGGTGTTGGTGGCCTCCGGGTCGCTGTCGGCCAGGACCAGGTGCTCCGCCACGGTGTGGGCGCCGACGCCGCGCAGGTCGATCCTCAGCGGCAGAGTGTCCGTCTGGCTGCGGTTGACGGCGAAGACGGTGACGGCGCCGGTCTCGTCGTCGGTCACGGCGGTGGCGTGCAGCAGCGGCACCTCACCGAACGTGGCGGTGGTGTACGTGGGGCTGTCCACCTCGACGCGCAGCACCCGGCCGCGTCCGTACTGGGAGGCCTGGGCGAAGGGGAAGAAGGTGGTCTGCCGCCAGGCGGCGCCGCCCGGCTCCGTCATGATCGGCGCGATGACGTTGACGAGCTGGGCGAGCGAGGCGGAGGTGACCCGGTCGGCGTGCCGCAGCAGGGTGATGAGCAGGGAGCCGAAGACCACGGCGTCGGTGACGGTGTAGACGTCCTCCAGGATGCGCGGGGCCTGCTGCCAGTCCTCGACCTGGTGCGGGTTCGGCCGCGTCTGGTACCAGACGTTCCACTCGTCGAAGGAGAGGTTGATCTTCTTCTTGGACTTCAGGCGCGCTCCGACGTGGTCGCAGGTGGCGACGACCGACTCGATGAAGTGCTCCATGTCGACGGCGGAGGCCAGGAAGGAGTCCCGGTCGCCGTCGATCTCCTCGTAGTAGGCATGCAGGGAGACGTAGTCGACCAGGTCGTAGGAGGCCTCCAGGACGGTCGCCTCCCAGGCGGCGAACGTCTCCATACGGGAGCCTGAGCTCCCGCAGGCGACCAGTTCCAGGTCGGGCTGGATCATCCTCATGGCGCGGGCGGTCTCGGCGGCGAGCCGCCCGTACTCCTCCGCCGTCTTGTGTCCGGTCTGCCAGGGCCCGTCCATCTCGTTGCCCAGGCACCACATCTTGATGCCGTACGGCTCCTTGGCGCCGTGGGCGGCACGGCGGTCGGACAGCTCGGTGCCGCCCGGGTGGTTGCTGTACTCCAGCAGGTGCAGGGCCTCCTCCACCCCGCGGGTGCCGAGGTTGAGGGCCATCATGGGCTCCATGCCGGTCTTGGCGCAGAAGCCCATGAACTCGGCGAGGCCGAACTCGTTGGTCTCGGTGGACTTCCAGGCGAGGTCCAGCCGGACCGGCCGGTCCTCACGAGGTCCCACGGAGTCCTCCCAGCGGTAGCCGGAGACGAAGTTGCCGCCCGGGTAGCGCACGGTGGTGACGCCCAGCTCCCGGATCAGCGCAAGGACGTCCTGGCGCAGGCCGTCGGCGTCGGCGGCTGGGTGGCCGGGTTCGTGGATGCCGGTGTAGACGCAGCGGCCCAGGTGCTCGACAAACGATCCGTACAGGCGGGGATGGACGGCGCCGATGTCGAAGGCCGAGTTGAGGGTGAACCGCGCGGGGGTGACGCTCTGGTCGGACATGTCTGCCTTTCAAGGACGTGTAACAGAAGGAAATGGCGAGGAGGGCGGCGCATCCGCCCGGCGTGGCCCGGACGCCGGGGCGGTTGTGGCCCCGGGAGGTGAGTGGGTCCCTGCTACGGAGGCCGAGGCTCGGGCAGTCAGAGGGCCAGACGCTCGACCATGGCTCTCGGCCGGGGGTCGTCCGTCACCGCGCTCATGAGAGCGGCACCCGACAGCGCGTGCCCGACGGTGTGGCCGTCGAGACCCGCATTCTCCCAGTTGCCGTAGGACTCGGCGACCGGCGGCAGGTCGGCCTCGCGCCCTAAGGGCGCGAGGAGCCGGTCGGTGTCGAGGGACAGCAGGTGGTCGAGAGAGGTGGCCTGTGCGTCCAGGAACGGGCCGGGGAGAAGGCATACCGCGTTGCGGGGGAGTGACTGCATGGGTGCTCGTTTCCTTCGTTCGAACCTTGCCGGCCTGCGGCGGAGAGCATCGCGACTGATCGTGCGTGATCAGGAATCGCTCTCTTGACCGCCGTAAGCACTCAGCAGCCGGTCGTACTCCGCCTGGGTGAGGGGGAGCACCGAGCCGTGCTTGGCCTCAGGGGGCAGTCGGTAGCTCGTCGACGGGATCCACTTCCCGGAGTCGAGATCGGTCGTCTCGAACGGGACGTAGTTGCGCCCCCCGAACTCGTCGATGAACATGTACCACTTCTCCTCCATGTTCGATTTGAACACGGCCGGGCCCTCACCACGGCTGATGTCCCCCTCGCCGATGCGGTCGGCCACGAAGTCATACGTGGTGGAGGTCAGTTCGCGGGACCTCTCGGCGATGATGAGCTTCGCGGTGGGCACGGAAGGCGTCTGGTCCCGCTCGTCCTTCGTGTAGCGGTAGTACACCCCGTTGTGCTTGATCACGGCCGAGTCGATCACGGCGTGCCCCGGATCGTGCCAGAGGGTGGGCTCGCTGAAGGTGCGGAAGTCCGTGGTCGTGGCGTACAGCATCCTGTTGTACGTCGTGCCCGTGTGATCGGGGTCGTCCTCCGCGTAGAGCTTCGAGGCCCAGAAGACGACGTATGTGCCGAGTTCGTCCGCGTAACAGGCCTTCGGCGCCCAGGTGTTGCCGGCGGTGTCGGGGGACACCTTGACGAGGCGCTGACCGGTCCAGTTCACCAGGTCGGAGGAGTCCCACACCACGATCGACTTGCTGCCGGCGCGCTCGGCTCTGTCCCAGGTGAGCCGCACCTGCTCCTCGGCGTCGCCGGATGTCTGCAGATCCGTGGCGATCAGGTGGAACCTGTCGCCGTCGGGGGAGCGGATCACGAAGGGGTCGCGTACCCCCCCGGTGCCGAGGCTGGAGGCCAGGACGGGTTCTCCGTCGTTCAGTTCCCGGTAGTGCAACGGGTCGTTGCCGTGGCTGAGTGCCATCCGGATCCGTTCGTCGTCGACTGACGGGTTGCCGACGAAATAGACGAACAGATAGCCGACGTAGACCGGTTTCGGCTGATACACAAACACTCCTGAGTGTGGTGAGGGGGGCAGGTACGGAGGGAGCGGGGATCCGCGGGCCTCGCGATGGACACCGGCGCACGCGCCGAAGCGCCCTGGGCGGTGTCCTCGCTGGTCAGCGGCTTCAGGCGCCCTCGCCGTGTCCGTTCTGCTCCGGCCTGCGGTGCGCTTGGGGCGACGTGCCCGTCGGCAGGGAGATCGTGATCCGTGTGTGTTGCCCGGCGGTGAGGGAGATGCTCCGGGCATGCGGGCCCAGCATGGAGGGACCGACCTGTGCGGAGGTGGTGACGGCCGTGATGCCGCGGCGGTTGATCAGCGTGACGTCCTGGGTCCGGTCCGAGGTGACGGTCACCGTCGTGGTGCCGTCGGACAGATCCCAGTCCAGGCTGTGCACGCGGATGCCGCCGCGGCCCCGGATGCCGGTGATCGTGCCCTTGTCCCACTGCTCGGGCAGGGCGGGGAGGAGTTCCAGGACGCCGGGCCGGGAGTACAGCAGCGCTTCGGCCAGTACGGCGGGCAGGGCGTTCGCCGCGTCGGCGTTGTAGATGTCCCGGCCGGGGTTGTGGGAGGTCATCAGCGACCGGAAGAGCATGTCACCGCCGATGATCTTCCGGAGGTTGTCGTACACCTGCGCGCCGTCCTTGAGCCGGGCGGCCGCTAGGGCGCGGTGCAGGCTGCCGTGTGCGGAGAGGTTCTGGTCTCCGCGCAGTTCGAGCGCTTTGAGTGCCGGGGGCACGAGGTCGGGACGCTCCTCCGGGTTGATCTCGTGGAGGGGCCAGGCGGCGTACAGGTGCTGGATGTGGCGGTGGTCGTAGCGGTCCGTCAGACCGGGCCAGGACCACTCGGCGAGCGCGCCGTCCTCGTTGATCCGGTAGTCGGGGATCCTGCCGAGCAGCGCCGTCCAGCGTTCGACGCCCTCGCCGCTGCCCTGTTCGACGCCGAGGGCGCCCGCGGCGTCGATGGCGGCCTGGAGGGCATGTCTGCCGGCCGTGATGTCGCCGGTGGCGTTGACGGACAGGTGCTCGCCCGTGCTGCCCGGGGCGTTCTCCATGGAGAAGGACGGCACGAAGACCGCCTTGCCGTTCGTATCCCCGCGGGTGAGGAAGTCCTCGTAGAACAGGGCAAGTTCCATCAACGCGGGGCCGAGCTTGTCACGCAGGAACGCCTGGTCGCCGGTGACCTCGTAGTACTCCAGGAGCGGGTGGAGCAGCCAGTCGGCGCCGCCCGTCCAGCAGTGGCCGGGGAAGTCGCCGCCGTTGAAGTGCAGCATGTGGCCGTACTCGCCGTCGGTACGGGAGGGGGCGAGGAAGCCGCGGGCGCCGTAAAGGTTCCTGGCGTTGGTGCGCCAATGGTCCAGTTGACCGAGGATCAGGTCGAAGTAGCCCTCCATGGCCTCGGTGAGGTCGAGGATGTTGCCGCCCGCGACCTGGAGGTTGACGTTGGCGTCAGTGGTGAAGTCACCGGCCCAGGCGGCGGTCCACGCGCCCGTCCAGATGCCGGTCAGACGGGGTGGCAGGATGCCGCTGGAGCTGAGGAAGAGGTAGCGGCCGCAGTCGTAGAGCCGCTCCAGCAGCGCAGGGTCGATGACCCCGCGGTCGGCATTCTGACGGGCGATCAGCTCGGTGGTCGACAGCCGACGGTCGGCCTCGGGGACGTTCAGGTCGAGGCGGGAGCGGTCGTACAGTTCCGAGTGGATCTTCGTATGGCGGGCGAGGAGAGTCCCGTAGTCGGCTTCCAGGGCGGCCAGCCCCGCGTGCAGGGGCCTGGCGTCCCAGGCGGTGGGTGTCTCGTACCTGTCCAGTCGGGTCAGGAGAGTGAGCCTGGCCGCCCCTGTGACCACGACGGTCGAGCCGCTGACGGCGACCGTGCCGCCGGTCGGCACGACGCGGGTGACGCCCTCGTAGCCGTGGGCGCCCAGTCCCTCGGGGTAGGTACCGCGCAGGTTCAGCCAGCCGGAGCCCTCACCGACGTCGGCCAGGGTGGTGAACGTCATGCGCGTGTGCAGGGTGTCGCCCCCGCTGTGGATGGTCGCGGCGTCGTCGAGCGCGGTGTGCACGCCCAGGGTGACGTCGACGGTACGGCCCGGGGCCGGCACCAGTTCGTGGACGACGACCCGGTCGGCGCGGGAGACGAAGACCCGGCGGGACCAGGCGCCGTGCGCGTCCGCCCAGGCGGAGGTGACCTCGCTCGTGCGGAAGTCGGTGACCCGGACGTACTCGTCGGCGACGGGGTCCTCCGCGGTGGCGATCCGCAGCTCGTAGGCGGGGTGATAGGTCTGTGTCCAGCGCAGCTCCCACCCGGCGGCGAAGTCCCGACAGGCTCCGGCGTAGTCCCCGGCCAGCGCCTTGTCCCGCACCCCTTCCAGCCGGCCGGCGAGCACCGGCGGGGTGACGTCGCGGGTGCCGTTCGGCAGGACGAGGCGGTGGTGGTCGAAGACGATCTTCTCCAGCGCCGGGTCCCCGTACACCACGGCCCCGTATTCGCCGTTGCCGATGAGGAAGCCGTCGGTCCACGAATCGGCGGGAGCGGTGTCATGGATCCCGCGGTCGGGGAGCGCGACCAGGGCCGGCGTGGGCGAGGTCGTGTCGCCCCCGGAAGGGCGTACGGAGTGCATGGCTTTCCTGTCTTTCGTGCGGAGGAGCGTCACGGTTCGGCGAGGACGCAGGGGTGCCGGGACGCGGGCGGCCTTCGCCTGCCGGTGGCCGACCGAGAGGGGGCGGGGGCTGCGCCGACGGTGATTTCCGGCAGTGGGCCCGAGGGGCGAGGTCGAGGTCCCCTCGGGCCGGGTGACGGTGTCCCCCACGGTGCCGAGAAGTCCGAGGAGGCCACAGGGGTTTGGTCAGCTCAACCGTGCCGCGACCGATGCCCCCTCGCGTACGAAGACGGGGATGCGCTCCAGCGGGGCGTCCGCGTCGAGCGTCGTACCGCCCTCCAGCACGCTTCCGGTGACCGGGTCGAGCCAGCGCGTCCCGGACGGCAGGTACACCCGGCGGGTCCGCGCACCCGCCTCGTACACGGGCGCCACCAGCACATCGGGACCGAGCAGGAACTGGTCGTCCACGTCCCAGGCGCGCTCGTCCTCGGGGAAGCCGAAGAACAGCGGGCGCATCGGCGGGGCGCCGGTGCGGTGGGCCTCCTCGGACAGCTCCCTCAGGTACGGGCGCAGCCGCTCGCGCAGTTGCAGGTGCTCCCGGAGGATGCCGTACGCCTCTTCGCCGTAGGACCAGACCTCGTTCGGCCCGCCGCTCATGTCCGCGGAGAACGTGGGGTGGTTGGGCTCACGGTCGCCGTGCAGGCGCATGACGGGGCTGAAGGTGCCGTACTGAAACCACCGGATCAGCACCTCGCGATAGGCGGGGTCGTCCGGGTTGCCGCCGCCGAAGCCGCCGATGTCGGTGTTCCACCAGGGGATGCCGCTCATCGCGACGTTCAGCCCGGCCCTGATCTGGCGCGACAGGGAGTCGAAGGTGGTGGGGATGTCGCCGGACCACAGCGCGGCCCCGTACTTCTGGCTGCCGGCCCACGCGGACCGGACCAGGGACAGCGGCCGGTCGTCGCCCGCCTTGGCCAGGCCCTCGGCGACCGTACGGGTGTGCAGCACGGGGTAGAGGTGCGCGGCCTCGGCGGCCGGCCCGGCCGCGTAGACGGCGCGCTCGGCGACCTCCCGGCTCAGGTCGGGCTCGCAGGCGTCCAGCCAGAAGCAACTCACGCCCAGCGAACGGTAGTTGTCGTTCAGCCGCTGCCACAGCGCGGCGCGTGCTCCGGGGTGGGTGGCGTCGTAGTACGCCATCGGGCGCATCGGCTCCTCGGCACTGCGCGACGGCCACGGGAAGGTGAGGAGGCAGCCGTCCGCGTCCCGTACGAGGTGTCCGGACGCGCGCAGTTCGTCGAAGGTGTCACTGCCGGGCTCGACGGTCGGCCACACCGAGACCGCGAGCCGCACCCCGAGTTCGGTCAGCTCCTTGACCATGGCGGCGGGGTCGGGCCACTCGCTCTCCTCGAAACGCCAGTCGCCCATGTTCGGCCAGTGGAAGAAGTCGCAGACGATGACGGACAGCGGCAGCCCGCGCTCCTTGTACTGCCGTGCCACCGTGAGGAGTTCGTCCTGGGTGCGGTAGCGCAGCTTCGACTGCCAGAAACCGGACGCCCACTCGGGGAGGAGGGGCGGGCGTCCGGTGACCAGGGTGTACGCGTCGATGATCTGGGCCGGGGTGTCGCCCGCGGTGACCCAGTAGTCGACGCGCCCGCCGCCGTCGGCGACCCACCGGGTCGTGTCGGTGCCCAGTTCGACACGGCCGGTGGCGGGGTTGTTCCACAGCAGTCCGTAGCCGCGCGAGGAATGCAGGAAGGGGATGGTGGCGACGGTGTTGCCCTGGACGAGGTCGATCACACAGCCCTTCTGGTCCAGGAGCCCGTGCAGATGCTGCCCGAGGCCGTGCAGCCGCTCACCCTCGTACCCCTCGAAGTGCTGTTCCGTACGGCCGCCCGCCGCGTGGACGCGGGGACCGCCGTGGTGGTGGTACGGGGTCTTGTCGGCGAGCAGTTCACGGCCCGAGGCGGCGTCGAGGAACCTCAACTTGCCGTCCACCGCGGCCTCGACGGCGAGGCGGCCGTTGACCAGGCGGGCGGAGCCCTCGTCGGATACGGACAACTCGGCGTCGGGGGAGGGCGGGGGGTTGTCCAGCGCGCCGGGGGCCGCGGGATCGACGGTCCCCGAGGAGGCCCGCACCCGGACCGCGTGCGGCCCCCAGGGCTCGATGCGGAGGATCTCTTCGGCCGTGTGGCGTTCCAGGCCGCCCGCGCGGATGTTGTAGGACAAGGGATTTCCTCTGTTCTTCTCAAGGGCCGCTGAAGAAGCTTGTGGGCCCTTGAACCCAAAACTTGGATCTATACGTAACTTTGCGTGGCCGGTGTGCTCTGCCTGTGCGTGCACGTGCGTCTGCGCGGTGCTGCCCAGGCGCCCGTCATTTCAGTCCCGAGGTGGCGATTCCGGAGACGAAGCCGCGCTGCATGATCAGGAACAGCACGAGCACGGGCACGACGTACATCACGGCGCCCGAGGCGACGAGGTTGGGCATCGGTTCGCCGTGCGCGTTGACGTAGCCGTTGGCGAGCTTCACCGCGAGTGTGGTGTGCGCGTCGTCCAGGAACAGCGCGGGGCCGATGTAGTCGCCCCAAGTCCAGCTGAAGGACAGGATCATGCTGGTGGCGATGACCGGCCACGACTGCGGCAGGAAGATCCGTAGGAAGATCCGGAAGGTGCCGCAGCCGTCGACGATCGCCGCCTCCTCCAGTTCCTTGGGCATGTTGCTGAAGAACTGCCGGAACAGGAAGATCAGATACGGTGCGCCGCACAGTCCCCACAGCACCCACGGCATGTAGGTGTTGACCAGATCGAGTTCGGAGAACATCAGGTAGGTCGGGATCAGGGTGATGATCGACGGCAGCATCATCGTCGACATCAGGACGCCGAAGATGGCCCGCTTGCCCGGGGCGTTGAGCCGGGCGAAGCCGAATCCGGCCCACGCCGAGGCGAGGGTGACCAGCACGGCGTAGATCGTGGCGATGGTCAAGGAGTTGCGGGCGTAGCCGAGGTAGTCGAACGTGGTCAGCGCCCCGGCGAAGTTGTCCGGGCTCGGGTCGTGGGGCCACCAGTGGATGGGGAGAACCCGCAGCTCGGAGGCGTCCTTGAGTGCGGTGATCGCCAGCCAGCCGAAGGGACTGAGCAAGAGCGCGAGCAGCGCCACCAGGAGCATGTAGATCGCACTGCGGCGGGCGAAGACCATCACGTGTTTCCCATCGTGCGGGGCTTGTTCTTCGCCGATTCCGGCTCCACGGAGTAGAAGACGGCGCCCTTGCTGAGTTTGAAGAGCAGGAAGGTGACGAAGACGATGATCGCGAAGAGGACCCACAGCATCGCCGAGGCGTAGCCGTAGCGTCCGTTGGCGAAGAACTGGGCGAAAACGTCGATCATGTAGAAGTAGTTGCTCTGGGGGACGGACGTCACCCCTGCCGGGGTGGGGTTGAGGGCGATCAGCAGCGGCGCGAAGCTCTGCAGCGACACGATGATTCCGGTGACGACCTGGAAGAAGATCACCGGGCTGAGCAGCGGCAGGGTGATGCGGGTGAAGGACTGGAAGGAGTTGGCGCCGTCGACCCGCGCCGCCTCGAGGAGCTCTTTGGGGATGTCCTGCAGGCCGGCCAGCGAGACGATCATGACGTTGCCGACGCCCCACATCGTCAGCACGATCAGTACCCAGCGGGCGTAGGGATCGGTCAGCCAGGTGATGCCGTTGATGCCGAGGAGGTCCAGCAGGCCGTTCGCCGCGCCCGAGTCGCGGTCGAAGATGAGCTTGAAGGTGAGTGCCGCGCCGACCGGCGGGACGACGGCGGGCAGATAGAGCAGGGTGCGGAACAGGCCGCGGGCGCGGATGGGCTGGTTGACCAGCACCGCCAGGATCAGTCCCGCAAGGATCGACAGCGGCACGGTGATTCCGGTGAACAGCGCGGTACGGCCCAGGGAGGCCAGCGTGTCCGGGTCGGAAAAGACCTCCTTGTAGTTGGCCAGGCCGACGAAGCGGCTGCGGTTGGACAGGCCGTCGGAGTTGGTGAAGCTCAGCCACAGCGCGTAGCCGAGCGGGTAGGCCGTCAGGGCCATGAAGCCCAGCACCCAGGGGCCGGTGAACGCGTAGAACGCGCCCATCCTGCGCTGCCTGAGGGAGAGCCGCTTGCGGCGCGGGCGGGCGGCCGCCCCCGACGGGGACGGCACGACCCGGGCGGAGTCCTTCAGGAGCTGTCCGCTGCTCACCCCACCAGCTCCTTGCCCTGGGCGATCGCGGCGTTCATCTGCTTGTTCAGCGCGTCCGCGACCTTCCCTGCCGAGGTGCCGGACTTGACCGCACCCGGCAGCACCTTGTTGATCACCGCGTCCAGGGCTGTCGACTGCACGTACGGGGTCATCGACATCACCTGCAGGTACGACAGCTCCTGCTGCTGCACCTCATAGGCCTGCTTCTGGTAGGGCGTGGCCTGCGGCATCATCGAGTGCAGCGACTTCAGCGCCGGGATACCCCAGCCGCCGCCGGCCCGGTCCTTGGCCGGCTTGCCGCCCATGTACCACTCGAAGAGCTTCCAGACGACGTCCTTGTTCTTGGCCTCCTTGGGGATCCAGTAGCCGGTCGCGCCGAAGCAGGGGCTGATGCGGTGGCTGCCCAGCTGCGGCGCGGGCGCGAAACGGGAGACCTTGGCGAGCTTGGCGTCGCCGCCGATGGACCCGCCGAACCAGTAGCCGTCGCTGGCCATCGCCATCCGGTTGGCCTGGTAGGTGGGCCAGTCCCAGCCGTCCGGGTTCGGGTTGACCGGGCTCGGGCCGATGTTGGCCTTGGCGTACTCCAGATACCAGCTCAGCGCCTTCAGCGCCTCGGGCGAGGAGAAGTCGACGGAAGCCAGGTCATCGGCGAACAGGCTGCCGCCCGCCGAGGCCGTCATCCCCTGGAACATCTGGATGTTGCCGCCCCCGGCATTCATGCCGTAGACCTTCACCTTGCCCAGCCGCCGCTTGACCAGCTGCTTGCCCAGATCCAGCCACTCGTCGTACGACAGCGGCTCGCTGTCGCTGGGGTAGTCCAGCTTCGCCGCGTCGAACATGTCGGTGCGGTACCAGAACATCGCGTCCTGGCTCCAGTCCTTCGTGAAGCCATAGCGCGGGCCCGACCCCTGCTTCTTGCCGTCGAAACGCCACAGATCATTGACCGGGTCCAGGTCGGAGACCTTGAGCACCGAGCTCTTGGCGAAGTAGGGGTCCAGATCGGTCATCAGCCCGCGAGCGGCGAAGTACGGCGTGTCCAGTGCACCGTAGCCGCGCACCACGTCCGGCGGGTTCTTGCTGGCCAGCATGGCGTTCAGCTTCGTCGGGTCATAGTTGACGAGGCTGATCTTCACACCCAGCGTCTGCTCCGCGTACGCGATGACCTCCTTACTGCCCAGCTCGCTGTCGTTGCTCATGACGGTGAGCGTCGTTTTACCGCCACCACCGCCCGAACCGTTGCCGCCGGAACCACTCCCGTTGTCGACGGAAGCGGCACAGGCGGACAGCGCGGACGCGCCGAGCGCGGCACCGGCGGAGACGGCGAGGAAACGCCGTCTGTCGAGAGAGACTGAGGACGAGATAGGCATGCCTGTGAAACCTTTCGTGCGGATGCATACAGGGGATGCGGACAGACGAGTGCTGCGCGCAGGAAGGCATGAGGAGAGCGGACGGGAGCGCGCGGTCTGCACTCAGCCGCGGTGCGGGGCCTCTTGCACGGTGCGGGCTGCGCCTCGGTTCGTCGACGGGATCAGACGCCGCCCCGTCCCAGGGGCGGTCGGCAGCGCTGCCCATGCGCGGGCAGGCTCCCGGTGTCGAGCGAGGCAGTGAACGCCGTAGCTGAACGGAATGCCCGAGGACGGAGGAAGGACCAGGCTGGTCCTGCGTCCGGCGCTTCATTGGGAACACGGGCAGTGGCACGGGTGTCCCGGCGGCTGCCGGGCATCTTCAGGGTCGCTTCATCGCGCACCTCTCCCACCGTCGGCTTCCGCCGGCGCGGCAGTTGTGAGTGTTGGGGGAGACAGTCCCGGCTCGTCGGCTCGGCGGAAATAGGTCCGGCAATGGCCGCACCGCGAAACCGGTCGCTGAAAGACTTCGGCGAACATTAGGTGGGTCCATTCGAGGGTGTCAAGAGGGTTGGATTACCCCGTCGGCGCGGGCTGACGGTCCTAAGGCCGAGCAAGCCGGTGCACGGCTCTTGACGCCTGGGGCATCACGGTGGCAGGTTTTTTACCGGTACAAGCAAGCCCCGCACAGTGGGTCATTACTGACCCGACAGCGAGCCGCGTGGCCGGCCAAGCCGTACTGCCCCTGCTCGCAACCCGACGGCCCGACGGCCCGAGGTCCGAACACGCCACCGCATCACCACATCACCGCTGGAGTACGTCCGTGCCAACTCCCACCGTGGTCATCACCCTCGGCATCGAGCGACCGAAGATCAGCCGCAACCTGAAAGGCCACGTCACCGAGCAGCTGGGCCGCTGCGGCCACGGCGGCCTACGGGGCGAGCAGGACTCGCCGATGTTCAGCAGGGGCGGCATCCGCCTGGGCTTCGTGCGGCCCCGGCGCATCCCGGACATCCCCAACTCACGTCGGCCGGACGGCTGTTTCGCCGGCGACCGCGGCTGGAGGGACGGAACCGGTCCGCCAGGCGAGCGGCCGGGACGGCACCCCCGTGACCGAGGACGAGGTCGTCGCTCACGGGGCCTTCATGAACGAGCGCACACTGCCGCACGGCTCGCGAGATGTGAGCCGAGACGGGGCCCTGAATCACTCATGCCGACACAGGGCAGAAAAACGTATGGGATCCTGTGCGCTGTCTTTCCGTGCCAGAGAAAGAATTCCTTTTTACTGGGGCACGGCACAGACAAATGCCGGGCGCAGTATCCGGGTGAGACCCAAGACCGCAGACCAGGGGCGAACGTGGCAACGATTCGGGATGTCGCTAAGGCGGCCGGAGTCTCGGCGATGACCGTCTCGAACGTCATCAACGATCATCCGAACGTGCGCTCGGCAACGCGAGAGAAGGTCCTCGAGGCGATGGCCCGCCTCGACTACCGCGTCAACGTCGCGGCCCGCAATCTCAGCAAGGGCCGCACCGGCACCATCGGCCTCGCCGTCCCCCAGGTGAACAGCCCGTACTACAGCCGGCTCGCCGCCACCATCATCGCCGCCGCCGAGCGCCACAACCTACGGGTGAGCATCGAGCAGACCGGCGCTTCGCGGGAGAACGAACTCGCCGCGCTGTCGCTGTCACGTAACCGTCTCTATGACGGGCTCATCCTCAGTGCCGCAGGACTGGGGCCGGCCGATGCCGAGCGCCTCAAGGTGGATCACCCGGTGGTCATCCTGGGCGAGCGGATCTTCGGCGGTCCGGTGGACCATGTCGTCATGCCCAATGTCGACGCCGCCGAGGCGGCCACCGGCCACCTGATCGAGCGGGGCTGCCGACGGATCGCGATCCTGTGCGGTGGCGTCGACGAAGTCGACACCTCCAGCCTCCGGCTCAGGGGCTACCGGCAGGCGCTGGAGAAGGCCGGCCTGCCGGCGGATCCGGCTCTGATCCAGACGGTGGACAGGCCGGACATGGCCGAAGGCGTCGAACGGGCCCGGGAGATGGTCGAGAGCAGGCTCGACTTCGACGGTCTGTTCTGCGTGAACGACTCCGTGGCCATGGGTGCGCTGCGGGGCCTGGCGTATGCGGGGGTGCGGGTGCCGGATCAGGTGAAGGTCATCGGCTTCGACAACGTCAAGGAGAGCGAGTTCCTCGTCCCTGCGCTGTCCACCGTCGACCCCGACCACGACGCGATGGCCGAACGGGCGGTCGACCTCCTGATCAGGCGTATCGAGGAGACCAGGCCCGGGGCGGAGCACGAAGAGTTCGTCAGCTCCTTCTCCCTCGTGATCCGGGAGTCGACAGGCGGCTGAGCGGGCCGTGAACCGGGCGTGGCCGTCGGGGAGGGAGAGCTCCTCCCGCGTTCTCGGGCAAGGCGTACGATCGCCGGCCCTGCCGAGCCCGTCGGTCCAGCCTCCCGAGGTCCCGCGGCGCTGACCGCCGTTGCCACAGGCCGGCCCTTCCGTGTTCCCCCGTGCCCACCCTCATGCCTCGCCTCGCCTGGCCGCCGACCGGGAAGCGGGTGCCGCCGCCGCACCGCCCCGGTTCTTCAGACCACTCCACAGACAAGGGAGACCACCGGTGAACGCCGTAGCCGACGCCCCCCTGTTCCGCGACCCCGTATATGACGGGGCGGCAGACCCCGTCGTCGTCCACCACCGCCAAAGCGGCGAATGGTGGCTCGTCTACACCAACCGCCGCGCCGCAGCCCCAGGCCCCGGCTTCGCCTGGGTGCACGGTACCGACCTGGGCGTGGCATCGTCCGCGGACGGCGGCCGTACCTGGACATACCGGGGCACGCTCACCGGCCTGGACACCGAGTGGGGGAGAAACACCTTCTGGGCACCGGAGATCATCTGGCACGACGGCCTGTACCACATGTACGTCAGCTACATCCGCGGCGTACCCGACTCCTGGACCGGAGCCGCCCACATCCGTCACTACACCAGCGCCGACATGCTGGAGTGGACGTATCACGGGGAGCTCGACCTCGACGCCGACCAGGTCATCGACGCATGCGTGTACCCACTGCCCGGCGGTGGCTGGCGGATGTGGTTCAAGGACGGCTCCCGGGGCTCGATCACCTGCGCCGCCGACAGCCCCGACCTCTACCACTGGCGGCCCACCGGCGTGGTGCTCGATCACCGTGGGCACGAGGGCCCCAACGTCTTCGAGTTGGGCGGCCACTACTGGATGATCGTCGACGAGTGGCGCGGACAGGGAGTGCTGCGGTCGGACGACCTGACGACCTGGGAGCACCAGGGACTGATCCTGGACTCGCCGGGCAGCCGTCCTGACGACGGCAACATCGGCCTCCATGCCGACGTGGTCGTCCAGGGGGAGACGGCCTACATCTTCTACTTCACACATCCCGGCCGCCCCGCATACACCAACGATGACGACGGCACCCTGGCCACCCGCCGCTCCTCGCTCCAGGTCGCCGCCGCACGAGTCGTCGACGGCAGACTGCACTGCGACCGCGACGAGCCCGTCCGGCTCGATCTGGCCCCCATGCCGTAGGCCTTCCGAGCGCGAGAGCGCATGCCGCCGGCGCGCTCGTTCACCCACGTATGCCGGTATAGCAAGCGCTTTCTCAAGTAGTCGCAGTCGCTTAGCAGTCGCACTCGTCTCAGGGCCACCGGCCGAGTACCAGGCCCGAAGGACACACCAACCATTCGACCCCGCCACGGAGGGCGTTCCATGACCCTGCACACCCCTACGAGCCAACGGCTTGCCTCGTTCAGTCCCGGCGAGGGGCGTCTGGCGCCGAGGGCGAGCGCCCGCAGCGACGTCCGGAGGATCGATCTGGACGGTCGGTGGCGGTTCCGGCTCAGGCCTTCGGTCCGGGAGATGACCGAAGGGTTTCAGGAGGCCGGGTTCGACGACTCGGCATGGGACCACATGCGTGTTCCGGGCCTGTGGCAGATGGAAGGCCTGCGTGACGAGAACGGAGACCTCCTCGACACGAGCGAGGCCCGCTTCGGCCTGCCCGCCTACACCAACGTGGTCTACCCCTTCCCGGTGGATCCGCCGCACCCGCCGGAGGACAACCCCACCGGCGAGTACCGCCGGGAGTTCGTTCTCGACTCTGTCGCTCCCGGCACACGCTGGGTGCTGCGGTTCGAGGGGGTGGACTCGCACTTCACGGTCTGGCTGAACGGCACGGAACTCGGCTGGGCGACCGGCAGTCGGCTGCCCGCCGAGTTCGACGCCACCCCCGCGCTGCGGGAGGGCCGCAACGTAGTGGCTGTCCGGGTCCATCAGTGGTCCGCCGGGAGCTACCTCGAGGACCAGGACATGTGGTGGCTCTCCGGTATCTTCCGCTCCGTCCACCTGATCGAGCGGCCCGCGGGTGCCATCGGCGACCATTTCGTGCACGCGGACTTCGACCACCGCACCGGCGAGGGACTGCTGCTCGTCGAGTGCGACGTCCCCGCCGTGGTGGACATCCCCGAACTCGGCATCACCGGCCTGGCCGTGGGCGAGCCGCACAGGATCGCCCACGTCGAACCCTGGACGGCCGAGACGCCCCGGCTGTACGCGGGCACACTGCGCTCCGAAGGGGAGACCGTCACCCTCTCCGTAGGCTTCCGCACCGTCCGGATCGTCGACGGGATGATCACCGTCAATGGCTCGCCCCTCCGCTTCAGGGGCGTCAATCGGCATGAATGGCACCCGGAGACCGGTCGCACCCTCGATCTGGAAACCATGCGTGCCGACGTTCTGCTGATGAAGCAGCACAACATCAACGCGGTCCGCACCAGCCACTACCCGCCCGACGCCCGGTTCCTCGACCTGTGCGACGAGTACGGCCTGTGGGTGATCGACGAATGCGACCTTGAGACGCACGGGTTCGGCCTGCTCGGCTGGAAGAACAACCCGTCCGCCGACACCCGCTGGCGCGACGCCCTCATGGACCGGGTCCAGCGGACGGTCGAACGCGACAAGAACCACCCCAGCATCGTCATGTGGTCGATGGGCAACGAAGCCGGTGAGGGCGACAACATCCGGGCGATGGCCGAGTGGACCCGCCGCCGCGACCCGGACCGCCTCGTCCACTATGAGGGCGACTACGACAGCCCCTACGTGGATGTCTACAGCCGGATGTACGCCACTCCCGACGAGGTCGCCCTCATCGGGATGCACGCCGAGCCCCGCACCACCGACGCCGCGGCCGACTCACACCGCCGACGGCTGCCGTTCATCCTCTGCGAGTACGCGCACGCGATGGGCAACGGCCCGGGCGGCCTGTCCGAGTACGAGGAGCTGTTCGACCGGTATCCCCGGCTGCACGGCGGCTTCGTGTGGGAGTGGATCGACCACGGCATCCTCCAGAAGACCACCGAGGGCCCGGACACCGGCCGGCCCTTCTACGCCTATGGGGGCGACTTCGGTGAGGTGGTCCACGACGGCAACTTCATCGCCGACGGACTGGTCTTCCCCGACCGCACGCCCTCGCCCGGCCTCCTCGAGTACAAGGCCGTCATCGCCCCCGTACGTATGCGACTGGAGCACGCGCCGAACCGGCTGGCGCTGCTGATCCGCAACGACTTCGACTTCCTCGACACCTCCTTCCTCGCCTTCGACTGGCGCCTGGAGGCCGACGGGGTCCCGCTGGCGGACGGCGTCCTGGACCTGCCGCCGATTCCGGCGCGCACGAGCCATGAGGTGATCCTCGACGAAGTGGTCACCACGGTTCCGTCGGTCGGCGGCGAACAGGTCCTGACCGTGCGCGCCGTACTGGCGAAGGACCACAACGGGGCCCCGGCCGGACACGAGATCGCTTTCACACAACTGATCCTGCCGGTGCACGAGGAGCCGCGCCGGGAGCCGGTCCCCGTCCGCCCGCAGCACACCGCGGGAGGATGGAACCTGGGCGAGGCGACCTTCAGCGCCCAGGGCGAACTTGTCCGGCTCGGCGACCTGGCACTGGTCAGCCCTCGACTCGACCTGTGGCGAGCCCCCACGGACAACGACCGCGGCGGCAACGGCCAGGCACAGGCGTGGCGGGGACTGGGCCTGCACCGGCTCGTGCACCGCACAGTCGACTGCGCCGTCCACGGTGAGCAGTTGGTCGTCGACACCGTCAGCCGGGCCGCCGGTCAGGACGGAGGCATACGGGGGCGCTGGACCTGGACCGCGTACGACTCCGAGACCCTCGAACTGAAGCTGGACCTCACCCCGGTCGGCCAGCTCGACACCGACCTCGGGGATCCGCGCCACGGAGACGGGCCGCCGCAGCCGGCCACCCTGCCGAAACTCGGGATCCGGCTCGGTCTGCCTGGCGGCGCCGCAAGCCTCGACTGGTACGGGTGCGGGCCCGGCGAGTCCTACAGCGACAGCGGGCGGGCCGCTCGCCTCGGCAGGTTCCACGCCACCGTGGAGGAACTGCAGACCCCCTATGTGCGGCCTCAGGAGAACGGCAACCGCAGCAGCGTGCGCCAAGCGGCGATCCGCTGGGCCGACGGCCAGGTCCTGCATCTCTCCGCACCCACCGGCATCGACCTGTCCCTGCGGCCGTGGACGGCCGAGGCGATGGACGCGGCACGGCACACCAGCGATCTCGTCCCGGACGGCACCCTCTGGCTCACCCTCGACCTGGCCCACCACGGACTCGGCAGTGCCTCCTGCGGCCCGGACGCCTTTCCACAGCACCGTCTTCACCCCCACTCGGCGACCCTCACTGTCCGCTTCCACGCCGGCGACGCGGAAGGGACACGGGCGTCAGCCGCAAGGAACTGATCCACCGGAAAACCGGCAGCCCACCCACGGTGCCCCCGACGGCACGACGCCGCAGGCATTCGACGACAGCGACAGCGACCGGTGCGACGTGGGCTGCCCCACTCATTCGTCGTCCCCTACCTCGGCAAGACCAGCTTCCACGTCGGCCGCGGCGTGTACCGCCGTGGCCGCTTCATCCACGCGTTCTTAGGAGCCGACATGATCAACTCGTCCCTGTCCCGGCGCACCGCCCTGACCGTCACCGGTGCCGTCGCCGCTTCCGCCACCGGCCTTGTGGGCACTGCCCGTGGCGCCACCCCGGCCGCGGCGTCCGACATCACCGGCGACCGCGTCGTCATCCACCCGACCCTCCCGAGCGTCCCCCTCAACACCGCCTTCACCGTCAAGGTCCGCCCGGCCGGTGGCAGCTGGCAGAGGCTCGACGCCTACCTGGTCAAGCTGGACCTGATCGACCCCCTGACCGGCCGTCACCAGGCCCAGAACTCCTCGATGGCCGCCTTCGACTTCTCCGGCACCGTCGAGGTCGAGGTCACCTACACCAAGGGGGGCTTCGAGAAGGCCCGCATCCGCCCGGACTCGTACGGCATCAAGCCCGAGGTGCTGGGCAGCACCCTGCGCTTCACCCTCGACCAGCCCCGCAACCTCGTCGTCCAGCTCGACGACAAGATCTTCGACTGCCTGCACCTGCTCGCCAACCCCATCGAGCAGAACCCGCCCCAGCAGGGCGACAAGAAGGTCATGTACTTCGGGCCCGGCCTGCACACCCACCCCGACCGCACGCTGAAGGTGCCCAGCGGCACCACCGTCTATCTGGCCGCCGGTGCCGTCCTCACCTCCAACGTGATCTTCGAGGGAGTGGAGAACGCCCGGCTGACCGGCCATGGCGTCATCTACAACGCCACCGGCGGCGCGCTCTACATCCACGACTCCCAGAACGTCCACATCGACGGCATCACGGTACTCAACCCCCGGTACAACGCGGCCAACGTCGCCGAGTCGAAAAACGTCTCCATCAAGAGCCTGCGCTCCTTCACCCACCAGGGCTGGGGCGACGGCATCGACGTCTACTGCGCGGAGAACGTCACCATCGACGGCTGCTTCCTGCGCAGCTCCGACGACTGCATCGCCCTCTACACGCACCGCAACGATTACTACGGCGACACCCGCAACATCACGGTCAAGAACTGCTCCCTGTGGGCCGACGTGGCCCACCCGATCAACATAGGCATCCACGGCAACCCCGACCCCGAGAACTTCGAGGTGCTGGAGAACCTGAACTTCGAAAACATCGACATCCTCGACCACCGTGAGCCGCAGATGAACGCCCAGGGCTGCATCGCCATCAATCCCGGCGACGGCAACCTCGTCCGGGACGTCAGGTTCGACAACATCCGCGTCGAGGACATCCGCTGGGGCCAGCTCGTGCAGATGCGTGTCACCTACATGCCGAAGTGGAACACCGCACCCGGCCGCGGCATCGAGTCCGTCTACATCAAGGACCTCACCTACAACGGCAGGAATGCCGGACCCTCACTGCTGATCGGCCTCGACGCCGACCACCTCATCAAAGACGTCACCTTCGAGAACCTTCGTGTCAACGGCAGGGTGATCCGCGACAGCGGGGGCAAGCCGGCGTGGTACCTGGCCTCGGACGGCGTGCCCATGTTCGTCAACGAGCACGTGCAGAACCTGCGCTTCCTCACCACCGAGGAGGCCGCGGCCCTGTAACCGTCGGCGCCCGGCCCCGACGTCTTCCTCAGGGGACGCCGGGGCCGACCGCACCCCTTCGACACCGGCAACGAGCGGGTCGTCCGCGCCCACCAGTTCTCTCAAGGAGGACCAGTGACGCTCGCCCAGCATGCCCTCGTCGTCCGGGGCGGCTGGGACGGGCACGTGCCCGCCACCGACCGCTACGCCACCGCGCTCAAGGCGGACGGCTACGCGGTGACCGTCTCCGACACCCTCGACACAGCTGTCTCGACGCCGACCCGCTCGCGGCCACGGACCTGGTCTGGCATACCCGCGCACGCGAGCCGAGCGTTCGCCACGCCAACCACCCGCTGATACCGAAGGAATGAAGGAACGCCTGAACATGAGTGACACCCGCACCATCGTCTCCTGGGGCCACGAGGCCCTGAGCCTCGTCATCGACGCCGACCAGGACGACCGTCCACGGCTCCGCCACCTCGGCGCCCCCGGCACCGTGCCCAGGCCGGCCGGTTCGAGGGAGCCGCTACCGCTGGTCGAGGCCGTCGTGGGCGGCCATGGCCGGGAACCCGTCGAGCCGGCGCCTGGTCGACAGCGTCGGCGCGCGGCTGCGCTACCTCGGCCACGACGCCCTGCGTGACGGGGACTGGCACCAGCTGACCGTCCGCCTGCACGACCCCGAGACGGACCTCGCCGTCGACGTGGTCTACCGCTCGCCCGACGACATCCCGGTCCTGCGCAGCCAGGTGGAGCTGCGCAATGGGGGTAGCCGCCCGCTCTGCCTGGAGTCGGTCACTTCCCTCGTGCTGGGCGTGTTGACCACGGATCCCGCGCAGCTGGAGACCGCGGACCTGCTGTGGGCGGAGAACGAGTGGATGGGCGAGTACCGCTGGCAGCGGCGGCCGTTGCGCCAGGCCGTCCCGCACATCAACGGCCGCGTCCACATGGCCAACCGTAAGAGCGTGTTCACCAAGGCCGGGAAGGGTTCCTGGTCCAGCGCCGGTCACCTGCCGCTGGGCGCGCTGAGCGACCGCACGACGGGGCGGACCTGGCTGTGGCAGCTCGAGACCAACGGCGGCGGCTGGCTGTGGGAGTGCGGGGAGAGCGCGGATACGGGGTTCCTGTCCCTGTCCGGCCCCACCAACGTCCGGCACGGCTGGTCGCACCGGCTGGAGTCGGGGGCGGGCTTCACGACCGTTCCGGTGGCTCTCGCCCTCACCGAGACCGGCGGTATCGACGAGGCGTTCGCCGCGCTCACCCGCTACCGGCGGGCCATCCGCCGCCCGCACCCCGACCACCAGCATCTCCCCGTCATCTTCAACGACTACATGAACTGCCTGATGGGCGATCCCACCACCGCCCGCCTGCTGCCGCACATCGACACCGCCGCCGAGGCCGGCGCCGAGTACTTCGTCATCGATTCCGGCTGGTACGACGACGAGAACGGCGGCTGGTGGGACACCGTCGGCGCCTGGGAGCCCGCGCCCTCCCGCTTCCCCGGCGAACACGGCCTCCGCGAGGTGATGGACCGGATACGGGAGCGCGGCATGGTTCCGGGGCTGTGGCTGGAGCCCGAGGTGGTGGGCGTGCGCAGCCCGATCGCCACCGCCCTGCCCGACGAGGCGTTCTTCCGCCGCCACGGCGCCCGCGTCAATGCGAACGGCCGCTACCACCTCGACCTGCGCCACCCCGCCGCCCGCGACCACCTGGACCGGGCGGTGGACCGGCTCGTCAGCGATCTGGGCATCGGCTACTTCAAACTCGACTACAACGTGGACGCGGGTTCGGGCACCAGCAGCCACCCCGGTGAGTCCCCGGCGGACGGCCTGCTCGGCCACAACCGCGCTTTCCTCGACTGGCTGGATGGCGTCATGGACCGCCACCCGGGCCTCGTCCTGGAGAGCTGCGCCTCCGGCGGTCAGCGCTCCGATTACGCCCTTCTCTCGCGCGTCCAGCTGCACTCCACCAGCGACCAGCAGAACCTGGAGCTGTACGCCCCGATCGCGGCGGCGGCACCCACCGCGGTCACCCCGGAGCAGGGGGCGGTCTGGGCCTACCCGCAGCCCGAAGACTCCTTGGACGAGGTCGCCTTCACCATGGCCAGCTCCCTCCTCGGCCGCATCCACCTCTCGGGCCGCCTCCCCGAACTCGCCCCCGATGCCCTCGCCCTGGCGCACGAGGCGGTGGCCGTGCACAAGGCGATCCGCGGCGACCTGGCCACCGCCGTCCCCGCCTGGCCCCTGGGCCTCCCCGGCTGGTACGACCCGTGGATCGCCCTGGCCCTGCACAATGCCGCCACCGCCGATACCCCCGACACCGTCTACGTCACGGTCTGGCGGCGGCCCGGCGACGGCTCCGAGGAGTCGGCCGTCCTCCCGTTCCCGAGCCTTCGCGGCGCCCGGGTCGACGTCGATGTCCTGTACCCCTCCACCACCAAGGCACAAGCCGCCTGGGACCCGAAGGCCGCCACCCTCGACGTCTCCCTCCCGTCGGCCCCGTCGGCGGTGCTGCTGCGTCTCTCCGTCCGCCCGGAGTAGACGCTCCGACGCGTCATCATCGCCGAACGTTTCGGCCCGGAGCCTCCTACCAGCCACCCCCGAAGAAACCCGAACCGTCCTCGCCGCCTGGGCCGCCGGAACATGACCACTCAGAAGCGCGAAACACGAGGGGTTCGGGAGGAGGCCGCTGGGGAAAAAGGAACAGCTCCGCTGTCACCTCGCCGGGGGGCCCACCTCACAGTCGTATTCACCTGACCGCATCCGGGCCCTCGGCCATTACCAGTGCCTTTGACGACCGGTGTTTGCTGAGTCGCTGACGCCTGGCATGAAAACGCCGTTAATATCCAGGCATGTTCGGGTGGCCGGAGCCACTGCCTCCCGCGCAGTCAGCGAGAACTGCCCGGGTACAGGTCACCTTCCGTACGAAGTCCCCGCCCTTGGACGTTCCGCAATGCCACGAGGACTCCGAGGGGGGAGATCCATGCGAGAGATGATCAAGGGCGCGAACGTCAGCCTGCCCAGCCTGAGTCCGGACACAGGATCTGTGATCGTCAGTCTGAGTTGGACGAGCGCAGAGGGGGACGGAGACGCGGACGTCTCTGTGCTGCTGCTCGACGCCAACGGCAAAGTGCGCAGCGAAGAGGACTTCTTCTTCTACAACAACCAGGCCAGCCCAGACGGAACCGTGCAGCTGCTCGGGAAGACGCCGACGGACAGCGGCAGCGAGGACCGCATCAACCTCGATCTGGCAGCGATGCCCAGCGAGGTCGAGCGTATCGTCGTGGCGGCCAGCCGCTACGGGGGCGCTCGGTTCGGCGATCTGGACGCCCTGAGGGTGGCGCTGGCCGACAGCGCCGGCGAGAGCGTCATCGGGTTCTCCATCACGGACGCGACCGTGGAGAGCGCGTTCCTCTTCGGTGAGCTGTACCGGCGTAGTGACGAGTGGAAGTTCCGGGCCATCGGGCAGGGTTACGAGACCGGTCTGGCCGGGCTGGCGACTGACTTCGGCATCGACGTCGACGATGCCGAAGAGTCGGACGAGCAGGCGGCACCGGAAGCAACGCCGCACGTGCCGGAACCGCGGGCGACTGGCGACACGGCCCCGAATGCGGAAGCCGCTGTCCCCGTCCCGGTCGTGGCACCGGAGGCCACCGTTCCGGCACGACGACCGCGCACGGCCAAGAAAAAGGTGACCCTGCCCAAGGCCGCCAAGAAGTCCCTCGCCGAGAACGACGCCTGGCGGACGGCCCGGCTGTTCCCCGCTTCGTCGCTCAAGAGCGACCATGAACGCGAGGTCCGGGCGACCTCCATCCTTTTGTCGGTGATGGCCCAGGTGCCGGAGTTCGGGCGCCGCCTCACCGCCGCCTTCGGCGCTCCAGCCGGCCGGATGGAGACGTTCACGGAGGTCTCACTCCCCCACGGCGACACCCCGAAGCGCCCGGACGGCGTCCTCCGGGTCGAGCGCGCCGGCAAGCTGTGGACAGCCCTGGTCGAGGCGAAGACCAACGGCAACCCGCTCAAGGGGGAGCAGGTCCAGGATTACATGGACATCGCGGCCAAACGTGGCTACGAGGCCGTGATCACGCTGTCCAACGATGTCGCCTTGGAAGGGAGTCCGCTGGTCAGCGTCAAGATCGACGGCCGACGGAAGAACAAGGTCGCCCTGTGGCACCTGTCCTGGGCCGAGGTCACCTACCAAGCACAGATGCTCATCCGCCACGAAGGCGTCGGCAACGCCGCCCACGCGTGGGTCCTCCAGGAACTCCTGCACTACCTCCAGCACGAGAACTCCGGCTGCCACGGCTTCCAGAACATGGGCCCGGCCTGGGTTCCGGTGCGCAATGGCATCGATGCGGAGACCTTGTGCCAGGGCGACGAGCGTGCGGTGGAGGTCGTCGAGAGCTGGGAACGCCTCATCCGTCAGGTCTGCCTACGCCTCGGTGGCGAGGCCGGAGTAAAGGTGCTGCCCGTCCAGCGCACCAAGCGCGGCTCCGATCCGCAATCGCGCCGGGCCGCGCTCGCCGACGGCCTGTGCGAGGACGGCCGCCTGCACGCCGAGATCCGCATGGACAGCACGGTCGGCATCCTTGCGATCACTGCCGACCTGCGCACCAGCAAGCTGCGTACGTCCATTGACATCCCGGCCCCCGAGCAGGGGTATCCCCTCAGCTGGGCCAAGCGACTGGTGCGCCAGCTCGGTGAAGCCCCGGCCGACCTGCATGTCGAGACCCTCGTCGCGAGCCAGGGCAGCGGGCCCCGGGGCACCCTGGAGAAGCTGCGCCCCGAGCCGGGCGACCTTCTGCCGAAGGACGGCTCCCCGATCACCGGCTTCCGGCTCTCACTCCTCAAGGGCATGGGCAGCACGCGGGGCAACGCCGAGTCCGGCTTCATCCGCAGCGTCGATGACGCCGTGGACCGGTTCCACTCCAGCGTGATCGCTCATCTGGAACCGCGTCCGGCGCGCCGTGAGTAGCTTTCCGAGGAGACTTTCATAGCGGCACGAGATGCGGTGGGGGCTGCAGCCCCCACCGCATCTCGTGCCGCTCCCGACCGGTGAGAAGTACGAGATCCCCTATCTCGACTACCTCGACCGACTCGCCGAGGAGCAGGATGGCCTCGGCCTCGGCGAGGTGAGCCCGCACCAGCGGCATGAGGCGTTCGACAGCCTCTTCGAGCAGCGGGTCTTCCTCGCCTTGCGTAAGCGCGGCTACCGGGTACGTCCCCAGTACCCGGTGGGCCGGTACCGGATCGACCTGGTGGTCGAGGGAGGTACGAAGCGCCTTGCCGTCGAATGCGACGGCGACGCATTCCACAACGAGGAGAAGCGGACGCCGACGCCGCGCGCCAGCGTGAACTGGAGCGGGTCGGCTGGAGCTTCGTACGCATCCGTGGCAGCCGCTTCTTCCTCGACCCGGACCGTGCCCTGGAGCCACTGTGGCTCGAGCTCGACCGCCTGGGCATCGAGTCCACCCACAAGAAGCCAGCTGCCCCCGCCCCGGCTTCCGCCCCCGAGCGCCGTTCGCCCTCCGCACCGGCCGCGCCTCCACTGCGGCGGATGTGGAATGGGCCGCCCTCGGGAGCTGGTGCCCGTACGCCCGACTTCCCGCCCTCCCGGCCGATACCGCCTGCATGATGCCGTGCTGGGATTGTCGGCCACAGTGGAGCCGCCGCTCCTGGGCCTTCCCGGACCGCGTGTACGCCCTGACCGATCGCCTTGCCGCCTCGACTGCGGGCCGCCGTCGGGTCGCGTTCAGGCTGCGGTGATGCGGGAGTTGACCCGCCGCATCCAGTCCCGGTCGGTGTGCCACATGGGGTGGTGAGGGGCCGCGTTGGAGGTTGGGACGATGCCGTGGAAACCCGCTGCGAGGCAGCGGTCGACGACGAACTCCGCGATGTCCTTGCCGACGGTGTCCTCCTCGAAGCGTGTCAGGAGCGGGGTGTACCCGACCACACCTTCACCGAGGACGGCGGGGATGCCGCGACGACGGGCGAACTCGGCGACGGAGTCGACCCATTGGGCCAGTGTCTCCCGCATGGTCTGCCGGTGTGCCGGATAGTTCTCGTAGAGCCACAGGTCCCAGCGGTCGGGGTCCACCCAGTCGTGCGCGTAGAACAGTTCGCGCGGGATTCCGGTGGCGGCCAGCCGCCAGGGTTCGTCCGGCTGGTAGTCGGCGAAGGCGGGCGCGTCGGGGCGCAGCATGGCGGCCAGTTCGGGGGTGGGCCAGGTGGCCGTCCGGGGCGCTGCTTCGGTGCCGTGGCCGAGTCCCACCGCCTGGTAGAGCGCGCCGAGCACGCCGTAGACGTAGAAGTGGAAGTGCGCGATCTGGGCTCCGTCCGGCAGATCGTCGAGCTCGCCGGGCCACGGCTCGCCCAGCGAGTAGGTCACGGGGATGCCAGGGTGGCGGGTCCGCAGCAGCTTCACGGCGCGTTCGAGGGGCCCGCGCAGCCGGGCGTAGTGCGTGGCGGTGCCGTCGCCCGGTACGAGGGAGCAGTTGTCGACCTCGTTGTGTACTTCGACGTAGGCGACGCGGTCGGCCAGTCCGCGCTCGGTGAGGAAGTCCAGCAGTCCGGCGAGCGCGTCGGCCACCGCCTCGGCACGGTCCGGGCCGGGAACCGCGGCCAGGGCGCGGTGCCAGGCGTCGGTGTCGGCGAAGCTGGGGGACTGCTGGTACTCCCACGAGGACACGATCACCCGGCAGTCGTGCCGGGCGGCCGCCTCGAACAGCTCGACGAGCCGTCGGCGGCCGTCCAGCGGATAGCCGCCGCGCACGTTGTACCAGCGGGTGCGCTGCCCGAACTGCTCGCCCAAGCCCCGGACTTGGAGGGAATCCGGGGCATGGACACGTCCGGAGAACAGCAGGAAGGGCATGGCGCAGATGCGCACGGTGTTGAAGCCCCGCTCCACGGCCTCGGCGAAGGCGCGGTCGAGGTCGGCGAAGGGTTCGCCGGGGCCTGCCTGGGTGTACCAGCTGAAGTCCCACAAGGTGATGGCGAGTCGGCTCGTGGTCTCGCCCGTCGTCGATTGCTGCTGTGCGGTCATGAGGCCACGCTAGCTCAATTCATTATTTATGAATAATCCCTTGACGGAGATGGTGGGGCTGTCCAGGCTCTTGGGGCGAACGAACGCTTGCGTGCCTCGAGGAGTCCACCGTCATGAGCGAATCAACTCACCCGTCCCGGCGTACCGTCGTCACGGCACTCGGTGCGGCCGGCTTCGTCGCCCTGCCGGCCTGGCCGCAGACGGCGCGAGCGGCGGACGGCAGGGCCGCTGCGGACGGCCCGGTGCTCGACACCCATCCGGCCACCGAGCCTTCCGGCACCCATGTGCGCGAGGTCGGCGGCACCAACGTCGTCTTCCAGTACGGCGCGGTGCTCCCCGCCTTCGACGGCTGGCGCACTCGTGAGCCGACTCGCGAGTACCTGTCCCTGGACAGGAAGTGGCGCTTCCGCTTCGACCCCGGCAATCAGGGGCTCGGCGAAGGCTGGCAGTCCCCGCGCTTCGACGACCGGGCGTGGGGCCTCATCGACGTGCCGTCGGCCTGGGACCTGCTGGACACTCCCGGGTTCGGCTCGGAGACCGCCCCCTTCGGCAAGGGCACGGCGTTCGCCGACGGCTACGCCTGGTACCGCACCGTCGTCGACGTTCCAGGATCCTGGCGCGCCCGGCACGTGCGCATCGCTTTCCTGGCCGCCGGCTACAGCGCCGAGGTCTGGCTCGACGGCACGTATCTCGGCAAGCACGAGGGCGCCAACTCCCCCTTCGCACTGCCGGTTTCGGAGGCGCTCCGGCCGGGAGCACGCCAGACGATCGCGGTGCGAGTCTTCCGCCGGGCGAGCTACACCGACTACGCGGACCCGACTCCGCAGCCGGTCACCGACGACTACGAGGTGCCGTACAAGCCCGTCGACTACTGGCCCTACGCGGGCCTGACCCGGTCGGCCTGGATCGAGGCGGTCCCGCAGGTCACCATTGCCAAACTGCTCGTGGCCGGCGCGGACGGGCGTATCGAGGCACGAGCGGTCATCGAGAACCACGGCGCATCCGACTTCCACGGCTGGCTCACCCTGGATCCCGGCCGGGAGAGCGGCTGTCGGCCCACCGCGGTCGAGGCCCGGATCGCGGCCAGGTCGGCCGGTGTCGTAGGCGTCTCGGTCCGCGCACCCCGCGCTCCACGATGGAGTCCGGCCTCACCGCACACGCTCACCGCCCGCGCCACGCTGACCGCCGGAAAGCCCTCGGGCCCGCGGGTGGACACGCTGTCCACCGTGTACGGCGTGCGTGAACTGACCGTAGGCGACGCACAGTTGCGGCTGAACGACAAGCCGCTCTTCCTCAAGGGGCTCAACTGGCACGAGGAGACGGCCGCGCACGGCAGGGCGATGACACCGGTCGAGTACGACCGGGAGCTGGGCCACATCACGGCACTGGGCGCCAACTTCATCCGCAACTGCGTCTACAACCGCCACCCGTACGTCTACGACTGGGCGGACGAGCACGGCGTGATGGTGATGGACGACATCGACACCATGTGGCTCAATACCGCCCAGGAGAGGCTCCAGACCGAGCGCTACGGCCTTGCCCGGGCCATGGCCCTGACGATGGCGTGGAACCAGCACAACCACCCGTCGGTGATCCTCTGGGGGATGCAGAACGAGTCGGAGATCGACGCCGACGGCGCTCCGGTCTACCGGGCCTGGCTCGCCGACCTCAAGGCGGCCGTGAAGGCGGTCGACCTCACCGCCCGCCCGGTGACCTGGGCCTCCAACACCAGCAACGACCCCGCCTTCGACCTCGCCGACGTGATCGGGTTCAACGAGTACTTCGGCTACTTCTACGGCAAGGACGCCGACCTCGGCCCCACGCTGGACGCCGTGCACGCCAAGTACCCGGACAAGCCGATCCTGATCACCGAGAACGGCACCTGGTCCCTGGCCGGCAACCACGGCCCCGGCACCACGGAGGGTACGGAGGAGTGGCAGGCGGCCCGCTTCACCGCCCACTGGACGCAGGTGGTCGCGCGCAGCGAGTTCGTCGCGGGCTTCACCTACTGGGTCCTCAAGGACTACAAGCAGCGGGCCGGGTACAACCAGAACTACAACGGCATCTCCGTGATGGGCCTGCTCACCTTCGCGGAGGAGCGGCCCAAGCTCGTCTACGACGTGTTTCGGAAGGCGGCCGGTCCGAGGGGCAGGTGACCTTCGGGGCGGGAGTGGCGCCCCGCCCCTTCGGCTTCAGCCCTTGACGCTGCCCTGGGTCAGGCCGGATCGCCAGTAGCGCTGCAGGACGAGCATCGCGGCGGCCAGCGGGAGGATCGAGAGGAACGCTCCGCCGATCGTGAGCTGGTAGAGCTCGGGATTGCGGTCGGCCGCCGACTGCCAGGTCGTCAGGCCCAGGGTGATGGGGTACTTCCGATCGTCGGAGAGCATGACCAGTGGCAGGAAGTAGTTGTTCCAGATGCCGACGAACTGGAAGAGGAAGACGGTTACCAGCGCGGGCGTCATCGTGCGCAGGACGAGGGTGCCGAAGATCCGCCACTCGCCGGCGCCGTCGACCCGTGCCGCCTCCAGCATCTCGACGGGCACCGCGGCCTCGGCGTAGATGCGGCACAGATACACCCCGAACGGACTGACCATGCTGGGGATCAGCACGGCCCAGTAGGTGTTGGCGAGGTCCACCTTGCTGAACAGCAGGTACAAGGGGAGCGCGAGCGCGGTGCTGGGCAGCAGCACACCGGCCAGCACAACCTTGAAGACCGTCTCCCGACCACGGAAGCGGTACACGGCGAGGGCGTACCCGGCGGCGCACGCGAGCAGGGTTGCCAACGCGCCGCCGACACCCGCGTACAGGAGGCTGTTCCACGTCCAGTTCCAGAACACGCCGTCGTCGTAGGAGAAGACCTGCGACAGGTTGTGCAGCCACTGCGGGTCGGAGAACCACAGTCCGAAGCTTCCGAAGAGGTCGGCGCCGCTCTTGGTGGAGGCCACCAGCAGCCAGTAGACGGGCAGCAGGAAGTAGAGGGCCGCGACGGTCAGCAGTGCGACGAGCAGGATCCGCGAAGGCTTCACGCCGCGGCGCGGCCTGCCGTCACGGCGTTCTCCGGCGGCTCGTGGAGCGTGGGCGGAGGCGCCCGTCGGCTTCTTGACGGGGGGTGTGGACACGCTCACCGTGCATCCCTTCCCTTCCTGCGGTTCACCAGGCTGAGGAAGCCGAAGGACAGCACGCTCGCGACGAGGGCGAGGATCACCGACTCGGCCGCGGCGAGGTAGATGTTGTTGTTGGCGAAGGCCTCGTTGTAGGCGCTCAGGTTCGGTGTGTACGAACTGGTGACCGTCGAGGTCAGCGGCTTGATGACCAGCGGCTCGGCGAACAGTTGCAGGGTGCCGATGATGGAGAAGACACCGGTGAGCACGAGGGCGGGCCGGGCCAGGGGCAGCTTGATCCGGATCGCCGTCTGCCATGCACCGGCCCCGTCGATGCGCGCGGCCTCGTAGAGCTCCTGCGGGATCGCTTTGAGCTGGGCGACGATCACCAGCATGTTGTAGCCGGCGAACTCCCAGATCACGATGTTGGCGATCGACCACAGCACGCTGTCGTAGCCGAGGAAGTCGGGCGCGAGACCGGCCTTGCCGAGCAGGTCGACGACCGGGCTCACACCGGGCACGTACAGAAAGCCCCACAGGATCGAGGCGATGACGCCGGGGACGCCGTACGGCAGGAAGTAGGCGGCGCGCAGGATGCCCGCCCAGCGGTGGGAGAGCGTGTCGAGCGCCAGCGCCAGCGCGGTGGACAGCAGCAGCATCACCGGGATCTGCACGAGGCCGAAGAGCAGGACCCGCGCGAAGCTCTCCAGGAAGGCCGACTGCTGAAGGGCGAGGGTGTAGTTGTCCAGTCCGGCGAAGCCGACGGTGGCCGGACCCAGGCCCAGCGAACCGGAGCGGACCGGTTTGAGCAGGCTCTGGTAGACGGCATAGCCGAGCGGAATGACGAAGGTGAAGAGGAAGAGGGCGACGAAGGGGAGGACGAATCCCCAGGCCGCCCGGTCCGGGCGGGCGGACCGCCGTCGGCCGCCCGGTGTCGGCTTCTCCGTCCGGTTCTTCGTCCGGCTGATCGCGGTGCTCATCACGCGCTCCTCGCCTTGAGGCCCTTGGCCAGCAGGTTGTCCACGGTGCTCTTCTGGGCGTCGGCCAGCGACGAGGCGAGCGTGCCGTCTCCGGCTATGGCGGCGCCGAAGGAGTCCCCGAGCCGGAAGAAGTCGGCGTCCGTGGTGGGCGACCACTTCCAGGAGGTGTCGATGGCCCGGTCGGACGCGGTGAACACGTCGTTGTACCGCTGGCCGCCGAAGAACGGGTCGGGCTTGTCGAGTGCCGAGCCGCGGAAGATGCCGGTGGCGGCGGGCCAGCCGTAGCCGACCGAGATGTTCAGGTCTACGGCCTTGGGGTCGGTGTTGACCCAGTGCGCGAACTGCAGCGCCTCACGCGGGTGGCGAGTGCCCTGGAGGATGGCGGTGGACGATCCGCCCCAGTTGGCGGAGGCGTTCTCTCCCCGAGCCCACTGCGGCAGAGGAGCGACCCGCCACTTCCCCTTGGTGCCCGGTGCGTTGCTGCGCAGCATGGCATCGCCCCACTGCGGCCCGACCCAGGCGGAGATCTGTCCGGTCTGGATCTGCCTGAACCAGGCGCTGGACATGTCGGGCCCGACGAACACGAGGTCGTCGCGGACCATCCGCTCCCAGTAGTCGGCCACCTCACGCGAAAGGTCGCTGTTCATGTCGACGATCCAGTCGTCGCCTTCGGTCCGTATCCACCGCGCACCACGCTGCCAGCACATCGCGGCGAACCAGCTGGGCTGGTTGGGATTGAACGTGGACAGCCGGGCGCCGCCGCCGCGGGCCTTGACCACGCGGGCGGCCTGTTCGAACTCCGCCCAGGTGGCGGGTGTTTCGATGCCCCACTTCTTGAAGAGGTCCTGACGGTAGAAGAGGCCCATCGGGCCCGACGCCTGCGGGATGGTACGGACCCGCCCGTCGAAGACGCCCTGCTGCCACTGCCACGGCACATAGCTGTCGCGCAGCTCGTCGGCACCGTATTCGCTCAGGTCCGTCAGGCCGTTGACCAGCATGAAGCCGGGAAGCTCGTGGTACTCGACCTGCGCCAGGTCGGGAGGGTTCCCGGCCGTCAGCGAGGAGTGCATCTTCTGGTAGCCGCCCTGCACGTTCGCGGGGATGGTCTGCATCTCGACGTGGATGTCGGGGTGCGTCCGGTTCCAGAGGTCGACGGTCTTCTGCATCGGCACCCACGTCCAGAAGACGAGTCTGACCTTCTGACCGGGGCGAGTGGACTGCTGCCGGGTCGTGCGGGCGGCTCCGACGGTCTCGCCGCAGGCGGTGAGGGCCGGGAGCGCGGCCAGTGCCCCGGCCGCCCCGGCACCCCACCGGAGCACTGACCTCCGCGATGGTGGTGAGGTATTCATGTGTGTCCCTTGTATCCCTTTGTGTGCGGCTCGATCGGTTGTCTACGGCTCGATCAGTACGGCTACTCCGGCTGCCGGCAGCGCGAGGCGGCCGGCGGGAGTCGTCCCTCGGGTCAGGGCGTCGGTCATCGGCTCGGGGAGCCTGATCCCGGCCTCTTCCTGACCGCGGTTCAGCGAGAAGACGAACCGTCCGCCGTCGCCCTCGCGCACGGTCGCCTGGACGTGCTCGTCGACGATGCCGGAGAAGAACGACACCAGCGGATGGCCGCCACCGCGGACGAACTCGGTGAGACGTTCGGCGTCCTGGTCCTTCAACAGGTACAGGCTGGGCACGATGACGAGGCGGTAGCCGGACAGGTCGTGGTCGGGGGGTACGACGTCGCAGGCGATGCCGGCCGGGCGCAGGCGCCGCCGGGCGTCGATCGCTACCGCATCTGCCTGTTGCATGCCGGTCAGTCTCGGAGCGCCGTCGCCGCCAGTCAAGATATATTCATTATTAATTGAAACAGCTATCATAGGCGCAGGCAGCAGAAGGGGAGAGGCACGCGATGACGGAATGCCGCAGGATGGCGGGGCGCGTGGCGATGATCACCGGCGCCGCGCGCGGAATCGGCGCGGCCACAGCTCGCAGACTCGCGGCCGAAGGCGCGACGGTCGTGGTCACGGACGTGGATGACACTGCCGGCAAGACGGTCGCGGCAGGCATCGCGGACAGCGGAGGACGCGCGGAGTACGTACGCTGCGACGTGACCTCGGCCGCCGACTGGGAGAACCTGGCCCGCCACGTCCACGAGCGTCACGGGCGGCTGGACGTGCTGCACAGCAACGCCTTCGCCCAGCTGAACAAGCCTGCCCACGAACTGAGCGAGGCCGAGTGGGACGGCCAGATGGCCGTGCTGCTCAAGCCGGCCTGGCAGGCCATGAAGACCTTCGCGGCCATGTTGCGCGAGGCCTCGGGGTCCGTCGTCCTCACCTCCTCGGTGCACGCGGTCATCGGTCTGCCGGGCCATGCCGCCTACGCCGCCGCGAAGGGTGCACTGTGCGCGCTGGGGCGGCAGTTGGCCGTCGAGTACGGGCCGGACATCCGGGTCAACACGGTGCTGCCCGGACCCATCCTCACCGCCGCGTGGGACGGGATCCCGGAGCCCGACCGGGCGCGCAGCGTGGCGGCCACGGCGGCGAAGCGGTTCGGGCAGCCGGAGGAGGTGGCCGCCGCCGTAGCCTTCCTGGCATCGGCGGACGCCTCCTATGTGACCGGAGCGAGCCTCGTGGTCGATGGAGGATGGAGCGTCATGAAGGAGTCCTCGTGAGCGGCGCGCACCGCGCGGAGGGCCGTGCGCGGCCTCCGCGAACAGGACCAGAGCGGAAACGGAGAACGTGGTGACCCATCCCGGTAAGGGACTGCACGGCCAGGCCGTGGAGGAGCTGGGCCGACGCATCATCCGCGGCGACTACCCCCCGGGCTCCGTGGTGGACCCCATCAAGTTCGAGACAGAGCTCGGCGTCAGCAAGACCGTGGTCCGCGAGGCCATGCGGGTGCTGGCGTCCAAGGGCCTGCTCGAGTCGAAGCAGAAGCGCGGTACGACCATCCGGCCGCGTGCCGACTGGAACCTGCTCGACAGCGATCTGCTGCGCTGGCAGGGCAGCAGCGCTCCCACCGACGCCTTCATGGAAGACCTCGCCGAGGTCCGCGCGATAGTCGAGCCCGCCGGCGCCCGGCTCGCCGCGACCCGCCGCACCGCATCCGACCTGGACGCGATGCGGCAGGCGCTCGAGGCGATGGCGGCGGCGGGGACGGACGCGGACGCGATGGTCGAGGCGGACCTGGCCTTCCACCGCGCCCTGCTGGACGCCGCCCACAACGAACTGCTGAGCCGCATGGAGGTCGTCATCGAGGCCGGCCTGCGCGTCCGCGACCGGATCGTGCACGGCGCCCAGCACTTCTCCGACTCCATCCCCGTGCACCAGGAACTGCTACGAGCAGTCGAAGCGGGAGATCCGGACGCCGCCGTGACCGCCGTCGAGTCACTGCTGGCGCAGGCGTCCGACGACCTGGCGGCCGTACAGGCGGACCAGGTTGACGTCGCGACCGACCCGCTGCCGAAGGAAGCCCCTTGAAAATAACCGGACTTGAGACATTCCTGGTGGCCCCGCGCTGGCTGTTCCTGCGCGTCGCCACCGACGAGGGCATCACCGGCTGGGGCGAACCCGTCATCGAGGGCCGCGCCGAGACCGTGCGTGCCGCGGTCCACGAACTGGCCGACTACCTCGTCGGCCGGGACCCGCTGCGCATCGAGGACCACTGGCAGGTACTCACCAAGGGCGGCTTCTACCGTGGCGGCCCCATCCTCTCCAGCGCCGTCGCCGGTATCGACCAGGCACTGTGGGACATCGCCGGCAAAACCTACGGCGTCCCGGTGCACCGCCTCCTCGGCGGCCCGGTACGCGACCGCGTCCGGATGTACGCGTGGATCGGCGGAGACCGACCGAGCGACGTGGCCGAACTCGCCGAGGAGCAGGTGAAGGCGGGCTTCACCGCCGTGAAGATGAACGCCTCGGCCGAACTCGCGCCGATCGACACCCCGGCACGCACCGCCGAGGTCGTCGAGCGGGTCGCGGCCGTCCGCGAGGTGCTGGGTAACGAGCGGGACATCGCCGTCGACTTCCACGGCCGGGTCTCCACCGCGATGTCACGCCGCCTGCTGCCCCTGCTGGAACCGCTGCACCCGCTGTTCGTCGAGGAGCCTGTCCTGCCGGAGCACTCGGGCCACCTGCGCAGCCTGGTGGAGTCCACGAGCATTCCGCTCGCGACCGGCGAACGCCTCTACTCCCGCTGGGACTTCCGCGAGGTCATGACCAGCGGCATCGCCGTCGCCCAGCCCGACCTGTCGCACGCCGGCGGCATCTCCGAGGTCCGCCGCATCGCGGCCATGGCCGAGACGTACGACGTCGCCATGGCTCCCCACTGCCCGCTCGGCCCGATCGCCCTGGCCGCCAGCCTGCAGATCGCCTTCTCCGTACCGAACTTCCTCATCCAGGAACAGAGCATGGGCATCCACTACAACCAGCAGTGCGACCTGCTGGAGTACGTGATGGACCCCGAACCCTTCCGCTTCGAGGGCGGATACGCCGTCGCCTCCTCCCGCCCGGGTCTCGGCGTCGAGATCGACGAGAAGGCCGTACGCCACGCCGCCGAGACCGGACACCGCTGGCGCAACCCCGTATGGCGGGGAGCAGACGGAGCGTTCACCGAATGGTGAGTCACCGTCAGAGCCTCGAATCCCACGCCCAAGGAAAGCTTGCTCCCATGAACCTGGTGGAATCGCTCCGAGCCCACCGCCTGTTGGCGATCGTGCGCGGCAAGGACCCTGCCGCGGCACTGCGCACCGTACGCATCCTTGCCGAGGAGGGCATCGCGGCCATCGAGGTCTCGCTGACTACCGCCGACGCCCTGACCGTGATCAGGCAGGCGCGTACCGAACTGGGCCCCGACACACTCCTCGGCGCCGGAACCGTGCGCTCGGCCGCGGACGCCGCCCGCGCCGTGGACGCCGGTGCGTCATACCTCGTCACCCCGGCGCTGGTCGACGGGCTGGAGCCGTACGGCATACCTGTGCTGATGGGCGCCCTGACGCCGACCGAGATCGAACTCGCCCTCGCCCGGGGCGCCGCCGGCATCAAACTCTTCCCTGGCTCTCTCGGCGGACCCGGCTATCTGCGGGCCCTGCGCGACCCGTTCCCCGACGTGCCCTTCGTGCCGGTCGGCGGAGTGGACGCACAGGCCGCCCGCGACTACCTGGACCGGGGCGCCATCGCCGTCGGCGTCGGCTCACCACTCGTCGGGGACGCGGCCGACGGCGGCGACCTGGACCAACTCCGCGCCCGCGCGGCCGTGTTCCGCAGGGTGGCCGCAGGGGAGACGCCGTGACGACTCCGGTCGGCCAGGCCCCGCCCGACGTGGTGACCTTCGGCGAGACGATGGCGGCGCTCCGCGCCCACGGCGCGCTGCGACTGGGCGGCAGTCTCGGCCTGTCCGTGGCGGGAGCCGAGTCCAACGTCGCCATCGGCCTCGCCCGCCTCGGGCACCGGGTGCGCTGGGCCGGCCGGGTCGGTGCGGACGAACTCGGTGCTCTGGTACTGCGCACCCTGCGTGCCGAGGGCGTCGACACCTCCTACGCGGTCACCGACGACACCGGCCGGCCCACGGGACTGCTGCTGACCGAACCCCGCCTGGGCACGCTGACCCGGGTCAGCTACTACCGCGCCGGCTCGGCGGGTTCGGCCGTCTCCCCGGCGGACGTACTGCCCGCGCTCGACCCCGGATCCCGCATCCTGCATCTGACCGGCATCACACCGGCGCTCGGTCCGTCGGCGGCCGAGGCCGTCATGGCCGCCGTCATGGCTGCCCGCGAGGCCGGCATCACCGTATGCCTCGATGTCAACTACCGTTCGCGGCTGTGGACTTCCGACCGCGCCCGCACGGTCCTGCGACCGCTGCTGGCCCACACCGACCTGCTCATCGCATCCGAGGACGAGCTGCCGCTGGTGCTGGAGCGTCCGGGCGCAGACGAGTCCGAGGCCGTGCACGGTGTTCTGACTGCCGGCGTCAGAGAGGTGGTCGTCAAGCGTGGCGCACGCGGCGCGACGGCCTTCACCGCCGACGGGGCGACCGACTGCCCGGCGCGACAGATCGACGCGGTCGATCTGGTCGGCGCGGGTGACGCCTTCGTGGCCGGATACCTGTCCGGAATCCTGGGCGGCGCGGACCTCCCGGCCCGTCTGCACCGAGCCGTCACCACCGCGGCCTTCGCCGTCGCCACCCGGGGCGACTGGGAGGGCCTGCCGACGCAGGACGAACTCGGCCTGCTCGACCAGCCGGACGGCACGACGATTCGCTGACCCCAGGAGACCGAACGTGACATCAACGGCAGCGCCCGCGACAGTCGTCGTGGACGGAGGGTACGAACTCGCCGAGGGAGGTCGCTGGGTCGACGGCCGGTACGTGTACGTCGACATCCTCAGCGGGCGGCTCTTCGAACTGCGCGGCGGTACCGGACCGGCGGCTGTGCGCCAACTGGTCGGGCTCGACGTGCCGTTGGGTGCCGTCGCGCCGGTGGGCGACCGCCCGGGCGCGTGGATCGCCGCCGCTGGGACCGGGATTGCGCTGCTCACCGTCGACGGCAAACTCGAATGGCTGGACCGCCCCGAGGACGGCACCCCGGTTCCCATCCGGATGAACGACGGCGTCGCGGACCCCGTCGGCCGCTTCTGGGCCGGCAGCATGGCCTACGACGCCACCCCCGGCGCGGGCTCGCTCTACCGCACGGACCCCGACGGCACCGTGGTACGCGTCCTCGACGGCCTGACCATCGCCAACGGCCCGGCGTTCACCACCGACGGCACGACCATGTACGTCGCCGACACAGCCGTCGGAACCATCCTCCGCTGCCGCATCGACCCGCTCTCGGGCGACCTCTCCGGCGGCCCGGAGACCTTCGCCCAACTGCGGGACGGCGAAGGAAGCCCCGACGGAATGACCGTCGACGAAGAGGGCTGTCTCTGGGTCGCGATGTGGGGCGCCGGCGCGGTCCGCCGGTACCACCCGGACGGACGCCTGCTCCACACCCTGACCGTGCCCGCTCCCCACCCCACGTCGGTGTGTCTGCACCCCAGCGACAACCGCCTGTTCATCACCACGGCCCGGCACGGGGTGAAGAATCCGACTGCGGCCTCCGGCGCGGTGCTGAGCGTTCCCGTACCGGTCAGAGGAACGGCAGCCTGCTCCTGGCGGGGCCTGCGCTGACGTGCGCGAGGACGTCACGGGCATCGCGGTGAGGGAGGCCGCCGTCGGCGGCACTCTGCGGTCAAGCTGTCAAGGCAGGCGCACCACCCGGCCGTTGCGGGCACTGGACCGCGCGGCGTCCAGGACGGTGGCGGTGGCCACCGCGTCCCAGGGGTCGACGGGAACAGGTCCCTCACCGTGGACCGCGGCGGCGAAGGCTGTATAGAACAAGTCCCATCTGCCGCGGCTCGAGATGACGGGCTCGGCGGTGTCTCCGCGCCGCACCCGGCCCCAGAGGTGTTCGGGCACGGCACCCCAGCTTTCGCCCTCGGATTGCGGGGTCGCACCGGTCATCAGCGCGCGGTCCTGGCTGTCTCTGTGGTCGATGACGAAGGTGCCCGTGGTCCCGGTCACGCGCAGGCTGGGTCCTGGCGCACCCTGCCGCCCACTGCCCCACAGGTGGGACTGCACCCCGTTGCGGTGGGTCAGGGCCACAAAGACGTCGTCGTCGAGTCCGTCCTCGTCCTCGCGGTGGTGCATCTCCGCGTACACCCGCTCCACCGGGCCGGACAGCACCAGGGCCTGGTCGACCAGGTGGCTGCCGAAGTCGAGAAGGGTGCCACCGCCTGCGGCAGGAGGACCTGCCTCGGGCCGGAAGATCTCGAACCGGGACTCGTAGCGGAGCACGGTCCCGATTCCGCCGCTGTCGAGCAGCGTCCGCAGGGTGAGGAAGTCGGAGTCCCACCGGCGGTTCTGGTACACCGTCAGCGGACCGCCTTGCTTCTCCGCGAGCTCGACGGTCGCACGTGCCGAGGCCGCGTCGAGTGCGAATGGCTTGTCGCAGACGACAGCCAGGCCCAGTTCCAGCGCCTGCTGCACCAAAGTCACGTGCGTGGCCGCGGGAGTAGAGACGACGACCGCCTCGGCGCCGGCGCGGGCTAGGGCCTCCAGCGAGCCGAAGGTCGGCCGACTCGTGTCCTGGGCGACCTGGGCTCGGCGCTCCGGGGAATTGGTGACCACGCCCAGGAACTCGTATTCCGGGGCGGCAGCGAGCAGCGGGGCGTGGAAGACACGGCCGCCGAAGCCGTAGCCGATCAGTCCAATGCGTACGGGGGTGGCCAAGGGAACTCCTCTGCGTTCTTCGGCGGGGCAACCTTGCTCCCGGTGAGGTTTACCCAGCTGCCCAGGTCACCCCGGGCACTGGTGGGATCTTACGAAGGACCGTCCCCGACCCACGTTTGGAAGGTAGGACAAGCTCAGACGTCCAGTTCGCGGCGCGCGATGACGTCGCGGTACCACTCGAAGGAGGCCTTGGGTTTGCGTTCGAGGGTGTCGGGGTCGACGTGGACGATGCCGAAGCGCTTGCTGAAGCCCGCGGACCATTCGTAGTTGTCCAGGAGCGACCAGAGGTAGTAGCCGCGTACGTCGGCGCCTTCGTCGATCGCACGTGCGGTCCACTCCAGGAAGCCGCGGGCGTAGCGGATGCGCTCCTGGTCGTCGAACGGGTCGGCGCCTTCGGCGTCGACCGTGCCGTTCTCGGTGATGTACACCGGTCCCGTCCAGCCGTATTCGTCGTGGACCAGGTTGATGGCGTCGTAGACGGCTTTCGGGTAGAACTCCATGCCGTTGTCGAGGAAGTTCCCGCCCGGGTGCGTCTCGCGATTGACCTCCCACCACTTCGCGCCCTCGTCCTTGGCGCTGGCGACGACCCTGGAGTACACGTTCAGACCGAGGAAGTCGACCGGCGAGGCGATCAGCTCCAGGTCGCCGTCGCGGACCTCGGGCATGGTGCCCTCGCGGGTGAGGCGTTCGACATTGCGCTCGCTGTACCCCTTCTTCAGGAGCGGATCGAGGAAGAACCGGAAGGAGTCGTCCTCGTTCCGCGCCGCGAAGGCGGCGTCGGCGGGGTCGTCGGTGGCGGGGTGCTGCTTCCAGATGTCCACGACGATTCCGATCTCGGATCCGGGTGTGCCGAGTTTCCTGAAGGCACGGACGGCCTCGCCATGCGCGAGCAGCGCGTTGTGCATGGCCTGCTTGCCCAGCCGTGCGTCCTCGTGGCCGGGCGCGAACATACCCATGCCGTACCCCACCCAGATCGCGATGGGCTCGTTGAGCGTCGCCCAGCGGGGCACCCGGTCGCCGAACTCCTCGAACGCCAGGGCGGCGTAGTCACGGAACCACTGGGCGACGTCACGGTTGGCCCAGCCGCCGCGGTCCTCCAGCGCCTGGGGCAGATCCCAGTGGTACAGCGTGACGTTGGGGGAGATCCCGGCCGCGTCCAGTTCGTCGAGGAGGCGGTGGTAGAAGTCGATGCCAGCGCGGTTCACGGCACCGGTTCCCTCGGGGAGCAGCCGGGGCCAGCTCAGCGAGAACCGGTAGGAGTCGACGCCGAGGTCGCGCATCAGGGCGACGTCCTCGCGGAACCGGTGGTAGTGGTCGACCGTGACGTCGCCCGGGATGTCCAGGTGCACCTTGCCCGGGGTGTGTCCGAAGGTGTCCCAGATCGAGGGGCCTTTCCCGTCCTCGTCCCAGGCGCCCTCGATCTGGAAGGCACTGGTGGCGGTACCGAACACGAAGTCCCTGGGGAACACGATCCGGCCTTCGGCAGGGGGGTTGCTCATCGCTGCGGTCTCCTGTGCGTGGGCTTCGGCCGGCGTCATGACGCCGTCGCGGGCGAGCTCATGAGGTTGCATGCAGCTCAAGTCGCTTCTGTCGGCGGCTGCGTTGCAGGACGGGGTTCGGCACGGGGGCGGCCGCCACCAGGCGCTGGGTGTACTCGTGTTGTGGCTGGTCGCATACGTCGGTGCTGCGTCCTTCTTCGACGATGTGTCCGTGTTGCAGCACCAGGGTGTGTGCCGCGAACTCCTTGACGACGGCGAGGTCGTGGGTGATGAACAGGTACGCGCACCCCAGCGATTGCTGGAGTTCGGCGAGCAGGTCGAGAGCAGCGGCCTGGGTGGTGACGTCGAGGGCGCTGGTCGGCTCGTCGCAGATGATGACCTTGGGTTGCCGGGCGACCGCCCGGGCGATGGCGATGCGCTGGCGCTGACCTCCGCTGAACTGGGCCGGATAGCGGTCGGCTGCGTCCTCCGGCAGGCCGACGCGGCGCAGCAGATCGGTGATGTGAGCGCGGACTTCGCGAGGTGATCGGGTCGAGCCGGCGAGCAGGGGCTCGGCCAGCGTCCGGCCCACGGGCAGCGCCGGGTTGAGCGACCCATACGGATTCTGGAAGATCGCCTGGAGGTCGGGGGCCAGTGCGCGCCGGGCACGGCCGGTGAGACGGGTGATGTCCCGCCCGTCGAGCAGCACGCGCCCGCCGCTGACCGGCGTCAGTCCCAGCACCGCCCTGCCGATGGTGGTCTTGCCCGAGCCGGACTCGCCCACGAGCGCGACCGTCTCGGCGCGCCCGACCTCGAACGACACGTCCTCGATGACCGTGGTCGGGGGCTTGCGGAAGCCACGGGACGGGTAGCGGACCGCAAGGCCGTCAAGCTGGAGTACGGGTGTGCCGGTCACGCGACCCTCCCTTCGGTACGAGCGATGCTGGGTGTGCTCTCGATGAGCTTCTTCGTGTACGGGTGCTGCGGCCTGTAGAAGATGTCCTCGACCGAGCCCTCTTCCACGATCCGGCCCTGCTCCATCACGATCGCCCGGTCGCAGCTGTCGGCCACCACGCCCAGGTCGTGGGTGATCAGGATGATCGCCATGCCGCGTTCGTCGCGCAGCGACCGCAGCAGGTCCAGGATTCCCGCCTGCACCGTGACGTCCAGTGCCGTGGTGGGCTCGTCGGCGATCAGCACCTTCGGTGACCCGGCCAGCGCCATGGCGATGGCGACGCGCTGGAGCATGCCGCCGGACAGCTCGTGCGGGTGCCGGCGCGCGATGTCGTCCGGGTCACGCAGGTGGACGCTGCTCAGCAGCTCGCGGACTCGTTGTCCGACGGCGTCCTTCCCGCCCGGCACGGCACCGGTACGCCGGACGACCTCGGACAGTTGGGAGCCGATGGTGAAGTTCGGGTCGAGTGCCACCATGGGTTCCTGTGACACCAGGGCTATCTCGCGGCCGCGGATGCGCTGCAGATCCCGCTCCGGCAGGCCGCTGATCCGTCTGCCGGCCAGCCAGGCCGAGCCACCCGTCACCGTCCCGTTGGGAGCGAGCAGCCCGAGCAGGGACAGGCCCGTCACCGTCTTGCCGCTGCCGGACTCGCCCACGAGACCGAAGATCTCACCGGTGTTCACCGTGAAGCTGACGGAGTCGACGACGGTGCGTGGGCCCTGGGGGGTGGCGAAGGCGATCGAGTAGTCGCGCATGGCGAGCACACCCGCGTCCGGGGGTGTGTCCGACGCTTCGGCGGTGTCCTTGGCGACCGTCACGGGGACCGGCCGCTGAGACCGGCTGCCGGTCCCTTGTCTCCGTTCCTGAGTGACGTCGCGCAGCCCGTCGCCGAGCAGGCCGAAGGAGATGGACATGAGGCCGATCAGACCGCCGGAGATGAGCAGCAGGTAGGGGTTCTGCTCGATGACCTGCGAGGCCTCTCCGACCATGCCGCCCCAGCTGGGGGCGGGCGGCGGGGTGGCCAGGCCGAGGAAGCCGAGGCCGGTCTGCACCATGAGGGCGATGCCCGAGAAGAGGCACATCTGGACGAGCAGCAGCCCCACCAGGCCGGGGAAGATGTGCCGTGCCATGATTCGCGCCGGGTTGAGCCCGGACACTCTGGCGGCGTCCACGAACAGTTCCTCCCGCAGTGCGATGCACGAGCTGCGGATGATCCGTGCGAGGCCCGCGGCGGAGAGGACGCCGAGCGTGAGCATGGCGGCGACGTTGCTCTGGCTGAAGATCGCCAGGACGGCGAGCATGATGATGACCGCGGGAACCGAGAGCATGACGTCCATCACGGCCACGATGACCCGGTCGGTCCAGCCCCGTAGATAGCCGGCGAGGATGCCGAGTGACATGCCCAGGACGATGTAGACGCTCACGGCGACACCCACCCCCAGCAGGGCCGGCCGGCCGCCGTAGAGCAACCGGCTCAGCACGTCGCGGCCGAGGTCGTCGGTGCCCAGCGGGTGGCTGGCCGACGGACCGCCGCGCGCGTGGAGCAGGTCCTGCGCCAACGGCGGGTGCGGTGCCAGAAGGGGGGCGAGGATCACGGCGACGGTGACCGCCAGGACCACGGCGAGCGCTGCCGCGGTGAGAGGACGGCGCCAGATACCGGCGAAGGGGTTGGTCCACTTCCGCGATGGCACGCTCACGGGCGGATCTGCAGCGGTCATGCCACACGCACCTTCGGATTCAGGAGGCTGTAGAGAACATCGACGAGAAGGTTGATCACGATCACCAGCATCGTGAAGGTGATGGCAACGCCCTGCACGACCGGCAGATCGTGCTGGTTGGTCGCGTCGACAACCGTCGTCCCGAGCCCGGGCAGGGTGAAGATGTTCTCGACGAGGATCGTGCCGGGGATGTACGCGATCATCGTGAGGCCGACCGCGGTCGCCACCGGCAGCCCGCAACTGCGCAGGGCGTACTTCCAGACGATGGATGCGGGCCGGACGCCGGAGGCTCGCAACGTTCTGATGTGGTCGAGGCCCAGGGTGGACAGCATCGCGTCGCGGGTGATCTTGGAGATCAGGGCGACACCCCCGATCGAGAGAGCGATCATGGGCAGCACGAGGCCGGCCGCCCATTGCCCCGGTGACTGGGCGAACGGGGTGTACCCGGTGGCCGGGAAGATCGGGAACTTGACGGCGAACAGGGATACGAGCATCAGCGCGAGCCAGAAGTTGGGCAGGGCGCTGCCCAGCAGGGACACAATGTCGAACAGTCGGCGGCTGAACCGGCCACGCGTCGCGCTGTACACCCCGAGCAGGACGCCGACCAGGGTCGACAGCACGGTGGCCCCGATCACCAGGGTCAGCGTGACCGGCAGGCGTTGCCCGATCGTCCCCAGCACGGATTCGCCGGTGAACAGCGAGCTGCCGAAGTCGCCGTGCAGGATGTCGCGCAGGTAGAGCCAGTACTGCTCGACGAACGGCTTGTCGAGATGGAGCGCGGCCCTCAGCGCGTCGTACTGCTCCGGCGTCGCGTTGATACCCAGGATCGTTCGTGCCGGGTCACCCGGCACGAACGACTCCAGGAGCGAGGTGATCGCTGAGACGATCACAAGGAGCGGGATGGACAGCGCCAGCCTGCGGAGAATGATGGGAAACATCACGGTCCTCGTCAGCCGGTGGTCCACATGGTGTTCGAGGTCAGCTGGGCGCCGCCCTCCGGGAACTGCACCCCGTGCAGCTTGCTGTTGTGCATGACGATCGTGTCGGTACCGGACACCGGCAGGGCGAGCGCCTTCCGCACGATCACATCGGTGAGATCCTTCGCCGCCGCGCCGCTGGACTGCGGGTCCGCCTTGGCGAGCTTGGCGTACGCGGCATCGAAGTCCGGGTCGGCCACGCCGAAGAGGTTCATGAGGCCCGTCTTGGTGAACGGCGCCTGCTGTGCGTAGAAGTTGGTGTCGCCACCCGAGCCCGGCGAGAGCACGGTGGCCGCGTACTTCTTCGTCAGCAGGTCGTTGATCCAGCCACCGAAGTTCGCGGCGGCCTTCAGCTTGAGGGTCACACCCACCTTGCCGAGCTGGTCCTGCACGGCCTGGACCATCTTGGTCGTCGAGGGGTCGAACGACCCGTAGTTCACCGGGATGGTCAGTCCCTTCTCGTATCCCGCAGCCTTCAGCAACTTCTTGGCCTTGGCCGGGTCGTAGGGGTACATCTTCTCGGCCGCGGGGCTGTAGCCGTCGTAACCGGGCATCGCGGGCTGAGAGACCGGTGCGCCGAAGTCGCCGTAGACCGCCTTCGTGATGGCGGCACGGTCGATGGCGTGGTTCAGCGCCTGCCGGACCCGCTCATCGCCCAGTCCCTTGACGACGGTGCCCTCGCGGTCCATGAGGAACAGACCCGCCCAGGTGGTGGGCTTCTTGACCGTGGTGATCGACTTGTCGCCGGCGAGCGTCGGCGCCACGTCCGGAGTGCCGAACATGAGGTCGATCTGCCCGGACTTCAGGGCCTGCGCCTGCGAGTTGACGTTCGGCATCACCCGGACAGTGATCTTCTTGAAGTGGACGGCGGACTGGTCGTAGAAGTTCTTGTTCGGCACGTAGACGTAGTGATCACCGGAGACCGACTCCTTGGCGCTGTACACGTACGGCCCGGCGCCGAAGGTCGCGGAGGCCAGCTTCTTCGGGTTCTTCAGCCCCGCCGGGCTGATGATGGCGCCGCCCAGGAACGCGGGGGTGAACAGCGCCCCCATGTCCGGGTTCGGCGTCGGGCTGCTGATCACCACGGTCGAAGTGTCCGGCGTGGAGAAGGTCAGGGGACGGAACCAGGCGCCTCCGGGTCCGCTGCCCTTCTGGAAGTACTTGATCGAGTTGACTACGTCGGTGGCGGTGATCGGCGTGCCGTCGGCGAACTTCACGCCCTTGCGCAGGTGGAGCTCGAACTTGGTGTTCCCTTCGCCGACGTAGCCCCACTTGTCGGCCAGCCCGGCCCCCAGGGTGCCGTCGGCCTTGCGGGTCAGCAGCGTCGCGTAGGCGGGATCCATGTAGTTGAGGAAGGGCCCGACGGCGATCTGGGCGGGGTCCAGGCTGTTGGGCGCCGAGGACAGGGCGATGGTCAGGTTCGCCGGGCCGGCGTTGCCGCCGCTGGTCTCTCCTCCGCCGCAGGCGGCGAGCGTGAGCGATACCACGACGCCGATCGAGGCCTGGAGTGCGGTTCTTCTCTTCATTGAGGGTCTCCGATTAAGGGGCCGGAAAAATCGAGGGAGGAGCGGGTCACACGGCTTGCGGAGGGCCACCGAGGCGGACGGCCTGGAGGGGGGATTTGCGAGTGTTCAGGAAAGGGCTCAGCGGAGGAAGCCGCTGAAACGGAGGGTGATGCTGATCCGGTGACCGGGCGGAAACGGGGTGAGCGGTCACACCGAGCCGGACCGGTATTTGTACGCCTGACCGGGGCGACAGGTGAAGGCGGCAGAGGAGTGGTCGGAATTCGCCGTGGCCATGAGTGCCCGGGCACTCGCCCGAGCGGTGCCGATCGGCTGTCGCGGTCGACCTGCCGTCGGGTTGTCGTGGCATCCAGCGGATCATTGTCGGACGGAGCGGGCCCACGTACGTGGAGGATCACTCCGTCCCGTGGGGCCCGCAGGCCGTCTGTTTCAATGTCGGCGATCGGATGAGTCAGCGTCTCATCGCGCAACCTCGCATCATCGCTACTTGGAGTAGCTATAACGTGTCGCTAACACGTTATAGTGAGTGGGTGTCCGTAAATTAACCGTGTCTCCTGCGTTGCGCAAGAGGTTCGTGGAAGGTGGTCGTCGATGGCACCGCGAAGCGGGAGAGTGACGAGTGCGGACGTGGCCCGTGAGGCCGGAGTCTCGCGGGCCACGGTGAGCTTCGTGCTCAACAACACACAGCATCAGAAGATCACCGAAGCGACACGGCAGCGGGTGCTGACAGCGGCCGAAAAGCTCGGCTACGCCCCGTCGGCCGCGGCGCGAACCCTCCGATACGGGCGTTCCGACGTGGTGCTCGGCCTGCTGCCCGACTGGCCCCTCGGCTACGCGGCCGGGCAACTCGTCCAGGAGCTCACGCTTGCGTTCGCGAAGCACAATCTCGCCTTCGTCGTCCATTCCGGCATCCGGGGCGCTCGCTCGCTGAGCGAGATCTGGAAAGCCATCACGCCGGCCGCCGTGCTGTCCTTCGAACCGTTCTCCGATTCCGATGCGACGGCGATGCGGGCCGCGGGCATCGAGGTGATCGTCGCCCTGTACGACGACAAGGGCTTCGGATCGGACGAGAACATCACCAGTGCGAACGCGGTCGGTGCCGCACAGGCCCGCCATCTGGCCGCCTCGCACCGGCGACTGGGATACGCGTACCCCGACGACGAGCGGGTCGCCGTCTTCGCCGGGCCGCGCGCCGACGGCGTCCGCAAAGTCTGTGCCGAGCTGGGACTGCCCGAACCCGACGTCCGGACCGTCCCGCTGACAGCGGACGCTGCCGCCGACGCCGTCCGGTCCTGGCTCGCCGCCGACCCCCAAGTGACTGGCATCTGCGCGTTCAACGACGACGTGGCCATGAGCGTGCTGGCCGGTCTGCGCCGCCTCGGCCTCGAAGCCCCCCGGGACATGGCGGTGATCGGCGTCGACGACAGCCCTGCCGCAGCGGTGTCCTACCCACCCCTGACCAGCGTCGTCCAGGACCTCCCCGGTATCGCCGAGCTGTACGCGAACGCGGTGAGGGCCGCGCTCGACGGCGCACCGGCCACCAGCAACCAGGTGGAGCCACGCATCCGGCTCGAGGTCCGCGAGTCGGCGTGACGGCCTGAGCCGTCATGGCCGAGGCCCGCCGCAGATATCGCCGGCGATCCGTCCGCTGTCGGCCACCGCGCGGCTTCGGCGTACCCGCAGGCACGCCCTCGGAGGGGGTGCCCCCAGCCGGGCTGAAATGCCGGACGGGCCGGAAGCGACCGACCCGCACGCCGTCATCACCACTGCTGCCCCTGTCCAGACGTCACGGAAGGCGGCCCTCATGCCCCTCGACCCTTATCTCGCCGAGCGACTGCATCTCCTCGCCGGCATCACGTTCGCCGATCTCGCCGACCCGGACGCTCTGTCGCGGTTCCTGGAGTTCGCGCAGGATCCGACGGAATGGGCACAGCCCGACGTCGTGGTCGAGAACCGCGATATCGCCGGTCCTCATGGCCCGGTGCCGGTGCGGACGTACACTCCGAGGCGCCCCGGCTCGGCGGCCGTCCTGTGGGCGCACGGCGGCGGCTTCCTCGGCGGCGACCTCGACATGCCCGAAGCACACGTCGTCGCGGCCGAACTGGCGGCGCGGGCCGAGGCGGTGGTGGTCTCCGTCGACTACCGGCTGGCCACGGATGAGGTCCACTACCCGGTTCCGCTGGACGACGTGTGCGCCGCCTGGCGGTGGCTCAGGACCGAACTGGCCGCCGACGCCGACCTTGTCGCCCTCGGCGGGGCGAGCGCGGGCGCGGCCCTGGCGCTCGCCACAGCCCTCCGGGACCGCGACGAGGCACTGCAGCCGGCCGATCTCCTCCTGCTCGCCTACCCGTTCGCGCACTTCCCCGTCCCTGCTCTGGACAACGTCACGGCCGCCGAAATGACGGCACTCCCACCGACGATGCGATTCTCGGCGACCGACATCGAGTTCATGGTGCAGAACTACGTCGGGCGGCTCACCGATCTCCCGCGCGACGCACTGCCCGGCGCGGCTCCGCTGCATGGCCTCCCGCCGGCTCACCTGCTCATCTCCGAATACGACGACCTCCGGCCGTCGGCCGAACTCCTGGCGCGGCAGCTGACCGCATCGCAGGTCAAGGTCAGCACCTACCTGGCCGCCGGTATGCCGCACGGTCACCTCAACCGGACCCCGGCTCTCACCGAGGTGGACCGATCACTCGACTTCTTCGCCGACGCCCTGCGGTGAAGCGGCGCGCTGCTGCTGACGGCGATCGGAGGGGAGTCAATTCGGAGCGGCCCGCTGTGTGTCAGGGCACAGCGGGTCGCGGTCGGTGAGGCCGGCCACCACGAACGGGAGCAGGGGATCAGGTACCGGCAGCCTCCGGGTGCGCCTCGCTCATCTTCATGAGCCGCTCCAGCACCTCGTCCGGAATCGGTCGGGGGAGGAACCCGAGGAACTGGCGCAGCGCCATGGACGACAGGATGAGCAGTGCGTCAGGGTTCCCTTCCGCATCCGCATCGGTTTGTTCCTGGGGATGCTCGGACGTCATCGCCTCCCTCAGGGCAGGGCCGACGGTCGGGTGGCCGAACCACTCGCTGACGGTGGAGTCGAGGGTGAGCGGCCGCAGCAGGTTGTCACCCGCCAGGCCGAGGTCGGCGGTGGCCACGACGTCGTGGGCGTTGTCGGCGAGTTGCACCTGGTACTGCCCGGCGGCGACGGTCCAGTCGTCGCGGGTGATGTCCCAGTAGGCGAAGGCGCGGCGGTCGAGGTCGATCTCGACGGTGGTGCTCTCGCCCGGGGCGAGGGCCACCTTGGCGAAGCCGCGCAGTTCCCGTGCCGGGCTGCTGACGGGGCGCTCGGGCGCGGCGACGTAAACCTGCACCACGTGTTTGCCGAAGCGGTCGCCGGTGTTGGTGACCGTGACACTGGCGGTGGCGGTGTCCGGGCCGGTGGGGGTGACACGGAAGCCGGTCTGTTCGAAGGAGGTATAGCTCAGGCCGTGGCCGAACGGGTGGCGGACGGCGACGCCGGCGGTCTCGTAGTAGCGGTAGCCGACCATGACGCCCTCGCCGTACCGCACGTGCCCCTGTTCGCCGGGGAAGTTCAGGAAGGACGGGGTGTCGCCCAGCCGGATCGGGATGGTCTCGGCGAGCCGCCCTGACGGATTGACCCGGCCAGTCAGCACGTCGGCGATCGCGCCGCCGCCCGCCTGGCCGGGCAGCCACGCCTCCAGTACGGCGTCCACCTCGTCGTGCCGGCCCTCCAGGCTCACCACGCCACCGTTGAGGAGCACGACGACCGTACGTCGGGCCACCTGGGCCACGGCTCGAACCAACTCCAGCTGATCGGCGGGCAGTTGGAGGTGCTCGCGATCGAAACCCTCGGACTCGTCGGCCTCGCGCAGGCCGATCAGGAGTACGGCGGTGTCTGTTCGGCCCGCGAGTGCGACGGCCTCCTCGCGGAGCTGCCCGGCGTCCGCATGCCCCTTGGTGTCATGGCCTTGCGCGAAGTCGACCTGGGCGTCGGGCAGCAGGGCACGCAGCTCCTCCAGGGGGCTGTCGACGCGGGTCGCGTTGACGTGGGAGCTGCCGCCGCCTTGGTAGCGCAGGGCCGCGGCGAACTCGCCGATGACGGCGATACGGCCGGTCGGAGCGAGGGGCAGGGTCCGCTCGTCGTTCTTCAACAGCACCAGGCAGTCGGCGGCGACCTCGCGGGCCAGCCGGTGGTGCGCGTCGAAGTCCACGGTCACGGGGTCTGCCTGGGCGTGGACCCCTTCGGCCAGACCGGTCAGCCGGGCGATGGCGGTGTCGACGACGGTCTCGTCCAGTTCTCCGGAGCGGACCGCGGCGGCGACCTCGGCGTCGGTGGGGCGATGGGTGCCGGGCATTTCCAGGTCGGTGCCGGCGAGCAGCGCGGCGACGCGGTTGTTGACGGCGCCCCAGTCGGAGACCACCAGGCCGTCGAAGCCCCATTCCTCGCGGAGCACCTGGGTGAGCAGCCACCGGCTCTCGGAGGCATAGGTGCCGTTGACCTTGTTGTAGGCGCACATGACGGTCGCCGGGCGGGCCTGGACCACGATCCGCTCGAACGCCGGGAGGTAGATCTCACGCAGGGTGCGCTCGTCGACGTCGGCGCTGACCCGCATCCGTTCGGTCTCCTGGTTGTTGGCCGCGAAGTGCTTGACCGACGCGCCCACACCCTGGCTCTGCACGCCGGCCACATGTGCCGCACCCAGTACGCCGCTGAGCAACGGGTCCTCGGAGAAGTACTCGAAGTTGCGGCCGCACAGGGGCGAGCGCTTGATGTTGACGCCGGGGCCCAGCAGTACGTCCACACCGAGCGCCCGGGCCTCGCGGCCGAGCGCCTCTCCCACCCGGCCGATCAGTTCCGGGTCCCAGCCGGCGGCCAGCGCGACCGCGGGCGGGAAACAGGTCGCCGGATAACTGTCGTAGAGGCCGAGGTTGTCGGCGTCCTCGCGCTGGCGCCGGACGCCGTGCGGACCGTCGCTCAGTACGAGTGAGGGAATTCCCGCCCGTTCGGCGGGCTTGGTGTTCCACATGTCCCGGCCCGAGAGCAGTGTGGTCTTCTCGTCGAGGCTCAGCTCGGCTGCGCCGTGATCGTGGCTGATCGCCATGGTGCGGTTCCTTGGGTGACGGTGGAGTTCAGGGACTGGTGCCGGGGCGCAGGATCAGGTGGTGGCTTCCAGATCCGAGCCGGCTGGTGGCCTGTGTGGAGTGCCAGCCCTCGGGTGGCAGGAACCGTCCGGTGATGCCAGGTGGCAGTACGGCGTCCACCGTGAGGGTGCCGCCGCTGATCGACCAGGCGACGGATGCCGTTCCGTACGGAGCGGTTCTTGTGCCAGGTGAGGTGGCCGCGGTACCAGCCGTCACCGACCGCGGCAGAGATGGCGTTGTGGCCGGGGGCGAGCAGGCCGGTGACGTCGTAGGTGGCGTAGAGCAGCCGGTTGGGGTAGCTGGTCCAGCCCGGTTCCAGCAGTTCGTCGGAGACGGGACGGCCGTTGACCGCGGTGCAGTGGACGCCCAGTGAGGTCACGTACAGGCGCGCGGATACCGGCTCCGCCGGGAGGTGGAACTCCCGGCGGAGCAGCGGCACGGGGCCGGGGGAGGTACGGCCCCGGTCACTGGGGACATGGACGGGACGGGCCGTCCAGTCCTCGTCGTCGAGCAGCGCGGCCTCCACGCGGGCGGGTTCGCTCCATTCCGTCCATCCGAGGTCGGTGCGGACACGGACGCGCCAGTACCGGACCTCGCGGCTGCGCAGCGGAGGCGCCGGCCACGGGTGGTCGGTCACCAGGTCGGACTCGACCTCTCCGCTGGGCGCCGCGTCGCTGAAGGACCGGTCGGCTGACACCTGGATCTCGTAGGCGTGCTGCAGGACGCCCGGTCTTGCGCTCGCCAGCGACCACGACAGACGGGGTTCAGGAGACGGGGTGGCCACGAGACCGGAGTCGTCCGCGGTGTGCAGCCCGATGACCGTCGTTGTGGCATCCGTCTCGCGGAGTGCCTCGATGCTCGACGTGTTCATAGTTGGAGGTGCCTTCGGAGGAATCGCAGCGTGGACTGGTGCAGCGTGGTGCGGTGGGGGACGGTTCCCCAGGCGTGGTCCGCGCCTTCGACGATCTCGAGGTGCGCGTTGCCGTCGTAGTGGTCCAGGTAGCGGCGCACGTACTCCAGGGGCCCGATGTCGTCTTTGTCGCCGTGCAGGATGTGGACCGGGCCGGTGTACGCGCCGGACCGCCCGTAGACGTCGAGACCGGCGATGTCCTCGACGAGAGCGGGGCTCATCCGGTGCCCGTCGGCGTCGAAGTAGCCCTTCTCCTCGATCTCCGCCGCCAGGCTGCGGCCCTTGAGATGGCCGCTGCCGATCTCGGAGGGGGCGACGGCGGCCGGAGACCACAGACACAGCGCGCTGATCCCGGGCTCCTCGGCGGCCACGATGCCGGCGACCACGCCGCCCATGCTCATACCGACCAGGCCGATACGGTCGGGGGCGACGAAGTCGAGGGTCCGGACCGTTTGCAGGACCGCGCGGGTCTCGGCGATCTCGCCCGCGATGGTCACGTCGAAGAAGTCGCCGTCGCTCTCACCGTGGCCCGACAGGTCGAACCGGACCGAGGCGATGCCGTTGGCTTCCAGCAGCCGGGACATGGCGACGAAGTTCGGCAGTTCGAGACGGTTGGAGGTGAAGCCGTGGACGAACACCGCGGTGGGCCAGCGGGTTCCGGGTGGCCCTTCGGGGATGTGCAGCGTGGAGCGCAGCGTCAGGCCGTTGTGCTGGAGGTCGTGCGAGCGGATCACAGAGTGGCCTTTCCGGTCGTCTGCGGGGCGGCGTAGTAACCGCCGATCGCGATTCCCGACGTCACCAGGGCCGCGGCGTCCAGGTAGGAGGCCATGCCGGCGAGGACCGCGGTCTTCCAGGGGTTGCTGGCGGTGGTTTTCAGGTCAGGCATGGGTCCTCTTCGTTGAATACCGGGGAGGGGGACGGTGGGGGACCTGAGAAGGCGGCGCCCGGCCGGCGCCAGCGGCTCTCGAAACGGAGAGTTACTGAATCGCGCCACTTAAACGTGTAGGTTGACTGAGTGCGTAAGCTAGCCCGCAGTCGTGGGCTTTGACAAGAGGTCTGTCAGAGGGTGGGATGCATGACCGGGACGTCCAGCGGCAGGCGGGTGACCAGCGCGGACGTCGCGCGAGAGGCCGGAGTCTCGCGCGCGACGGTGAGCTATGTCCTCAACGACACCCCGCACCAGAAGATCGCCGACGCGACGCGCCGTCGGGTGTGGGAGGCGGCCGCCCGGCTCGGCTATTCGCCGTCGGCCGCGGCGCGCACGCTGCGGACGGGGCGTTCGAACGTCGTGCTCGGCCTGCTGCCCAACTGGCCGATCGAGCATGTCCTGGGACGCCTCATCCAGCAGCTGACCAGTGCCTTCGCCGAACACGAGCTCACCTTCCTGGTGCACTCGTCGGCTCCCCCCGCCCGACCATTGCGGGAGATCTGGAAGGCGGTGACGCCTGCGGCGGTGCTGGCCCTGGAGGAGTTCCCCGAGTCCGAGGCCGACGCCATGCGGGCGGTGGGCATCGAGGTCGTCATGGCGGTGCACGGCTCGGTGCGGGGAGAACCTCGGCCGCCCTTGGTGTCCGAGGAACCGATCGGCGCCGTGCAGGCCCGCCACCTCGTCGACAAGCACAGCCGGCTCGGTTATGCCTGTCCGGATCTGACAAGACTCGGCGCCCTGGCCCGGTCGCGCCTGGACGGCGTCCGCAAGATCTGCGCCGAACTCGGCCTTCCGGAGCCGGACGCCCGAACCGTGCCTCTGGAGCCGAGCGGTGCCGCCGAAGCCGTGAAGGCATGGCTCGCCGCCGACCCACCGGTTACCGGTATCTGCGCGTTCAATGACGAGATCGCGATGGCCGTGCTGGCCGCCCTGCGGTCCCTCGGGCTGCGCGCCCCACAGGACCTCGCCGTGGTCGGCGTCGACGACATCCCGGGCGCGGCTCTGGCCCAGCCACCGCTGACCTCGGTCGTCCGCGACACCGACGCCATCGCGCGGGGTCTGGCCCGCCGTATCGTCGACACCCTGGACGGGAAGGAGGTTCCCGCCGGCCCCATCCAGGATCCGCTTCGGGTCCAGGTCCGGGAATCCGCCTGATCGGCTCACCGGCCGTGTGTCACGGGTGCTTCAGGTGTGGTCTGCCCAGCGGTACACCGCAGCGCTGCCCGATCCCCATCCCATCCCTGTTCGCCTTGGTGGGCACCGTGCTCCGCTTGCGGCCGGCGCTCGACGAACAGATCTCCCCAGCGGCACGGTTCCGTGAAGCCGCCTCGCTTTCATCTGCTCCATCTGCAAGGAGGTTCCGATGACCATGCCCCCTCCGCCCTTCGACCCGGAGCTGGCCGCCGCACTCGTGGAACTCGGCGACCAGGCGCCGACCACGGCCACCCCGGACGACATCCCCGCGGCGCGAGAGCGGATCAACGACCTGCTCGCCCTCATGACGGACGACGAACTGAGCCGCGGAGGACTCTTCGAGGTACAGGAGCGGTCGGTGCCCGGCCCGCCGGGCGCACCGGACGTGTCGCTGCTGATCTGCCGCCCCACCGACGCGCCGGACCTACGCCCGATCGTCTACTTCACGCACCCCGGCGGCATGGTCGTGGGCACCAACCGGCTGGGACTCCCACTCGACTGGGCCGAGGAACTGGGCCTGGTGGTGGTGTCCGTGGAGTACCGGTTCGCCCCGGAGCACCCGTACCCGGCCCCGGTGGAGGACTGCTACGCCGGACTGCTGTGGACGGCGGAACACGCCAAGGAGATCGGTGGCGACCCGGACCGCATCATCCTGGCAGGGGGCAGCGCGGGCGGCGGGCTCGCTGCGGCGCTCGCACTTCTCGCACGCGACCGCCAAGGGCCGCGCGCCATCGGCCAGCTGCTCATGTGCCCCATGCTCGACGACCGTAACGACACACCCTCCGCCCACCAGATGGCCGGCCTGGGCGTATGGGACCGCACCGCCAACGAAACCGGCTGGAACGCGCTGCTGGGTGAGGCACGCGGCACCGACGACGTCTCGCCCTATGCCGCCCCGGCCCGCGCCGACGACCTCTCCGGCCTGCCCCCGGCCTTCGTCGACGTCGGCTCCGCGGAGACCTTCCGCGACGAGGACGTCACCTACGCCTCCCGGATCTGGCAGGCGGGCGGGAGCGCCGAACTCCACGTATGGCCGGGCGGCTGTCACGGGTTCGACGGTCTCGTGCCGCAGGCCGCGCTGTCCGTGGATGCCCGCACCGCCCGCCTGCGCTGGCTGCACCGCCTGCTGGGCGAATGATGGGGGAGGGGCGTCGCGAAGTTCGTTGTGTCCAGACCGTTGGACACGGTGAGCTCGCTGGTCAGCCCGAACGATGAGGCTGCTGCCGCCGCTCGACTGGTCGAGCCGAGATGATCGGTACGGTGGTACCGGGACGACGAGAGGGGCGGCGCGGCCGTGGGCGAGGAAGCGGAGATCAGGACTGCGCAGGAGGCCGCCGACCATGCGCTCATCCTGGCGTTCGGACGGCTGCAGGGGGCGGCCAACCGGCTGGAGTACATCCTCGGCCGGGCGCTCGAGGTGGAGTGCGGCATCAGCCATCTGGTCTTCGAGGTGCTGCTGATCCTCGGGCGGGCGGGCGAGCCGGGGCTCTCGATGCGGGCCATCGCCCAGGAGCAGGTCCTGACCACCGGCGGCGCCACCCGGCTGGTGGATCGCATGGAGACAGCGGGTCTCGTGACGCGCGCGGAATCCCCCGACGACCGGCGCGGGAAGCTCGTGCGGCTGACCCCGCTGGGCGAGGAGACGGTCGTACGCGCGTCTCTGGTGCACCTGGAGAACATCAAGCGGTACTTCGTGGAGCCGCTCCCCGCGGCGGACCGCGAGCGGTTCGCCGAGGATCTCCGGATCCTCAGTCATACGGCTCGGGATGTGCTGCCCCGGCTGCCCTGACCTGCGGACCGGCGGCAGTGTTGATCTCATGGCGTTGGCCGCGCGGGTGTGTTCCAGTTCACACGAGTCAAGAAATATCTGACGCGTCAGCTACTGTTGTGTCAGGTGAATCGCTCGCAACCGGCGGGCGCGCATCCCTGCCGAGGTCCTCGATGAAGCTCGTCTACGTCTTCGACGCCTACTGCGGCTGGTCGCACGGGTTCTCCGGCACCCTGCGCGAGGTCGTCGCCCGCCACCCCGGGCTGCCGGTCGAGGTGATCTCCGGCGGTCTGTTCACCGGGCCGCGCCGGGTGCCGATCCGCGAGTTCGGCTACGTCCAGGGCGCGAACGCCCAGATCGCCGAGCTGACCGGCGCCGAGTTCGGGGAGGCGTACGAGCGGCTGATCGCCGACGGCTCGTTCGTGATGGACTCCGAGGCCGCCGCCCGCGGTGTCGCGGCCCTGCGCCAGGCTGCCCCCGACCGGGCGCCGGAACTCGCCGTGGCCCTCCAGCACGCCTTCTACGTCGACGGCCTCAGCCTGTCGGAGGCGGCCACCTACCGCGCGGTCGCCCAGGCGGCCGGGCTCGACGCCGACTCCGTGGTCTCCGCCTTCCAGGGCCCCGAGGCGCCGTACACGGCAGCGGACGACTTCCACCGCGCGGCCGAACTGGGCGTCACCGGCTTCCCCACCTTGCTGGCGATGGACGGCAATGCCATCACTCCCCTGGCCCATGGCCACGCCACCGCCGACAAGGTCGACCAGCGGCTCGCGGCCCTGGCTACCGCCTGACTTCCTTCTTCTACCCCACCCCTCAAGGAGGCTCCCCATGAGCACGCTCGACTTCAAGGTCCTCGACCTGGACTTCCCTGCCGGCAGCAAGAACAAGACCGCCACCCTCGTCACCGGCGAGAACGAAGCCCTGCTGGTGGACGCCGGCTTCACCCGCGCCGACGGCCACCGGCTGGCCGCCGAGATCCTCGACTCGGGCAAGACGCTGACCACCGTCTTCGTCAGCCACGGCGACCCCGACTTCTACTTCGGCGCAGAGGTCCTCGCCGACGCCTTCCCCGAAGCCGTCTTCGTCGCCACCCCGATCGTCATCGAGCACATCCAGCACTCCTACGAGGGCAAGCTCAAGGCGTGGGCCGCGCTCGGCCCGAACCTCCCCACCCGCCTGGTCGACCTCCAGCCGCTGACCGGCGACCTCACCCTTGAGGGCCGCCGCTTCGAGCTCAAGGGCGGCTCGGCCGGACTGCCTGACCGCCACTACCTGTGGCAGGCCGATCAGCGCGCGCTCCTCGGCGGCGTCCTGCTCTTCCAGCAGGAGCACGTCTGGGTCGCCGACACTCCCACCCCCGGCGACCGTGCCGCATGGATCGACCTGCTCGACGAAATGGCCGCTCTGCAGCCCGAGTTGGTCGTCCCCGGCCACCGCCTGCCCGGCACGGCGGCCGACGCCTCCGCCATCACCGCCACCCGCGACTACCTCCTCGCCTTCGAGGAGGAACTCGGCAAGGCCGCCGACGGCGCCGCACTGACCGAGGCGCTCGTCGAACGCTACCCCGACAACGGCATGCTGATCGCCGCCCAGATCGGTGCCAAGGTCGCCAAGGGCGAGATGAAGTGGGGCTGACCATGACCGAGTTCGCCGCGTCCATCGCCCCCGCCGACGTCGTACGCCGTCAGTACCTGGCCTCCGCCGCCGGTGACCTGGAGGCCCTGCGCGCCACCCTCGCCCCCGACGTGGAGTGGACCGAGATGGCCGGTTTCCCGCTCGCGGGCACCTACCGCACTCCCGACGGCGTCACCTCCCACGTCATGGAGCAACTCGCCAAGGAGTGGGACGGCTGGGCCGCCCACGACGACACCTATGTCGTCGACGGCGAGAACGTCGTCGTCCTGGCCCGCTACACGGCCGTCAACAAGGCCACCGGCAAGCCGCTCGCCGTCCGCGTCGCCCATCACTTCGTCGTACGCGGTGGGCTCATCGTGCGCTTCGAGCAGTTCGTCGACACCGCGCTCGTGCGCGAGGCGATGAGCGCCTAGACATCCCACCCGCACCACCGCACGGCAAGAGATTCCCCGTGTCCGCTGCCGAACGACTGAACTGGCAGGGTGTAGGCGTCTTTACGCAGACGCCCGGCGCCGCCCCCCACTCGCCTTCCTCTCACCTACATCGTGGCCACCGAGGATCCGGCTCTGCCGTCGGCCGTCCAGGAGGAGTGGGCCGCCCGGGTCGCGCACAGCGTCCGTATCCCCTCGGGGCACTCACCGCATCTGTCCCATCCCGACCAGGTAGCAACTGTCCTGGCCGAAGCCGCTGTTCGGTCCGCCCGAGCCGCGTAGCACCCCCGGGCGCCGCTGTACCGGTGCCTTTTTCTTCCTCTCGCTCAGAAAGGTCTTTCCCCCACATGACCAACCTCCCCAGTCGACGCCGCCTGCTCGCCACCGGAGCGGGTGCCGCTCTCGGCCTCGGCGCGTTAGCCGCCACCGCCTCGCCCGCCGCGGCGTCCCCCGGCCTCGGTTCAACAGGAGGAGCCGAGGAAACCAGGACGCTCGACGAGCTGTACCAGGCGGCTCTCGCCGAGGGCGGCAAGCTCGTCATCTACGCCGGCGGCGATGTCTCGACGCAGGCGGACGGCCTCCGAAGCGGCTTCAAGAGTCGCTTCCCGGACATCGACCTGACGGTCGTCGTCGACTACAGCAAGTTCCACGACGTCCGCGTGGACAACCAGTTCGCCACCGACACGCTCGTGCCCGACGTCGTACAGCTGCAGACCGTGCAGGACTTCGTGCGCTGGAAGCAGCAGGGCCGCCTGCTCGCCTACAAGCCGGCCGGCTACTCCAAGGTGTACGCCCCCTTCAAGGACCCGCACGGAGCCTGGGTCGCCGTCATGGTGAGCTCCTTCAGCTACATGTACAGTCCGGCGGCGGTCGGTTCGGACGCACCGCGCAGCCCACTGGACCTCGTCGACGCCAAGTGGAAGGGGCAGATAGCCTCTTCCTACCCGCACGACGACGACGCGTCCCTCTACCTCTACACGCTCTACGTGGAGAAGTACGGCTGGGACTGGCTGGCCCGACTGGCCGCCCAGGACGTGCAGTTCGCTCGTGGCAGCTACACCCCCAGAGACGCCGTCACCAGTGGGCAGAAGGCGATCGGCATCGGCGCCTCCGGCGCGCCCCTGGCCACCGGGCCCGTCAAGTGGGTGATCCCCGACGCGGCGACGCCGTTCATGGCCTGGGGGCAGCGGGCCGCGATCCTGAAGCAGGCCAAGCACCCGACCGCGGCCAAGCTCTACCTCAACTGGCAGCTGTCTACCGAGCAGCAGCAGGCCGCCTTCAACGGCTGGTCGGTCCGCACCGACGTCACCCCGCCGACGGGTCTGAAGCCCGTCTGGCAGTACCCCAACGGCAACCTCGACGGCTTCCCCCGCTTCATGGCCGACCGCGCCGCGGTCGAGCGCTGGAAGCAGACCTTCGCCCTGTACTTCGGCGAGGTCAAGGGCGACCCGTCGCCGGGCCGGCTCGGGCTGCACCCGGGAGCCTGATTCGAATTTCGGCAGTATCTGGACCTCGGCCGTCCTCCCAGCAGGGGGACGGCCTTGCCCAGAAAGGTACTTGCCGCATAGTCGCGGAGTGTCGGTTCCGTCGTTGCCATCGGTCGATTGCCCGTGCTATTCACCGAGCGCCGCGTACCTGGACTCGGCGGGGCTTGCCGGACGGGCCGGAACCCTTCCAGGTGAATCGGCGTGATCTTCCGCCACGGCGCGAACGCGTACTACGGGCCAAGGTCGCCACCCGAGGCGGTACCCGGGCCGGTTCGTGAGAGGCGGACCATGGCGCGGTAGAGAGCAGTGGGCCTGGGGGCGTCGGGCAGCGCGGGGATCGGTGCGTCGGGGGCGGCGTAGGAGCGGAGGATGTGGCCGACGAGGCGGCGCCAGGTGTCGGGGGCGTCATCGCCGGCGGCGGCGATGACGCCGGCGTTGGCCATTTGCAGGATGACGAGGTCCTCGGGGACGAAGTCCTCGCGGAGGTGTCCGCTGTTCTTGGCGCGGGCGATGAGTTCGAGGAATCCGTTGTACGACTCGGTGCGGCGGGCCTCCAGGGCCTTGGCGGTGGGGAAGGTCATGGTCAGGACGTCGGCGAAGCCACGGTCGGCGGCCTGCATGGCGCAGACGGCGTGGATGTAGCCGGTGAAGCCGTGCCAGGGGTCGGGGTCGGCGAGTGCCTCGGCGACGGCGTCGGCGTAGGCGTCCATGCGGTCGGCGAAGACCGCGTTGATCAGTTCCTCCCGGGTGGCGAAGCGGCGGCTGAGCGTGGCTTTGCCGACGCCTGCCTCGCGGGCGACGGAGGCCATGGAGACGCCGAGCCCTTCGGTGGCGTAGAGGCGGCGGGCGGCGGTCAGGATGCGGTCGCGGTTGCGTTCGGCGTCGGCGCGCAGGCCCGTGCCGGGTTGTTGGCCCGGTGTCTGGTCGGAAGGTGGCGAGGTCATGCGCCCACTCTACATAAGTGGAACAGTCGGGCCGGTTTCGGTGTACGGTGAGCGGCAGTGGAAGTGGGCCGCTCGGCCCACTTAATCGAAGGGTATTGCCATGCGCGCTGTCACGCTCGAATCCGTCCCGTCGGCCCCGGCCGTGGCCGAGGGGGACACTCCTCGCCCTCAGGCCGGGGAATTGCTGGTCAAGGTGGCGGCCGCCTCGCTGAACGGCTTCGACATCGCCGTCGCGGCCGGCTACATGCAAGGGATGATGGAGCACCGGTTCCCCATGGTGCTCGGCCAGGACTTCGCGGGCACCGTCGAGGCGCTCGGCGAGGGCGTGGAGGGCTTCGCGGTCGGTGACGCGGTCTTCGGTGTCGCGCTGAAGCCGTTCCTGGGCGCCGGATCGCTGGCCGAGTACGTCACCGTGTCCGCCGGACACGGAGTCGCCCGCATCCCCGCGGGCCTGAAGGTGGGGGATGCGGGCGCGCTGGGCGTGGCCGGGGCCGCCGCCCTGGTGAGCCTGGATGCGGTGGCCCTGGGCGAGGGCGAGACGGTGCTGATCTCCGGGGCCTCCGGCGGGGTGGGTTCCCTGGCGGTGCAGCTCGCCGCCGCCCGCGGCGCGAAGGTGATCGCGACCGCCCGCCCCGGCGCGCAGACCGACTTCGTCACCGGCCTGACCGACGCGGAGGTGCACGTCGTCGACTTCACCGGTGACCTTCAGGCGCAGGTCCGCGCGATCGCCCCGGACGGCGTGGACGCGGTGCTGCACCTGGCGGGCGACGGTGCCCAGCTGGCCGCTCTGCTGCGGCCGGGCGGTCGGCTCGCCTCGACCATTGGCCTGGGCCAGGACGACGTCAAGGGGCAGGACGTCACCGTCCACACGATCATGGCCAACCCGGACGCCCGGGTCCTGACCTCCCTGGCCGAGCAGGTCGCCTCCGGTGCGCTGCGGGTGCCGGTGACCGCCACCTACCCGCTGGAGCAGGCCCCCGAGGCGTTCTCCGCGTTCGGCGCCGGCACCCCGGGCAAGATCGCCGTTTCCTGCTCCTGACCCACGTCCATTCCTGACTGACGTCCGACGGAAGAGAGACCACCGTGCCCGCCCTTGCCCTCGTCGGTGCCGGCCCCGGTATGGGCCTGGCCATCGCCCGCACCTTCGGCAGCCGCGGCTTCGACGTCGCCCTGATCTCCCGCACCAAGGAGAAGCTTCAGACCCTGGTCGGCCAGCTCGGCCAGGAAGGCATCACCGCCGAGGCGTTCACCGCCGACGTCCTGGACCGGCCCTCCCTGACCGCCGCCCTGGACGCCGTGAAGGCCCGCTTCGGCGGCATCGACGTACTGGAGTACTCACCGGCCCCGCACTCCCCGGTGCCCGGTCACGCCCTGGCCACTCCTTCGGAGGTCACGGTGGACAATCTGCAGCCGCAGATCGAGTACCTCTTCTACGGCGCCATCACGGCGGCCCAGGCGGTCCTGCCCGCGATGCGCGAGGCGGGCGCCGGGACCCTGCTGTTCACCACCGGCGGCGGTTCGGTGGATCCCATTCCCATGCTCGGCAACGTCAACGCGGCCTCGGCAGCCCTGCGCAACTGGGTCATCAACCTGGACAAGGAGCTGGCCGGCAGCGGTGTGCACGCCGCGCACGTGGCGATCAGCGTCTGGATCGGCGGGGGCGGTCCGGAAGGTATCCCGACGGCCACGCCCGAGCAGATCGCGCCTCTGTACTGGGACCTGCACGAAAACCGTGACCGCTCCGAGGCCGTCTTCAACGCCTGACCGGCCGGCCCACCCCGCTCCCGGGAGGGGGCGTCTGCCCCCTCCCTACCCCGTCCCCCTCTGCCAAGGAATCCGTACGTGAACGTCTTCTTGTGGATGGTGCAGGCCGTGCTGGCCGCCATGTTCGCCATGGCCGGGGTCATGAAGTCCACCCAGCCCAAGGACAAGCTGGTCGGCCAGCTGCCCTGGACCGCCGACTTCTCCCAGGGCACCGTCCGCTTCATCGGCATCGTGGAGTTCGCCGCCGCGCTCGGCCTGATCCTTCCCGCTGCGACTGACATCGCCCCCGTGCTGACCCCGCTGGCCGCGACCGGCCTGGTCGTGGTGATGGTGCTGGCCGCGATCACCCACGCCCGCCGCAAGGAACCCGGCGCGATCGCCTTCAACGCCGTCCTGCTGACCCTGGCCGCCCTGGTGGCCTGGGGCCGCTTCGGCCCGTACAGCTTCTGACCCCTCCTTCTGATCCCCGCCTTCCGACCGCCACCGCGAGGAACCATCCCTGATGCGTGTCACCGTCTTCGGCGCGACCGGCGGCATCGGCCGCCTCGTCGTCCAGCAACTCCTGGACGCCGGCCACCAGGTCACCGCCCTGGTCCGCACCCCGGCCAAGCTCGCCCTCACCCACTCCCACCTCACGGTCGTCACCGGGCAGCTGTCCGACCGCGATGCCGTCGAGCAGGCCGTCAGCGGCGCCGACGCGGTGATCAGCACGCTCGGCCCCTCCCTGAAACGGTCCACCACCGGCACCCAGGTGACCGACGGAACCCGCACCATCGTGCAGGCCATGGAGGCGCAGCAGGTCACCCGCTTCATCGGCCTGGCCACGCCCTCACTGGCCGACCCCTGCGACAAGCCGCACTGGAAACACAAGGTGCTGCCCGTCGTGGCCGGGCTGATGTTCCCCAACGCGCTGGCCGAACTGAAGGGCATGACCGCGGCCGTCACCGACTCCGGTCTCGACTACACCATCGCCCGCATCACCAACCCCACCGACAAGCCCGCCACCGGCCGCATCCGCTCCGGGTTCCTCGGCCACGACAAGGTCGGCTCCGCCATGAGCCGCGCCGACATCGCCGCTTTCCTCGTCTCCCAGCTCACCGACACCCGCTACCGGCGGGCCCTGCCCGCCATCAGCAACTGAGGCCAGGAGACCGCCATGACCTTCGAACTCGGCGTCTACTCCTTCGGCAACACCCCACGCCTGTCCGACGGCAGCCGCGGCCCCACCGCACAGGCCGTCCGCGATGTGCTGGAGGCCATCCAGCTCGCGGACGAGGTGGGACTGGACTTCTTCGGGGTGGGCGAGCACCACATGCGGGCGATGCCGCTGTCCTCGCCCACCTCGGTGGTCAACGCCGCCGCGGCCGCCACCCACCGGATCAAGCTCAGCACCGCGGTCACCGTCCTGTCGACCGACGACCCGATCCGGGTGTTCCAGCAGCTCGCGACCGCCGCCTCGCTGGCTCCCGGACGCATCGAACTGGTCGCCGGACGCGGATCGTCGACGATCACGTTCCCGCTGTTCGACCACGACGAGCACGACTACGACATGCTCTACGCCTCCAAACTCGCCCTGCTGATGGCCGTCAACGCCGGCGAGAACATCACCTGGCGCGGCCCGCACCGCAGACGGCCGCTGCAGGACGTCACCGTCTTCCCCCGCCCCGAGGAGCCGCTGAAGATCTGGCTGGGCACCGGCGGCAGCCCGGAGTCGGTGCAGCGCGCCGTCGAGTGGGGGCTGCCGATGTTCCTTGGCGTCCTCGGCGGCACCCCCGAGCACTGGGCGCGCTACGGGCACGCCTACCGCGCCGCCTGGGCCCAGGCCGGTCACCCCACCGAGCAGGCCGACATCGCGGTCGCCGTGCACGGGTTCGTCGCCGAGTCCGACGCCCAGGCCCGGTCGACCTACCTGGAGTACGAGCACCGCATGATGGCCGAAGGCCTGGCCGAACTGGGCCGCCCCGCCCCCTCGCGCGCCGACCGCGCCGCGACCTACGGCCCCGACGGCATGGTCTTCGTCGGCAGCCCCAACGAAATCGCCGACCGCATCCTCCACCTGCACGACCTGCTCGGCCACACCCGCCAGATCCTCCAGATGGACGTCGGCGGCATGCCCCAGCGCGACTTCCTGCGCGCCATCGAACTGCTCGGCACGAAAGTGCTCCCTCAGATCCGCGCCGAACTGGTGTTGTGACCGCATAGAAACCTCAGGCGCTCAACTCGTCAAGCGGCGACCGCGAGTTCGGTGGGGAAGGCTGTGTTTTCGTCGAACAGCCGGCGCTTCTGGAGACAGTGATAGAGCTGGCCTCCCTTCCCGACAAGGTCCGTGGCTACGAGCACGTCAAGATGGCGAACGTGGCGGCCTACCGCGTCCGGCAGGCCGAGCTGCTCACTCGGCTGAAGGTCCCGGTACGGGTTGGGGAGCTGGGAGCTGATGCGGCTCTCAGCGAGCATTTGCTCAGGCAACTGATTGGTGACCTGTGGATATGGAACGGCCGGAAACACGCGAGCTCGAGTACTTCGTCACGGTCGCCGAGGAACTGCACTTCGGGCGGGCCGCGGAACGGCTCGGGATCGCGCAGCCGCCGCTGTCCAGGGCGATCGGCAGGCTGGAACGCCGGATGGGCGTTCAATTGCTCACGCGCACCAGCCGTCGTGTCGACCTCACCGCGGCAGGCACGGTTTTCCTGGCCGAAAGCCGGAAGGCGTTGACCGCGGTGGACGGCGCGGTGTCGCGCGCCCAACGCAGCGGCCGCCCGCACCGGCTGGTGGTAGCCGCGCGGCAGGGCACCGGATCCGGGCTGCCGGCCAGGGTGGTGCGCGCCTATCGCCGCCTGCCCGGTGCGGCCGAGGTCGAGGTCGTGTTCAGCCGGGACCAGGTCGATCTGGTGCGCAACGGTTCGGCGGACATCGCGTTGATGTGCGGCCATGTCCGTCTTGATGGACTGGAGTTCTCCGAGCTCGCCGAGGCGCCGACAGTCGCGTTGCTGCCGCTGGACCATTCCCTCGCGGCGAAACCGGCTGTTTCGGTTGCCGATGTCGTGCGGGACGAGCTTTTTCGGCCGCTGTGGCCGGAGGACGCGCTGGAGATCGCGCTCGACGAGATCATCGAGAAGGTCGCGATGGGCGAACTGATTGTGACGGTGGGGGCGAGCGCGACCGACCGGATCGGATCCGCCGTCGTGGCTGTTCCCGTTGTCGACGCGCCGCCGACACAGGTGGTGCTGACCTGGGGGAAGGACGTCCCGGCCGCGACGCGTGACGCGTTCGTGCGTACCGCCCAGAGCGTGGCGGCCGGGATGTGGGCCGCTCAACCGAAGGGGCCCAGCTGGGTGGCGCCGCCGTCGACGACCAGCTCGAAGCCCGTGATGTAGCTGCTCTGGTCCGATGCGAGGAACAGGATCGCGTCGGCCTGTTCCTCCGGCCGCCCCCACCGGCCCAGTGGGACCTTCGACGAGAGGCTCGCCATGAACTCGCGCTTGGTGGCCTCGTCGATCCCGCTCCCGATCCCAGGAGTGTCCGTGGTGCCCGGTGCCATCGCGTTGACCCGGATCTTCCGTCCCTTGAGTTCGTTCGCCCATCCCCGGGCGAACGAACGGACCGCGGCCTTGGACGCGCTGTAGACGCTGTACCCTTCCGGTCCGGTGCTCCCCGACACCGAACTGACCAGCACGATCGACGCGCCGTCGTTGAGCAGTGGCAGGGCCTTCTGGACTGTGTTCAGTGTGCTCTTGACGTTGCTGTTGAAGATCTTGTCGAAGAGCTCGTCGGTGACGTCTTCGAGCCTGGCGAATGCGGAGGTCCCAGCGTTCACGACCAGCACGTCGATCCGGCGGCCGTCGCCCCGTACGGTGTCGTACAGCCGGTCGAGGTCCGCGGGGTTCGACACGTCGCCCTGGACGGCGATCGCGCCCACCTTCGCCGCGGCGGCTTCCAGCTCCTGCTGCCTGCGGCCGGTGACGTAGACCACCGCGCCCTCTTCGATGAATCGCTGCGCCGTGGCGAGTCCGATACCCGAACTGCCGCCGGTGATGACCGCGACCTTGTTGTTGAGCTTATTCATGACGTCGAGTCCAACACCGCTCGCCTGCGGGAACAATGACGGTTCCGGTATCACAGCGGTACCCGGCGGGTATCGGTCATGCATGGTCGGGCCGGCCGGAACAGGAGCTGGTCAGGTATGACCGTCGAGCTGGCGCCGCCGTTGGAGCGGGGCCGTTCCTCTTCATCTCCCACGACCTCGGCGTGGTACGGGAGATCAGCGACGACTGCGTCGTCATGCACCGGGGACGGGTCGTCGAAGCGGGCCGCACCGCCGCGGTCCTGGACGACCCGCAGGACACCTACACCCAGGCCCTGCTGTCGGCGGTGCCTCGCCCGGGGTGGGTACCCCGTCGCCGGGCCGGCGTTCAGCGCTCCACCGTGCCGCAGGAGGTGGGCGGCTGGCGGCACCGGCCGGTAGTTCGTGCTTTGACTGCCGGGTGGGCAGGCCGATGTCGAGATCGACCATCGCGTGCACGCTTGCCCGCGCGAGCGGGCCACGGCCGTCATCGCCGAGTTGGCCGCAGCCTTCGCTGACCGAGTCCGGGCGACAGGACGAAGCTCTGGGCAGCTGCGCGCGGCGCGGGCTCCGATCGTCGCTGAGCCGAGTGCCGTGGGCCAGTCCCACGGCACTCGGCTCTTGGCCGATGTTCAGCTCCGCTGTTCGGTCTGCCCTTCTCCGAGGACGACGGCGCTGGTGCGGTTGGTGTTGGCGTCCTGGAGGCAGCCGCGCAGGCGCATCACGTCGTGCGGCGGCAGGGCGGGGCGGATGACGCCGGTGTAGACGCCGTCGCGCATCTGGCTCAGGGTGGCGTTGTCGTTCTGGGCGGCGGTGGAGCGGCGGCAGGTCTCCCAGAGGTCGGTGGCGGCGAGCTGGACGGCCTGGGGGCTTTGGTCGCCGCGGGTCTCGACGCGGAAGACCATGGTGGTGCTCGCCGCGGTGGGGGCCTGTTCGGGTCGGGTCTGGGTCGCGTCCGCCAGGGCGGACCACAGCAGGGGCACCAGGAGCAGGCCACCGACGGCCGTTGCTACGGCGAGTGCCTTCCGGCCGGTGCGGGTGGGGGGTACGGCCGGGCGGCTCTCCAAAGCGGCGGTCGCGGTGAGCGGCGGGGCGGTCAGGGCGGCCAGGCGTCCGGCCAGTCGGCGCTCGGCGCCCGGTCGCGCGGTGGCTCCGGCCACCTTCTGGATGACCATGGCGATCCCGGACAGGGCCGCGCCGGCCACCATGAGCACGGGGACGAAGACGAACGTGCGGTGGGTGCCGTTCAGCTCCGTCCGGTCGACGGCGGCGAGCCAGTTGAAGTGGTTCGGCACCGGATCACGGGTCTGTTCGAGCCGCTTGCGCACCTCCTCGACGCGGGCGTCGGACTGCTCCAGCCGGTCCTCCAGGCGGGCCAGGCGGGTGAGCAGCAGGACGGTGGCGAGGAAGACCTCGACGACGATGAGCAGGGCGGCGGAGATCAGGGCCCGCTGCCATTCCCAGCGGGTCAGGTAGAGCACGGTGTAGTAGCCGGCGTAGGCGGCGGACAGGCCACCGAAGGTGTAGCCGACCAGTCTGATGGCCTTCATGCCGCCGACTCCTCACGTATCGATGTGGGTTCCGGCGCCGCACCGGGGGTGTCGTTCACGGTCACCTCTCCTGTCCCGCCGTCCACGGTCAAAGATGTTCCGGCGGGGAAGCGGTCGACCGCCGCGGGTACGCCGACTGCGGTGGGCACCCGGTATTCGCGGGCGAGCACGGCGAGGTGGGACAGGGCGCTGCCGGTCTCCGCGACCAGCCCGGTCAGGCCGGGCAGCAGTGGGGCCAGGGCGGGGTCGAGGGAGCGGACCACGAGCACGGGATGGTCGGGGCGCTCGCCGTGGCCGTCCCAGGCGGTGCCGGTGCCGAAGCCGCCGCCGGCCCCCTGCCCCTCGCCCGAGGCCCGGTGTCCGGGCGGGAGTTGGGCCACGGGGCGGCCGTCGGCCAGGCGGAAGACGGCGGGCAGCGGACCGGTGTCCTCGCGGGGCAGCCGTTCGGCGAGATCGGTCGGCAGGCCTTTGCCGTCCGCCGCCCTGACCAGTTCCTCCCAGCGCAACAGCACCAGACGAGAGGACCCGACCCCGCACTCACCGGGGCCGACGCGCTGTGCGAGTTCCCGAACCATCTGCGCCTGCATCTCCTGCACCCAGCGGATGCGCAGCCGCAGCCCTTCCCGCACGGGCAGCGCGCCCACGCCCCGCGGCGCCGTGGTCCACCCGGTCTGTGCGGGCAGCGGCGGGCGGTCGCCGAGGGTCGGAGGCAGCAGGGCCAGCAGAACGGGGTGGCGTTCCACGAGCTGCTCGTCGCTCAGGCCCCGCCTGCGGCCCTCCATCAGTTCGGCGAGCGCTTCGCCCGCTGCGGTGGCGCCGGTGCCCGCGCTGAGCAGCGCGCCCGCCAGGGACTCCTGGGCGTGCAGGGACGACAGGACGTGCCGGCCCCAGGCGACGGCGTCCAGTAGCTGGCCGCTGAGCATCTCCCGGGGTGGAGGGAAGTCGGCCAGCTGCCAGTCCACGTCCGCCATCAGGTCGACGGCCAGCAGCGGTAGTGCCGAGCGCAGCCGCCCGATCCGCCAGGCCGCGCCCGCCCGGCGGGCCCCCGGTGCCGGATTGATGAAGTCCAGGACCGGGTGGGCGGACGGGACGGCGCCCAGCAGTAGCAGATCGGCGGCAGCCCGCCCGTCCACGGTGGTCACCAGCGGGAGTGTGCGCAGCTGGTGCCGGGGCGCGGCGCCGGCGGTGTCGAGGGCGAGGGTGAGGCCGTGGGACATCGGGGCCACCCACAGGTCCTCCTCCAGCGGCTGGAGCACCCCGGGCAGGGTCTCGGCGACCGGACCGGGGCCCAGCAGGCGCGCTCCCCGTGGCGGGCGGGCCGCCATCGCGGTGATGGGCCGGGCCTGGAACAGCCACAGCTTTCCGTCGGCGTCGAAGCCGAACTCCATGTCCTGGGGTCCGCCGAACGCCCGCTCGGTCTTCTTGGCCAGCTCCACCAGCCTCACTCGTCGCCGGTGGGACAGGATCCGGTGGCCGCGTGCTTCGGCCGGGTCGGTGCGTACCAGCCGGGCGAGGCGGGTCAGTTGATAGCGCACACCTTGGGTGCTGCCGTCGACGAGCTGGTGCGGTCCGCCAGGCACCGCGCTGACGAGGATCCGGTCGGTGCGGCCCTCGACCGGGTCGGCGCCGAACATCACGCCGCCGACGGCGGATGCGAGCATCGGCTGCACCAGCACCGCCATTCCGTCACCGTCCGGGATCTCCTCCGGTGGGCGCAGCGGCCTGACTCGTCCGGCGGAGTCGAGGACGATCTGCACCGCGATGGTGAACTCCTCCCAGCCCCGCACATCCAGCACCGACTCGAACCGCCCCGCCATGGAGGAGTCCTCGGTGTCCTCGTGTGCGGAGGAGGACCGCACGACCAACGCCCGCTCCTCGGGGCCGGCCAGCGCCCGCCACGCGGAGCGCACCGCGTCCTCCCCTGCGCCCGCCTGGGGTGCCCGATCGGCGGGCACCAGCACGAACCCCGGCAGCACCGGCAACCCCGCCACGGCGGCACGCGCCAGATTGGCGGCCTTCGCGCCGGTGACGGCCGCGTCCTTCGCATGTTCGGCGTCCAGCGGTACGACCGCCAGTTCCGCACCCTCGAATCCCATGGGTCACTACTCCTTCGAAGAGGTGGTGAGGTGGATCGGTTCCTGTTGAGGGCGCCGAAGGGCTGCGCCGGAGGCCACCACGGCAGACGGCACCCGCGCGCTGCCGCGGCGACGCCTGAGCAACCACACGAGACCGACCAGCGCCACAGCCGCGGCGGCGAGCACGGTCGCAACGATCGGACCGGCCGAGTGCAGGAACTCGGTGGCGGCGGCGCCGGCGAAGTAGCCGAGGAGCACGTTTCCGATGCCCCAGATCAGCGAGGCGAGAGTGCTGAAGAGGAAGAAGCGGCGGTACGGCATGCCGGACGCCCCGGCGGCGAAGGGCAGGAAGGTCCGTACGAATCCGATGAACCGGCCAGTGACGACCGCCGCCCCGCCATGACGCGTCAGGAAGTCATGGGCCTGTCCGATCCGGCCGTCGGGCCGGATTCGGCGTAGAAGTCGGGCGTTCGGGCGTCGCCCGTACCAGTGCCCCAGGGCGTAGCCGAGACTGTCGCCGGTCATGCCACCGGTCACGACGAGGGCGGCGAGGAGCACAGGGTTGAGGTCGCCCTGGCCCGCGATCGCGGACGCGAGGAGGATGACGGTCTCGCCGGGCAGCAGCACACCGATGAAGGCGCTGGTCTCGCCGGCCGTCACGGCGAACACGACGATGTACGACCACCATCCCGCCGCCTCGATCAGAGCACCGACATCCATGGCCGTCAGCCCGCCTGCCGCAGCGGGGCGGGTTCCGGAGTGTCCGTCGGCTTCGGCACCTGGGTGTGTGGCCGGAACGACAGCACCCGTCCCTGCGAATCCCCGGCGGGCAAGGCGTCCGCGTCCCCGCGCGGATGCTTCTCCTTCTCATACGGGAGGTGACCTGCGGCGTACCACGCCAGCAGCGGTGCGACCACGGCAGACAGCGCTGCGAGCCAGAGGCTGCCCCCGGTCGACGCCCCCGCCACTGCCGCGGACAGCGCGATCAGCAGTACGGTCACCCGCGGCCAGGTCTTCGAGGTGGTGGCGACCACCGCCAGCGCCATCAGCACGTACCAGCCGGCACGTACACCGGGCAGCGCCAGGTAATCACCGAGCACGGACGTCTCGCGCACCGGCCATTCCCGCACCGAGGCGAAGACGCCGAGCCCGGCCGCGCCGGACAACAGCAACGCGATGGCAAGGCGCATGTAGACCTGCTGATCCCGCCGGGCCAGCCAGAGCAGGCTCAGCACCGCCAAGGGCAACGGGGCGAGGGCAAGGATCCAGGTCAGTGCCTGTGCCACATCGTGGACGAACGCCGCTCCTCTCTCCGCTGCGACGGTCCCATAAGGGCGGAGACGTTCGGCGGCGGACGACGTCCAGCCGACCTCGACGAAGGCCTCCTTACGGACGGACACGGCGAGGAGCCCGGAATACATGAGCAGCGTCGCCGCCACGCCCGCTATCGCGAGCCGCAGGTTCCGCCGCACGTGCGCCTCCCTCGGCGCGGTCCGGCTGAGAACCGGCGCGCGCCGGGAACCGCGGCTGCGAAGGCCGCAGGCGGCCACGCAGCTCACCGGGTCCCTCCGGCATCGTGCGCCAGGCTCCTCAGCCGCTGTGTCCTGGCCGCTTCCCACAGCGGCATGACGCGCGCGGTCTTCTTCCTCGCCCTGCTCGGCTGCGGGGATGCGCCGTTCCGAGGCGATACGGACTGCGTCACGGCAGCCTCCTGATCAGTCAGGGGCGCGTCACTCGAGGGCGCGCCGACTGTCCCTTCTCATTGATCAAGATAAGTGGGAAGCCTGGTCCATTTATTTCCCCCGCCGGGTGTGACGTGCATCACCTGGCTGACGGTGGGCTGGGCATCGGACCCAAGGAGCGGCTCGTCTCGCGTAGCCTCCCGCTCTCTGACGACCTGACCGTCGGCGACGCCTGCGCGGCCCTGAGCGAAGGCCGGCGCCTTCTCCGGCAACACGGTCCAGGAGCACACGGGCCTGCGCTGCGACAAGCTCATCGCAGCGCAGAAGAAGAGGCTCCTCGGCATGGTCGAGCCTTCGTGGGCCGGGCCGATGGCATCGGCGACGGCGATGCGCTCTCCGTCCGTCTGTACTGCCCGGTCTTCTGGGTCGAGGTCGACTGCCAGTCGCCCGGCCCTCTCGCCGGTGCGACGCGCGACCCAGGGAGGCGACCCGACCAGAAGGACGTCCACTTCGTCATGCGCAGGCCCCTTCGCCCGCGCAGTGGAGCCTGTGGCCTGTGCCGGTATTGATAGGCCCGGCCTATACGGGGCATCGATTTTTGGTCGTGGACCCCCTGATGTGTGGCCCGGTTCACTGTGGCGCAAAGCTGGCGCGTGCCGATCGGGCTCGGTGTCGCGCGATCAGGGAGGCTGCAATGACGCAAACCCCGGACAACGAGCGAGCCGCACAGGCCGCGCGCATCGCGGCGAAACCGTGGTACCGGCAGTTGTACGTCCAGGTCCTGGTGGCGATCGTGATCGGCATCGTGCTGGGCTGGCGGTGGCCGGATCTCGCCACCGACATGGAGCCGCTCGGTACGACGTTCATCACCGCGATGAAGATGCTGATCGGCCCGATCGTGTTCCTGACCATCATCGGCGGCATAGCGGGCGTCGCGGACCTGAAGAGGGTCGGGCTCACCGGGATCAAGGCGCTGACCTACTTCCAGGTCGGCACGATCGTCGCCATGGCGGCGGGTCTGGTGGCGATCAACATCTTCCGGCTCGGCGACGGCGTGCACGCCGACCCGTCGACGCTGGACACCTCCGGCGACGCGGGCGAGTACATCGAGAAGGGCGAGCACCAGCAGTGGTGGGAGTTCCTCACCCACATCGTGCCGGACAGTTTCTTCGGCCCGTTCGTCGAGGGCGACATCCTCCAGGTGATCTTCCTGGCGGTGATTTTCGGCGTCGCGCTGAAGGCGGTGGGGAAGTCGGGTGAGCCGGTCATCGCGGGTGTGCACCGGCTGACCGAGGTCGTCTTCAAGGTGCTGTCGTACGTCATGAAGGTCGCGCCGCTGGGTGCCTTCGGCGCGATGGCGTACGCGATCGGGAAGTTCGGCCTGTCCACCCTGACCAGCCTGGGCTCGCTGATCCTGCTCTTCTACGTCACGTCGATCCTGTTCGTCGTGGTGGTGCTCGGCGGTGTGCTGGCCGCGTACGTGAAGCTGAACATCTTCCAGCTCTTCCGCTACTTCAAGGAGGAGTACCTCCTGATCCTGGGCACGTCCACCGCCGAGCCCGCGCTGCCGGGGCTGATGCGCAAGCTCCAGCACATGGGGGTCGAGAGGTCCACGGTCGGCCTGGTCGTGCCGACCGGCTACAGCTTCAACCTCGACGGCGCGGCGATCTACCTCTCCCTCGCGACGCTGTACATCGCCCAGGCCACCGACACCCCGCTGTCCGTCACCCAGCAACTGGGGCTGCTCGCGGTCATGTTGCTGACCTCCAAGGGCGCGGCGGGTGTCGCGGGCGGCGGTTTCATCGCGCTCACCGCGACCCTGTCGACCGTCGGTACCGTTCCCGCCGCCGGCATCATGCTCGTCTTCGGCATCGACAAGTTCATGTCCGAGTGCCGGGCCATGGTGAACTTCTCCGGCAACGCCGTCGCCACCCTCTTCATCGCCCGGTGGGAGAACACCCTGGATCTGGCGCGGGCACGCGAGGTGCTGGCAGGCAGGGCGGTGGAACCGCCGGTGGCCGCCGAGCCGGAAGCGGTGAAGAGCCGGCCGACTGTGGCTCCCAGCGCCGAGGTGGCGTCCTGATGGTGTCCGTCCTGGTCGCCCCGGACAAGTTCAAGGGCTCCCTCAGCGCTGGAGCGCGGGCTGTTGGAAGGCGCCCCGCGCGCGCAGGTCCGCCGGCTCGCGCTGGCGGACGGGGGCGAGGGCAGTGTGGATGCCGCCTGCGCGGGCCGGTTCCGGTCCGAGAAGGTCACGGTGACCGGGCCGACCGGGCAGCCGGTCACGGCCGAGGTCGCGGTGCGGGGCCGTACCGTGCTCATCGAGGCGGCGGCCATCTGTGGACTCGGCATGCTGCCGGGCGGGCGCAAGGTGCCGCTCACGGCCACGAGCCGGGGTATCGGTCAGGCCGTCCGGTACGCGCTGGCGTGCGGAGCGGACACGATCGTCCTCGCACTCGGCGGTGTTGCCACGACTGACGGTGGCGCGGGACTGCTGCAGTCCCTCGGCGCGGTACTGGCCCGCGAGAACGGCACGCCGATCGGCCCGGGCGGCGCAGGGCTCGCCGACCTCCACATGGTCGACCTCGCCGAGGCCCGCGCCGCGCTGGCCCGGGTCGACCTCGTCCTGGCCACCGATGTGGACAACCCGCTGCTGGGACCGACTGGCACGGCCGCCGTTTACGGTCCCCAGAAGGGGGTGAGCGCGGACGACGTACGGGAGCTGGACGGCGCGCTCGCCGGTTTCGTACGGCGGTTGGCGGCGGCGGGAGTCGCAGAGGCGGTACGCCTCGCTGATGCCCCCGGTGCCGGGGCAGCCGGCGGGCTGGGGTACGCCGGCATGCTGCTGGGCGGGCGGGTGTGCTCGGGGGCCGACTACTTCCTTACCCTGCTCGGAGCCGACGACCTGCTGGCCGGGAGCGTCTTCGTCGTAACCGGCGAAGGCAGCCTCGACGAGCAGTCCTTGTCGGGCAAGCTGCCGGTCGCGCTCGCCCGGCGGGCCCGTCGACTGGACGTGGCGGTGCACGCGATGGCCGGCCGCTGCACCCTGCCCGCGGACCGGACCGCCACCCACTTCCGTTCCGTCCAGGCCCTGACGGACCTGACCGACCAGGACTGCGCGCAGGACAGCGCCCTGTCCGCGCGGCTGCTCGCCCAGTGCGGGCGGACCCTCGCCAGCCGCTGGATCGGACGCGGAGGAACGGAAACCGGCAGGTAGGCTCGCTCCGCCTGTCGTACCGGCACAGAGCGGGGAGGCACCGTGGACGCCCGGCAACTGGAGTACTTCCTCGCCATCGTCGAGCACGGTGGTTTCAGCAAGGCCGCCGCCGCCCTCCACGTGGCCCAGCCGTCGCTGTCCCAGGCGATGGCGAACCTGGAGGCCGATCTCGGGGTGGCCCTCTTCCACCGGGTGGGGCGGGGCGTCGTACTGAGCGAAGCCGGTGCGGAACTGCTGGAGCCGAGCCGTCGCGTGCTGCGGGACCTGGCCGCCGTACGGGACACCGCGGCCGCGCTCGCCGGGCTGCACGGCGGCACCGTCGAGGTCGCCACCATGCCCTCGCCCGGCATCGAACCGCTCACCACCCTCATCCACCGCTTCGCCGAGCTGCATCCGTCGGTGACGGTGAGCACCCAGGCCGCATTCACCCCGGACGAGGTCATATCCCTGGTGAGCAGCGGCGCCTGTGAACTGGGCCTGCTGGGCAGTGCCGCTCCCGTGCTCCCGTCCGGGCTGGACGTGCTGCACGTCGAGGACCAGCCGTTCGTGGTCGTTGCCGCGCCCGGCGGGGCGATCGAGGACGACGTCACGATCCGGCCCGAGGACCTGGCCGGCCAGAAGCTCATCGCGTCCCGCACCGGCAGCCTGATGCGCAGCATCGTGGACGACATCACCGCGGGCGGCACCGGAACGGAGATCGTGACGGTCGTCGACCACCGCACGTCGATCCTGCCGCTGGTCCTCACCGGGGTGGGCGTCGCGGTCCTGCCCTCCTCCTGGACCCGGCTGGCCCGCCGCTGCGGCGCGGTGGTCGCACCCATCGAGCCGACCGCCCATCTCCACGTGGCGATGGTCAGCCTGCCCGCCCACCTCACGCCGGCGGCGCGGGCGTTCCTCGCTCTCACCGGGTCGCTGGCGCAGCGGCGGGCACACGCCGCCTGACGCAGGACCGATCGGCCACGCCTATACGTCGTATCGAAAGCAGGTCTTGGACGCGCCGTGACGTCGGTGTGTTGACTCGAATCCGACCGCACCACAGCGAGCCGGAGGCACCCATGACAGCCGCACCCCGCACGTTCCGCATCGCCGCCATCCCCGCCGACGGGGTGGGCAAAGAGGTCGTCGCCGCCGGGCGAGCCGTCCTGGACGCCCTGGCCGAGACCTCCCAGGCGTCCGCGGCCCCCTTCGCCTTCGAGTGGGAGGAGTTCCCCTGGGGCTGCGAGTTCTACGAGCGCACCGGCAAGATGATCGACGACGACGGCCTGGAGCAGCTCAAGGACTTCGACGCCATCTACTTCGGCGCCGTCGGCTGGCCGACCGTCCCCGACCACGTCAGCCTGTGGGGCCTGCGCCTGAAGATCTGTCAGAGCTTCGACCAGTGGGCCAACGTCCGCCCCGTGCACTTCCTGCCCGGCGTCCAGAGCCCTCTGCGCAAGGCCGACGACACGGAGCTCGACTGGGTCGTCGTCCGCGAGAACAGCGAGGGCGAGTACGCAGGCCTGGGTGGCCGCAACCTCTCCGGCCGCGGACCCGGCGGCGAAGTCGCCGTCCAGTCGGCCCTGTTCACGGAGGTGGGCTGCGAGCGCATCATGCGGTTCGCCTTCGACCTGGCCCGCACCCGGGTGCACAAGAAGGTCTCCTCCGTGACCAAGAGCAACGCCCAGCAGTACGGCATGGTCCTGTGGGACGACGTCTTCCAGCGGGTCGCCGCCGACTACCCGGACGTCGAGACCGAGAGCGTGCTCGTGGACGCGATGTCCGCCAAGTTCGTGCTGCACCCCGAGGACCTCTCGGTCGTCGTCGCCTCCAACCTCAACGCCGACATCCTCTCCGACCTCGGCAGCGCCCTGGCGGGCAGCCTGGGCCTGGCGGCCAGCGCCAACCTCAACCCCGAGCGCCGCTTCCCCAGCATGTTCGAGCCGGTGCACGGCTCCGCGCCGGACATCGCGGGCCAGGGCCTGGCCAACCCGATCGGCGCGGTCGGCAGCGCCGCGCTGATGCTGGAGCACTTCGGGCTTCCCGACCAGGCGGCCCGCCTCAACAAGGCGATCGAGGCCACGACCGCCGCGGGCATCCTCACCCGCGACGTCGGCGGCACGGCCACGACGGAAGACGTGACCAAGGCCCTGACCGACGCGCTCAACGCCTGACGGTCTGGACCGGGTGGTGGCCGGACCTCTGACTTGTTGAATCGGACCCAGACGCACGGTCTGCAGCCGTAGCGTCCAGGATGCCGACCGGCATGGGCTCGCGTGACCTCATGCCGCCCCAACTGGAGCTGGCTCATGATGAGTTTGCCGCCGCCGGCCGGCACCCGCGCGGTGTGGCTCGACAGAGGCGTGACCAATGGACGCTGAGACTTCAAGTCAGAGTGCCCACCGCACCCCTCCCATCCCGCTCGACCTGGGCAAGGTGCACGTGATCACCATCGGTATCGACCCCCACAAGTCCTCCCACACCGCCGTCGCCGTCGACGCCGCAGGACACCAGCTCGCCCAGCGGCGCTTCGTCGTCAACGCAGGGACCGTCCGGCAACTGCTGCGCTGGTGCGAGCGATGGCCCGAGCGCCGTTTCGCCGTCGAAGGCGCCAAAGGACTCGGCCGCAGCCTCGCCCAGCAGCTGGCGGCCGCCGGCGAGCCCGTGGTGGATGTGCCCTCCACCCTCTCCGCCCGGGCCCGGCTCCTGGCCACCGGCGGGGACCGCAAGACCGATGCGGCCGACGCCCTGCACGTCGCCCAGGTCGCCCTCTTCCGGCACGACCTGCGCACGGTCGAGCCGGAAGACCAGTCGACGATCCTGCGGCTGCTGACCGAGCGGCACGACGACCTGGTCAACGAACGCACCCGCATCATCAACCGCCTCCACGCCGTGCTGCGGGACCTGCTGCCCGGCGGTGCCCCCACCCGCCTGTCCGCAGAGAAGGCCGCCGCCCTCATGAAAGGCATCCGTCCAGCCACCGCCACCGACTGCTGCCGCCGCGACCTCGCTCGGGATCTCCTCGCCGACCTGCGGCGCGTCGACCGGCAAGTCCGCGACAACGAAGCCCAAATGCGCGACGCTCTGGCCGCAGCCCGCACCGCGCTGACCGCGCTCCCTGGCCTGGGCACCGTGCTCGCCGCCAAGCTCCTCGGACACGTCGGCGACGTCACACGCTTCCCCACCGAGCACCACTTCGCCAGCTACACCGGCACGGCACCCCTGGATGCCTCCAGCGGCAAGAACACCCGTCACCGCCTCAACACCGGAGGCAACCGCGCGCTGAACTCCGTGCTGCACATCATCGCGGTCTGCCAGATCCGCGACGGCGGCCGAGGCCAGGACTACTACCTGCGGAAAATCGCCGAAGGCAAGACGCCGGCGGAGGCCCGCCGGGCCCTCAAACGACGCTTGTCGAACGTTGTCTACCGCACCCTCAAACGCGACCGCCAGACGACGCCTGCTGCGGCCGCTTGACACACAGAGGCACTCATCAGCGTCTCCGACGACACCTCCCGGGCCCGGTGGCACCACCCCCCAGGTCATCCCTTCGACAGGGGGACACAGTCATGCCGGGCCCGGAGGCCGGCGGCCCTTTTGCAAGACCGCGGAAAACATAACGGGGGCGCCCGGGTGCCGACGGGCCGACTGTCCCACTCAGTCCTGGCGTCCCCGGGTGGGCGGATGTCAAGCCCCGGAACTACGTGACTACCCCCCCAGGCTCTCTTCGCGGATGGTCGAGTTAGTCAATTCGACAACCCGCTTGGTCTCGCGAGGATCAACGGGATGAGCGGTCCAAGGGAAAGAAGAAGAACATGAACAAGCACTTCCGCAAGGCAGCGATGGCGACCGTGCTGGCCGTGGGCACCGCTCTCGGGGGATTCGCGGCGACGGGCGCGGCCCATGCGGACGAGGAAGTCGGCGTCATCGACGGCAGCGGCAACACCGGCGACGACTGGGACGACGAGGGAACGCTCAAGAAGGGTGCCGAGAGCAACGCGGTCGTCCTGTGGCAGACCGTCCTGGTGGCTGATGGCGTCTCCTGGAAGGACGGCGCGGGCGTCCTGCACCTGTTCACCGAGGACGACATCAGCGGCGAGTTCGACTTGCGTACCGCGTCGGCGACCAAGTTCTGGCAGAAGGACAGGGGTCTGAATCAGAGCGGCAAGGCGACCGCCGCGTCCTTCAAAGCCGCGGGCAACAACCTCGGCCCCAACAAGAATGGCACTGTCGTCTATGAGGGCAGCGCCGACGACGTGACCTTCAAGCGGAAGACGGTGGACGGCTTCGACAAGAAGGTCTACTCCGTCAACTTCGACGGTTCGTCCGTCCCGGCCACTTACTGAGTAGTCGTATCTCAAGCGATCATGGAACGTGCGGGTCGGACAGGTTTCCCGCGGGGTGATCTTCCCGTTGTACGCACATAAAGACAGGGCCTCTCGGCAGCTCGGGGATGCGAATCCAACCGAGCAGTGCCGAGAGGCCCTGCTGTCGTTGTTGTACGCGTCCGAGCCCGTTCAGTTCAGCTCGGCTGCTCCATCGTGTGATTTCCTCGCGCATGCGTACGGCAACGCGGTCGGCCATCCGGATCCGCCGCAGCTCGACCTGAGACGGCCGTGATCAGCTATGTGAACCAAAGGAGCGCCATGCCGCAACGGCCCCCGAACGTCATCGTCGTCTTCACCGACCAGCAGCGCTGGGACACGACGGGGGTGCACGGCAACCCGCTCGGCCTGACGCCCAACTTCGACAGCATGGCGCGCACCGGTACGCACGCCGTGCAGGCGATCACCCCGCAGCCGGTGTGCGCCCCGGCGCGGGCGGCCCTCCAGACCGGGCAGTACCCGACGACCACCGGCTGTTTCCGTAACGGCATCCCCTTGCCCGAGCGCAGTCGCACCCTCGCCCATCACTTCGGCGCGGCCGGCTACGCCACCGGCTACCTCGGCAAATGGCACCTGGCGAGCAGTAACCCCGTACCGCCCGAACAGCGCGGCGGCTACGGCTCCTGGCTGGGCTCGAACACCTTGGAGTTCACCTCCGACGCGTACAAGACGGTCATGTACGACGACGGCGGCAGGCCGGTCCTCCTGCCCGGCTACCGCTCCGACGCTCTGTTCGACGCGGCCGTACGCTACGCCGCCGACCACCACGCCGAACCGTTCTACCTCTTCTGCTCTCTCATCGAGCCGCACCACCAGAACGAGGTGGACAGCTATCCGGCACCCGACGGCTACGCGCAGCGCTACCAGGGCCGCTGGATGCCGCCCGACCTCGCCGCCCTGTCGGCCTCCGGCGGCTCGGCGCACCGCCACATCGGCGGCTATCTCGGGCAGATCCGCCGCGTCGACGAGGGGCTCGGCCGGCTGCTGGACGCGCTGCGCAGCATGGACCTGCTCGACGACACGATCGTCGCGTTCACGTCCGACCATGGCAACCACTTCAAGACGCGTAACGACGAGTACAAGCGCTCCTGTCACGACGGCTCCGTGCGGGTGCCGCTCGCCGTGCGCGGCCCCGGCTTCGACGGCGGCCGGGCGATCGACACGCCGGTCAGCACCATAGACCTCGCCCCGACGCTGCTGGACGCCGCGGGGGTCGGCGTGCCCGACGACATGCAGGGGCGGTCCTTCCTGCCCCTGGTCCGCGATCCCGGGGCCGAGTGGCCGAGCGAGGTGTACATCCAGATCAGCGAGGCCGAGTGCGGCAGGGCGATCCGCACCTCCCGCTGGAAGTACCACGTCAGCGCACCCGACGCCGACCCGTGGCGTCGGCCCTCGGCGGACCGCTATACCGAGACCGCCCTGTATGACCTGGCCCACGACCCCTACGAGCTGGACAACCTCGTAGGCCTGGCCTCCCACCGGGACCTCGCCGACGACCTGCGCGAGCGGCTGCTGCGCCGGATGGCGGAGGCGGGCGAGCCCCCTTCGGTGATCGAGCCCGCCCCGGTGCGCACCCACCCCCAGCGCCGCGTGGACCCCGCGGTGCACGGCCTCACCCTGAAGGGTGCTCGCTTCGGTCACCAGCGGGGCTGAACGGCAGGGGGGCGGGCTCCGCCAGGTCATGAGCGGGACTTCACGAGCGGCACCGCATCAGTGGCTGGATGCGCGTGCCGAAGTTCTCGATGCCTTCGAGGAAGTCGTCGAACACCAGCATGATCCCCTTGGTGCCGGGGACCTCGGCGACCTCGTCGAGCATCTTCGCGACGGTCTCGTACGAGCCGACGAGCGTGCCCATGTTGAAGTTCACGGCGCCCTCGGGCAGCGAGATGGTGCGGGCGGTCGAGGAGTCGTCGGCGGTCTTGTCCGTGGCCGATTCCCCCGCCATGTACGCCAGCGCCGCGCGGTCGGCGTTGTCGTGGTAGTCCTGCCACTTCGCCTGGGCGGCCTCGTCGGTCTCGTCCGCGATGACCATGAACAGCGACATCGCTCCGACGTCGCGGCCGGCCTGGTGCGCCGCGTCCACGAGCGTGGCCGTGGTGTCCGAGAGCGCGAGCGGGGTGTTGACGCCGCTGCCCAGGATGAAGTTGTAGTCGGCGTGCTCGGCGGCGAATTTCATGCCGGTGTTGCTCTGGCCCGCGGCAACGATGTCAATGTGCCCGTTCACCGGCTGCGGCGACAGCACGCAGTCGTCCATCTCGTAGAACTCGCCCTTGAAGTCGCTGACGCCCTCGCTCCACAGCTCCTTCATCACGGTGACGTACTCGACGGCCCGGGCATAGCGGTTGCCGAAGTGTTCGTCCCCGGGCCACAGGCCCATCTGGGAGTACTCGCCTGGCGCCCAGCCGGTGACGATGTTGACGCCGAACCGGCCGGGGGCGATCGAGTCGACCGTCACGGCCATGCGCGCGACGATCGCCGGCGGCAGGACGAGGATCGGCGTCGAGGCGTACAGCTTGATCCGCTCCGTAACGGCGGCCAGGCCCGCCATCAGCGTGAACGACTCGAGGCAGTGGTCCCAGAACTCGGTCTCGCCGCCGAACCCCTTGAGCTTGATCATCGACAGCGCGAAGTCGAGCCCGTGCTCCTCGGCCTTCTGCACGATGGCCTTGTTCAGCTCGAAGGTGGGCATGTACTGCGGGGAACTCTTCGATATGAGCCAGCCGTTGTTGCCGATGGGGATGAAGACGCCGATATCCATGCCGCCAGGCTGCCCGTGGGGAGGCACGTTACACGGGACTGGAGCGTTACTCCCGTTACACTGCCGGGAGTTGACGATGCACTCAGCCAACTCCCTTCACCTTCACCGCTGTTGATACCCTGTGGCGCCGCCCGGGGATGAGCGTGAGAATCCTGCGAAGCAAGGTTTTGAACGAGATGAGAACGATAAGGTCCGCGGCATGAACGCAAGGCTGGCGTTGCTGAGCACGGTTGTCCCCGGTGTCACGGAAAGTGAAGTCTTCCGGCTCGCACTCCAGCATGCGGTGGGCGAGTTGGGCGCCTTGGGCGGAACGGTTCATCTTCGTGGCCCCATGTCCGCGCTGCGCCTGGTGTCGGCGGCCGGTCTCCCTCCCGCCCTCACCCGCCCCTGGGAGATCCTCGACCAGGAGGGCCCGCTGGCCCCGGCGCGTGCCCTGCACCAGGGCAGTGGTGTATGGGTGCCGCTGGAATCCGACGGGCTCGCCGACCCGGCCGCGGGCTCGCCGACCCGGCCGGCCGGACTTCCGGCGGAAGCGGCGGACGTCACGTGGCCCGGCACCGGCCTGGCCGCCCTACCGGTGTTCAGCGGGGACCGCAGCATCGGCGCGCTCACCCTCCTGATGGGCGACGGGGGCGAGCCCACCCCGGAGCAGTGGGACTTCCTGCGGGCCGTGATCGCCTGGACCGAGGAGCGCATGGTGCAGGCGCCGCCGCCGTCCGGGCCCTCCCAGACGGAGCTGAGCGGAGAGCGCCTGCGGCAGGCGATGAAGGAGGTCAGCGTCGGCTCGTGGGACTGGAACATCCAGACCGGCGACCTGATATGGGACGAGGCGGCCCTGGAGCTCTATGGCACCAGGCCCGAGGACTTCACCGGCAAGATCGAGAACTGGATGAGGATCGTCCACCCCGACGACCTGGCGCCGACGCTGGCGGCGGCGCAGCGGGCGATCCGGGAGCACGGCGTGTACGAGGCCGAGTACCGGGTGCGCAAACTGGACGGAACATGGGGCTGGACACAGGCCCGCGGCAGGGCGACGTACGACGAGCAGGGCGAAGCCCACCGGATGATCGGCGTGGGGTGGGACAGCAACGAGCCCCGTTCCACGCGTGACGCGCTCAGCCGGGCCCTGCGCCACATGAGCGACGGCTTCCTGGCGGTGGACGACGAGTGGCGGATCACCTTCGCCAACCTGGAGGCGGAACGCACGCTCGGCTTCTCCGAGGAGGAGTTGTTCGGGCGCACGCTGTGGGAGCTGCCCTCCGCACTGCAGGTCCCCGGCCTGGAGAGCCGCTGCCGAGAGGCCGCGGCCGAGGAGAAGCCCGCCGGGTTCGACGTACACATGCCGGACAACGGGCGCCGCTATCACGTGCGGATTGTGCCGGGACCCGACGGCCGCACCCTCTACTGCACCGACGTCACCGAGAAGCGGCGCCTCGCGGAGGAGCACCAGGCCGCCGAACGCGCCGCGTCCGAACGGGCGGCCCGGATCGCGGAGCTGACCACGGCACTCGCCAAGGCGATGACTTCACAGGACGTGGTGGACGCGGTCGCCCTGCGGGTGCTGCCGCCGTTCGCCGCCACCGGCCTTGTGGTGCAGGTGCGCGAGGGCGACCGGCTGTGCAACGTCGGATCCGTCGGCTACCCGGACGACTTCCTCGACCGGCTCGACAGCCGCGAGCCGATACAGCCCAACCCGCTCTGGGACGCGATCCTGGCCGGCACGCCGCTGTTCCTGTCCTCCCCGCAGGAATTCGCCACGCGTTACCCCGGCCGGGCCGACCTGCCCGGCCACGCCGGCAAACAGGCCTGGGCGTTTCTGCCGCTGACCGCGTCCGGTCACACGTTCGGGGTGTGCGTCGTGGCCTTCGACCGTCCGCGCCGCCTCACCGACGAGGAGCGCACCCTGCTGACCACGATCACCGCCCTTGTCGCGCAGGCCCTGGAAAGGGCCCGGCTCTACGACGCCGAGCACGGCCGGTCCCGCGAACTCCAGCGCAGTCTGCTTCCCCGCGGCCTGCCCGACCTGCCCGCGTGCACGGCCGCCGCCCGCTACCTCCCCGCGGGACAGGGCATGGACGTGGGCGGCGACTGGTACGACATCATCCCGCTCTCCGGCGGACAGGTCGCCCTCGTCGTCGGCGACGTCATGGGCCACGGTCTGCCCGAGGCGGCCACGATGGGCCGGCTGCGCACCGCCGTCCACACCCTGGCCGATCTCGAACTGCCCCCCGACGAGATCATGAGCCACCTCAACGACATCGTCGGTGGCATGGGCGAGGAGTCGTACGTCACCTGCCTGTACGCGCTCTACGACTCCACCACCCAGGTCTGCTCCATCGCCCGCGCCGGGCACCCGCCGCCCGCCCTCGTCCACCCCGACGGCACCGTGCACTTCCCGGAGCTGGCCGCCGACCCACCCCTGGGCGCGGCGGAACCGCCGTTCGAGACGGTCGAGGTGGCCGTCCCCGAGGGAAGCCTGCTCGTCCTCTACACCGACGGCCTGGTCGAGTCGTCGAAGCGCGAGATCGACGAGGGCATGGCGGATCTGGCCCGGCTCCTGCGCACGGCCCACGAGGACGGAACCGACGCGGAGCTGGAGCGCCTCTGCGACACCCTGACGGCCGGCCTGCTCCCCTCCGAGCACCAGGCGGCCGACGACGCGGCGTTCCTCGTCGCCCGCCTGCACGCCCTGACCGGCGACAGGATCGCCTCCTGGCCGCTCCCCGAGGACCCGAAGGCGGCCGGCCAGGCCCGCCGCCACGTCCGCGAGCAGCTCTCCGCCTGGGGCCTGGACGGCCTGACGCCCACCACGGAGCTCCTGGCCAGCGAACTCGTGGGCAACGTCGTACGCCACGCCAAGGGCCCGGTCCGCCTGCGCCTGCTGCACGGCGCCGAGCTGATCTGCGAGGTCTTCGACGGCAGCCTGACGATGCCCCGCATGCGCCGCGCGACGGAAACCGACGAGGGAGGCCGTGGCCTGCAACTGGTCACGGCGCTCTCCCAACGCTGGGGCACGCGCTACACGCCGACAGGGAAGTGCATCTGGACCGAACAGGCCCTGCTCGGCCCCGACAGTCACAAAGAACCGCCGCCCCCTCCCCTGGACCTGGCGTTCCTGGACCCCCAGGACTTCGACGGAGATCTGGACGCGCTCCCCTTCGGGGACCAGGGCCTATAGGCCCACGCGTCCTGGAGCGTACGGAACACTCATCCGGCCGACTGGCGGGCGGTGTGCTCATCGCCCGGTTCCGGTGCGGGCTCGGCTGTGGTGCTCGACGGTCGCGATGCCCGGCCCGCCCGCAACGGCCTCCGGCGCGGCCGGAGTTCGGAGGCTCAGGAGGGAGCTCCCTTCACCAGGTCCCCGGCACCCGCGACTGTGGGTTCCAGGTCCGCGGACTCATGGTCCGGCGACACCGAGTCGGAAGAGGAGGTGGCGGTCGCCGCCGGGCGGCGGAGCAGCAGCCGTCGAGGGCGGAGCCCCGGTGTCCCGAGGCCGCTGGTGACCCGGTCGAGGAAGATCGCCAGGATCACCACCGACAGCCCGCCCTCGAAGCCGGCCCCGATGTCGAGCTGCGTCACACCGCGCACCACGACCTCGCCGAGCCCGCCCGCGCCCACCATGCCGGCGATGACGACCATCGACAGCGCCAGCATGATCACCTGGTTGACGCCCGCCATGATGGACGGCATGGCGAGCGGCAGTTGCACCTGCCGCAGCACCTGCCGGGGCCGGGACCCGAAGGCGTGCGCGGCCTCCACGATCTCCTGGTCGACCTGCCGGATGCCGAGCTCGGTCAGCCGTACCGCGGGCGGGATGGCGAACGCCGTCGTCGACACGACGCCCGGCACGACGCCGATGCCGAAGAAGAACACGGACGGGATGAGGTAGACGAACACCGGGAGCGTCTGCATGAAGTCCAGCACCGGCCGCGCCACCGCGCTGACCCGGCCGCTGGTGGCCGCCCACATCCCGATCGGCACGCCGATCACGACGGCCGCGGTCGCGGCGATCAGCACGACGGTGAGGGTCTGCATCGTCGCCGTCCACAGTTCCATGGAGTCGACCAACAGGAACGCCAGGACCGTGAAGACCACGAGCTGCCAGTGACGGGTCGCGAGCCATGCGATGACCGCGAAGACCGGGATCATCACCCCGGAAGGAGGGGTGTGTACGACCCAGTAGACGGCGTCCACCGCCGAGGTCGCCGCCGACGCCAGCCCGTCGAACACCCCGCCCAGGTGGCGCAGCAGGAACTCGATCATGTCGTTGACGTACTGCCCGACCTGGATCCTAGGCATGACCGCTCCTCCCCGGCATGGCGATGGCGGACAGGATGGCCGCCCTGGGCACGACACCGAGCAGCCGCCCGTCCTCCACGACCGTGACCGGCACGATGTTCCGGCCCGCGAGGTGGAGCAGGTCCGACAGGGGCAGGTCCGGCGGCACCGCGTCGAACGTGTCCACCACCCGCCCTACGATGTCCGGCTCACCGTCCCGCAGGGCGGCGGCCAGGTCCTCGTCCCGCGCCACGCCGAGCAGCCGCCCGTCGTCGCCCAGGACGAAGACGCCGTTCGCCTCGGCGTTCGCCAGCCGGTCAAGGACGGCCGCGGGCGCCTCGCCGGCGCTCGCGGTGAGCAGCGCGGGCCGCATCACCGCGCCGGCGGTCAGCACCCGGGACCGGTCGACGTCGGACACGAAGTCGCTCACGTACGCGTCGGCGGGTGAGGAGAGGATCTCCGGTCCGGTACCGCACTGCACGACGCGGCCGTCCTTCATCACCATGATCCGCCCGCCGATCCTCATGGCCTCGTTGAGGTCGTGGGTGACGAAGACGATGGTGCGCCGGCGTTCCGCCTGGAGCCGGAGCAGCAGATCCTGCATGTCCCGCCGGATCAGCGGGTCCAGTGCGCTGAACGGTTCGTCCATCAGCAGGATGTCGGCGTCGGTCGCCAGCGCGCGGGCCAGACCGACCCGTTGCCGCATGCCTCCGGACAGCTGGTGGGGGCGTACGTCTCCGCGGTCCCCGAGGCCCACCTGGTGCAGTGCCGCGTCGGCCCGTTCCAGCCGTTCCTTCGCCGGGACCTGCCGGATCTGCAGCCCGTACGCGGCGTTCTCCCGTACGGTCCGGTGCGGCAGCAGCGCGAAGTGCTGGAAGACCATGCTGATGTGACGGTTCCTCAGCTCGCGCAGGGCGGCCGGCTCCATGCCGGTCACGTCGGCGCCGTCGATCCGCAGCGTCCCGGACGACGGCTCGACGAGCCGGTTGACCATCCGCAGCAGCGTCGACTTGCCGGAGCCGGACAGGCCCATGATGACGAAGAGTTCGCCTTGGCCCACGGTGAACGCGACGTCGTGGACGGCGAGGTTTCCCCCGGCCGCGGCGACCGACGGCGCCGGGCGGGCGCCCTGGAGCAGGGCCGCCGCCCGGGGTTCGGAGAGCCCGTACACCTTGCTCAGTCCGGAGCCCTCGATCATCGCTGTCGTGGCCTCCGTGGGCGGGGCCGGGGACTGCGCCGTCGGGAGTCCTGGGCTCATGACGCGTCAGCCCCGAGCACCGCCGCGGCACCGTCCTCGCCGTCCACGGTCTTGACGCCGAAGAGCCACTTCTTGACGTCCTCCGGGTGCGCGTCGATCCATGCCGCGGCGATCTCCTTCGCCGACTGCTTCTTGTTGTCGAACGCGTCGATCCACGCCGATGCCGTCGCCGCGTCGGTGCTGACCTGGGACAGGAAGCGGACGACGTTGGGGTCCTCCTTCTTCAGCCCGGACCGGGTGAGCGTGCGGATCTCGCCGGCGCCGGGCCAGACCTTCTGCGGGTCGGCCAGGAACGTCACGTCCCACTTCACCACCATCCAGTGCGGACTCCAGGCCAGGAAGACGACCGGCTGGTCCTTGGCGACCCGGCGGGTGACCTCGGCGAGCATGGCCTCGGTGCTGCTCGGGACCAGCTTCCAGTCGCCCAGTCCGTACGCGTCCTTCTTGATCGCGTCGAGGATGGCCTGGTTGCCCGGCGTGCCCGGCTCGATGCCCAGGATCTCGTGCTTGAACAGGTCGCCCTTGGCGTCGAGGTCCGCGAGGGAGCTGATCTTCAGCTCCTTCGCCATCGCCCCGGGGACGCCCGGGGCGTACTGCGTGCCGGTGAGCACGGTGCCCGACACCGCGACCGACCCGTCGTCGATCATCTTGCCGTACACGCTCTCCTGCGACGGCCACCAGTTGCCGAGGTACGCGTCCGCCTTGCCGGTGGACAGCGCCTGGGCGCCCAGCGGGACCGCGACCTCCTGGACGGAGGGGGAGTAGCCGAGCTTGGTGAGGATGTCGCTGACGATCTGGTTCTCGACGACGAGGTCCGCCCAGGGCTGCTGGACGAGGCGGACCGCTTTCGATTCGCCGCCGGAGCCGGAACCGGAGCCGAACGAGCTGGAGTCGCCGCTGCCGCAGCCCGCGAGCAGCAGCGGAATCGTGAGGGCGAGGGAGAGGACGGCGGTGAGCCGTCCGCGTGAGCGGGATCTGCTACTTCTGGGGAGCATGGGGTACATGGGGTACATGGGGCACGTTCTCCTGTTCGAAGGGCGAAGCGGTTCCGAAGGGGGAAGCGGTAGCGGGTTCACGCCCCGTCGGCTCTTCGGGGTCCACCCAAACGGGAGATGACCAGGCCATCTCGCCGTCGATCTGGATGACTCGTACGTAGTAGTACGCGGCGCCGCCGGGATCGTCCGTCCACGTCAGCCGCCGCTCGGTCCCGCCGAGCGAGGTCAGCCCGCCGGTCCCGCGGCCCAGGCGCAGTCGCCCGCCGTCCCCGCCCGGCATCTCGACCGCCCCGGCCAGCAGCTTGCCCAGCGCGACGGTCATGCCGCCCTGCGCGGTCTCCAGGACGGCCGTGGCCTCGGGCGGGCCGGTCAGGGTCAGCTCGATCCCGCCGCGCTGCGAACCGTACGGCTCACCGAAGGACTTGGTGTACGCCGTCCACCGCACCAAGTGGTCGTCGGCCAGGGTGACTTCGGGGCTCCAGAACGGCGTCCGTACGATCGTGCCGCCGTCGACGCGCAGGCTCCCGCTCCAGTCGGTGGTGACGCCGCTCTGCCCGAACTCCACGCGCAGCGGCAGCTCCACCCAGCCCTCCGGCAGGACCGGGTCGGGGGCCAGGCTCTGGATGGTCTCGCCGCCCCGGACCAGCTCGATCCGCGCGAGGTCCCGGAAACCGCGAGCGTAGACCTCGATCTCGACGGGCCCGTCGCGCCGGATCTCGCTGCCCATGAAGGCGCCGCCCACCCGTACGTCGACGATGACGTCCCGGGTCGTCGCGCCGAACACCCGGCGGGCTTGTAGGGCATCGAACACGCCCTGCCGGGTGAGCCGTTCGGCGAACGCGCCGACGTAGCTCGCCCCGTTGCCGTGGTCCGAACTGGCGATCAGCCCGAAGCGGTGTCCCCGGCGCAGCCCGTCCAGCACGAACGTCCCGTCGAGCGTCCCGTCCGAGTACTGCCGGAAGCAGCCCTGCTGCTCGTAGTTGCCCCGGCACGCCTGGAACACCTCCACCAGGCGCAGGAACTCCGGGTCCTGGTAGTCCCAGTCGTACGGGATCATCGCCGAGCCCGGGTGGTGCGGAATGGTGAGCGCCGGATAGCGCGGATGCCGCCGCAGGCTCGCCCACAGCTCGTCCGGGGTCTGCGAACCGGCCGCGAACGACGAGTAGATGGGCGCGCCGCGCTCCTCGGAACCGTAGATCACGTTCTGGTGCCCGGTGTTGCCGGTCCATTCGAAGCCGTACATCGGCACGAAGCGGTCGTCGACCCGGAAGAGGTCGGCGATCTTCTGGATCGACCACCACTGGTAGGCGCTGCTGTTCTCGGAGTGGTCGGTGACCGCCCAGAAGTCGTAGTCGCAGACGTCCCAGCCGTAGCGGTAGAAGTCCTCCAGCGACGGCTCGTCACCGGAGGTGCACCGGCTGACCAGGGAGTGGCGGTGCAAGTCGCCCCAGTACAGGGTGAGTTCGGTGCCGTCGACCTCGGTGCGGTGGCGGGGGCTGGGGGTGTCGGCCCAGGAGCGGGCCTCACGGCGGTCGCTGCTGGCCACCACCGGGACGCGGCGTGCGGCGTGCGCGGGGCGGCCGTCGGCGGGAAGGACCGCGGAGCTGATCGCGCCGACTCCGTGCATCCCGTGCCAGACCACCGACCCCAGGTGCTCCAGCAGGTTCGGGCACTCCCGGCCGCCGAAGCCCTCCGTCCAGGTGAGGCTGCGCTCCAGCCTGCCGTCGGTCTGCCAGGCCAGCAGCACACCGTCCCCGGCGCGCGCCACCGCGACCTCTTCCAGCGTCCCGTCGCTGCCGCCGAAGGTGACGGGGCGGGACCAGCCGTCGGGGCCGAGCGTCTGCGCGGCGACCTCCCAGTAGTACGTCATGAGGGGCAGCCGCCGGTGGGTGCGGTACGCGACGGTCAGCCCGCCGGACGCGTCCGCGGCCAGCCGGGGCAGCCCGCCTGGTACGACATCGAGCCCTTCGGCCAGTACGCCGTCGGGCTCCAGCAGCCCGTCCTCCGTCACCCGCACGACCCGCAGCGACGCCGTCACCTCGGGCAGCAGTTCCGGCGGTACGGAGTCGCCGCTGTCCCGCATGCCGATGACCCCCGGCGCCTCGGCGAGCTCGGCCACCGGTCGCAGCCGGGTCGGCCCTGAACCGCCGTGCCCGTGCACGGCGATGACGTCGAACGCGCACCAGAGCCCGCCGTCCGCGGTCACCGCGAGGCTGGGGTGCAGCGCGTAGTCCGTCCCCGAACTCACCGGCCGCACCGGCCCCAGCACCCCCGAGCCGTCCGCGACGCACACCACCACCCGGTACGACCCGGCCACGTACTCCGACCAGGCGTACGCGCTGCCGCCGTCCGGCAGAGCCGCCACCGCCGGATCCCAGGCGTTGCCCGCCGCGCCCTCGCTGACCAGCCGGACCCCGCCCCACGCCCCGTCCCGCAGACGCCGGGACCAGATGCCGAAGCCGGATCCGTGCGGGCCCTGCCACACCACCTCGATGCCGCCGTCCGTGTGCGCGACGACCTCTTGGTTGAACGATGGGTGGCCGGTCCCGCTGATCCGCTCAGCGGCACCCCACCCCGAGGTGGGATCGAAACGGTGTGTCCACACGTCCACGTGACCGTCCGCGTCCGCCCGCCCATAGCAGACCCAGGCGCCTCCCTCGGAGTCGAAGGCGGCGGATGGCCGGAAACAGTCGGACGGCTCGTCGTTCAGTACGACCGGCACCGCCTCGGCGCCGGGGCCGTCCGCCAGCGCCGCGACGACGCGCTCCCCGACCTCGTCCTGCCACTCGATCCACGCGTACAGGACCCGGCCGTCGTCCGCCGCCGCGACCGCCGGGCGGGCCGCCGAGCGCGGTGCGCACACTGCCCGGCCGGGCAGCCTGCGGTGGCCCGCGAGCCGGCCCGCGGTGCTCAACTCCCGCTCGGCGGCGGCCAGATACTCGGTGAGCCGTCCGCCGCCCTCGTCGACCCACATGTAGCGCAGCGGATCGGGGTCCAGCACCGCGACCACGGCCGAGATGTCCGTACAGTCGTCGATCGCCGCGGCCAGGCGGCGGTTGAAGGCGAGCACGCGGTCGAGGTCCCTGCGCTGGCTCTCGGTATAGCCCGCCTGGTGGTGGTCCATGCCGCAGCAACTCATCATCAGGAGGCGTCCCTTCAGGGCGGTGAAAGACCGGCGGGGGAGAGGTGAAGGCACCGTCGCCTCTTGGCGGGAAACGATCCCGCTCCGGCAACGGTCCGCACAACGGCTGCGCCCGGTGAAGGAAGACCAGTTCTTGACAATTCACATAGGATCCGCCTATGGAACGTCGCCAGCTGGAATATTTTCTAGCGATCGTTCACAGCGGGGGGTTCACCAACGCCAGCCGTCGTCTGCGAGTGGCGCAACCCTCCCTGTCGCAAGCGATCCGGGCGCTGGAACGCGACCTCGGCACGCCCCTGTTCCACCGGCTGGGCCGCGGTGTCGGCCTCACGGCGGCCGGTGAGGCGCTGGTCCGCCCGGCGCAGCAGGTGCTGCGGGACTTCGCCACGGCGCGGGCCTCGGTGAACGCCGTGGTCGGACTGGTCGGCGGACGGCTCGACATCGTCGCGCTGACGACGCTCGCGGTCGACCCGCTGGCCGAGCTGATCGGCCAGTTCCGGGAACGGCACCCGTTGGTCGACGTCCGGGTCACGGACCCCGAACACGATGACGCGGTGACCCGGATGGTCCTCACGGGCGAGTGCGAACTGGGGCTCGCCGAGTCCCCGGTCGGCCTGGACGGCCTTGATCATCTGCGCCTGCCCGAGCAGGAGTTCTTCGCGGTGCTGCCGCCGGGGGCCCAGCAGGACGGCCAGCAGGCCGTGGACGTCGCCGCGTTGGCGGCCTTCCCACTGATCTCGACACCGGAAGGTACCGCCATGCGCGCCCTCGTCGACCACGTACTGACCGTCGACGGCAAGCCGCCGCGCGTCGCGGTCGAGACCCCGCATCGCGCCGCCATCGTCCCCCTCGTCCTGGCCGGTGCCGGAGCCACCCTGCTGCCGCGCCGGCTCGCGGAGGACGCGGCCGGCCGGGGCGCGGTCGTCATGCTGACCGAGCCGCGCCTGGTCCGCAGCGCGGTGATGATGTGGCGCTGCGAGCAACTGTCGCCCGCGGCCACCGCGTTCGTGGACCTGTGCCGCCAGGGCGCGGCTCCGAAGGGGCCTGTTGTGCAGTAGCGTCCCGGGGCGACTGGGAGGGCCTGCCGACACGGGACGAACTCGGCCTGCTCGACCAGCCGGACGGCACGACGATTCGCTGACCCAGGAGACCGAACGTGACATCAACGGCAGCGCCCGCGACGGTTGTCGTGGACGGAGGGTACGAGCTCGCCGAGGGCGGTCGCTGGGTCGACGGCCGGTACGTGTACGTCGACATTCTCCAGGGGATCGGCGGCCGGCGGGGCCGACGCTGAACGTACCCTTGAGCGCGCGCTTGGCCAGGCGCCTCGACAAGCCCGAAAGGCCGGCTCTCATCGACTCTTATGTCGGTTGGGCTCTGTGGCCGGGGGCTGTGTTGCTGCCCAGCTGGCGAGGAGCTTGAGCCGGTCTTCGTCGGCGGTGCCCGGCTCGGCGGTGTAGAAGGTCAGTTCGTGCACCGCCCGGTTGGACACAGGTAGGTCCAGAGCGCGGAAGGTCAGCTCCAGGCGGCCGACCTCGGGGTGCTGCAGCCGCTTGACGCCCTCGTGGCGGATGCGGACGTCGTGCCTGGCCCACCTGGTGCGGAACTCGGGGCTGAGCGTGGACAGTTCGCCGATGAGCTCGCGCAGGACCCGGTCGTGGGGCTCGCGCGCGGCTTCGGCGCGCAGCAGTGCGACGGTGGCGTTCGCGCCGTGGTCCCAGTCGACGAAGAAGTGCTGGGAGCCGGGGTCGAGGAAGAAGTAGCGGGGGAAGTTGGCGCGGTCCTGCTCGTCGGTGGTGTCGCTGTCGAGCATCGGCGCGTACAGGGCTCGGCACAACGCGTTGCTCGCGACGATGTCCCCTCGGCCGCTGCGTACGAAGGCGGCGGACATCGTCACGGAGTCGAGCATCCAGTGGACGGCGGGAGGAACCTCGACGTCCTTGCGGCGGGGTGGCCTGCGACGGGCGGGCCGGGCCGCCCGGGCCAGGTCGAACAGGTAGGTCCGTTCGTCCTCGTCCAGCCGCAGTGCCTGGGCGACCGCGTCGAGAACGTCCTCGGAGACGCCGCCGATGTGGCCCTTCTCCAGCCGCGTGTACCACTCGGTGCTGACGCCGGCGAGAACCTGGTGCGGGTGCGGCGGATGCTCGGGGTGTACGACGCCGGCCGCATCATCAGCCCCAAGCTCGCCGACAGCCAGGCGATCGGCGGCATCGTGGGCGGTATCGGCGCGGCCCTGCTGGAGCACACGGTCACCGACCACCGCGACGGCCGGATCGTGAACGCCAACCTCGCCGACTACCTCGTGCCCGTCAACGCCGACGTCCCCGAGGTCAGGGCGATCTACCTGGACGGCGAGGACAACGACGGCAACGCGCTCGGCGTCAAGGGGCTCGGCGAGGTCGTCCAGGTGGGTGTGGCGGCCGCGATCGGCAACGCGGTGTTCAACGCCACCGGCCGACGGGTCCGTGAACTGCCCATCACCGCCGAGGCGTTGCTCTGAGCCGAGGCCCGATACGGGCCCCCGGGCGGTCGGTTTCGTGGTGAGACGGCCGCCCGGGGTGCTCACCCGACCGTTCGGCGGCTGACCATGCCCGGCCGCCGGACCCCCGGGCCGCCGCCGTGTCACTCCCCCCGACGACACAGCGGCGGCCCACCTCCCAAGCCGTCCCACTCCAAGAATCGTCGTCCCCCGTCGTCTCACACGGAGACCCGCCCATGCTGAACATCGCGGACACACTGCACCGCTGGTGCCGCGAGGCACGCCCCTTCGCCCTGGCCACCGTCGTCGACGTCACCGGCAGCGCACCCCTGCCTTCCGGTACGTCGGTCGCGGTGGACGAGGACGGCAACGCGGTCGGCAGCATCTCCGGCGGCTGCGTCGAGGGCACGGTCTACGAACTGTGCCGGCAGGTACTGCGCGACCGCGGTGCTCCGCAGCGCGCCCGGTTCGGGTACTCCGACGACGACGCCTTCGCCGTCGGCCTGACCTGCGGCGGCGAACTCGACGTCCTCGTCCAGCGCATCGATCCCGTGGCCCAGCCGCAACTCGCCGCCGCCCTCGCCGACGTGGTGCGAGGCCGGCCCACGGCGGTGGCACACATCGTCGACGGCCCTGACCGGCTTCTCGGCGCCACCCTGAGCGTTCTCGGTGACAGCTGGATTGCTGACGGGACGCTGGACAAGGGGTCCACAGGGTGGGCGGTGGCGGACCGGGCCACAGCCCTGCTACGGGCAGGACGCACCGCGCTCACCTCGCTCGGCGGGGACACGGACACCTGCCCGGAGCGGCTCTCCATCCTCGTCCACGTGGCAGCCACCCGCCCCCGCATGCTGATCTTCGGCGCCGTCGACTTCGCCGCCGCCCTCAGCCAGGCCGGCCAATTCCTGGGCTACCGGATCACCGTCTGCGACGCCCGGCCCGTCTTCGCCACGACCGCACGCTTCCCGCACGCGGACGAGATCGTGGTCGACTGGCCCCACCGCTACCTGCAACGCACGACCGTGGACGAGCGCACCGCCGTGTGCGTCCTCACCCACGACGCCAAGTTCGACATCCCCCTGCTGCGCCTGGCCCTGGACCTGCCCGTCGGCTATGTCGGCGCGATGGGCTCCCGGCGCACCCACGACGAACGCCTGCGCCTCCTGCACGAAGTCGGCGTCACACAAGGTCAGTTGGCCCGGCTGCGCTCACCGATCGGCCTCGACCTCGGCGCCCGCACCCCCGAAGAGACCGCGGTTTCCATCACCGCGGAGATCATCGCCCACACCAACCGCGCAAGCGGCCTGCCCCTGTCCGACCTGTCCGGCCCGATCCACCGCATGCCTGCCGCAGGCCAACTGACGGGGACGGCAGGTTGAGACACTTCGCGCTCCGAGTGACCAGCATGGCATCAAAAATGGATAGGCCAATCCGATTGCTAGACTGGCTGGTATGAACCCTGGCGCCCAGCACCCCGACGGTCCCGCCGCTCAGCCTCTTCGCAGTGACGCCGAGCGCAACCGGGAGCGGATCATCGCCGCCGCACGGACGGTATTCGCGCGCGACGGCCTGAGCGCCTCCATGGCGTCCGTGGCCCGCGAGGCGGGCGTGGGCATTGCCACCATGTTCCGCCGCTTCCCCACGAAGGAGGAACTGGTCGACGCCGTCTTCTCCGACCGCATGGGCGCCTACGCCGACGCGGTCACCGTCGCCCTGGACGACCCCGACCCCTGGAACGGTTTCGTCGGTTATATCGAGGCCGCCTGCGCGATGCAGGCCGCCGACAACGGCTTCGCCGACGTCCTGACCATGTCCTTCCCCACCGCCAAGGTCTTGGAGCAACGCCGCAACGAGGCGTACCAGGCCATGCTGCGCCTCATCGACCGCGCCAAGGCCACCGGCCGCCTGCGCGAGGACTTCGACCCCTCGGACCTGGTACTGATCCATATGGCCAACGCGGGCGTCGTCAACGCCACCGGCGACGCCGCCCCGGATGCCTGGCGACGCGTTGTCGCCCTGTTCATCCAGTCCCTTGAGGCCCCGGCGCGCGGCCCCCTGCCCGCCTCACCCGGGCACGAACCCCTTTACAAGGCCATGCTCCGCGCCGGCCAGGGCACCACCACACCGCCGGGCAAGAGCAGCTGACCTCAGGGCCGGATCACCGTGCCGAGGCGCGGCATAACAGCAACATATCGACGAAGAGTGCCAAGCACGGGGCGTGGTAGCTGGTAGCGCGGGTCAAGGACCTGGTGCTGGGTGCGGTTCCGGATCGATCAGGCACGGCCGATGCGAAGGACTTCCTGTTGATCGTGATCATGGCCGGGCGGCGGGGTGACTCCCCGCAGTTCGAGGTCGTCCCGCCGTGTGAGGGGGCGGGGCTCGGGATGGGCAGACCCTGGCCCCGCATTTCGCAGGTCGCTGGTTCAGGTCTGTGGCCAGCGGGTTCGTCCGGCCGCATCGGCAGGGTGCCGGGGTTGCCGATGCGCGGGGAGCCGGGGATGACCGTGGCGCTGTCGACGCCTGCGGAGGGGGTGTAGCCATCCCGGCCGTCCAGGAAGACCTCGCTGTACAGCGGGCCGAAGACCATCGCCAAGGGAGCGCCGGTGTTTGCCTGGACCCTCTGCAGCAGATCGGCGGCCACGCTGAAGTCGTCGAAAGTCAGTCCCTCCTCGTCGCGCATGCGGGCCAGAAAGTCCTTGAACGCCTTGACGAGACGTACCGCGCGGGGGTTGATCAGTGCCGGGTCGGTGGTCGTGGTCATGAGGGTCTGTTCCTCGAAAAGGTGGGGGGAACGGGGCGACGGGGGCATCAGCAGGCCGAGGGTGTCAAGGCATGAGCCGCTCACGGGACTTGGTGGCCTTCATGACGCCGGAGGCCGCGAACCGGGCGGCCGGCAATGTCCAGCGGAACGGAACCCTTCTCCTTGATCGCGCCGCGGACCGGAACACCGCGGCGCGATCAGGGTTCGATGAGGGGGCGGGTACGGCTCGGTGTGCTGTCAGCCGCGGGGGAAGCCGTCGTCGTCGAGCTTGAAGACCACCTCGGCCTCGTCTCGCTTGGTGGTGTGCAGCTCCCAGTAGAGGGGAGTGATCTGCTCGGGCCGGGCCGCCTCCACGCCGGGGATGACGGAGACGCCGATCGAGGAGTCGATGCCGATGTGGGCGGCCTGGATGCCGGTGTCGGCGTCGGCCAGCTCCTTGTGCAGGTTCATCACCCAGTTGCGCAGCGCCGCGGCGGCGGCGTTCACGTTGGCGACCCGCGGGTCGGGCCAGATCGAGCCGGCGCCGGTGGTGTAGAGCAGGGTGCCCGCGCCGGCCTCACGCATCGCGGGCAGTACCGCCTGGGTGGCGGCGATGGCGCCGTACAGCTGGAAGTTCATCTCGAACTCCACGTCCGAGGGTTCGGTGGTGGCCGGAGCGGTCAGCGTGGTGACGCCGAACGTCCCCACCGGGGAGTACTCCAGGACGTCGATCCCGCCGAAGCGTGCGGCGGCGTCCTTGAGCGCCTGGGTGAGCGCGTTGCGGTCGAGCACGTCCGCGGGGAACGCGGCGGCGGTGATGCCCTCGGCCGCGAGCTTGCTGACGAGGCCGTCGAGCTTGTCGCGGTTACGGGAGATCAGGGCGACGTCGAAGCCCTGGGAGCCGAAGGTGCGGGCGATGGCCAGGCCCATCTGGGGGCCGGCTCCGACGATGGCGATGCTGGTCACAGCAAGTCCTTTCTCGGAAGACTCATGACAGCGGAAGCCGGATAGTTCTATCCACTTCTTGAATCGGATAGGCCTTTCCGGTTCACTGTCGCCACCGTAGCACGAAAATGGATAGGGCGATCCAATTGGTGGGATCGGTCTGCTCTGCACCGGCGTCCGGAAGGAGCAGCTGCCTGCTGACCCGGGCTTCGACGCGGGCGTGACCTTGGTCAACAGCAGCTCCGCCGCGGAGTCGGCGATGAGGCCTGCCGTAGGTGGAAACGGTGTTCAACCCAACGGTTGAACGCCGCCGCTGCCGGACTCCGGAATGGTTTCTATTCCGGGGGAGGAGCGGTGGTCCGGCGCGGCACCAGCGTGGGGGAGAGCTTGACCTGGACCGGCGCCTTGTGACGGTCGGCGATCCGTTCCAGGAGGAGGCGGGCGGCGTTCGCGCCGATCTCGTGGCCCGCCTGGTCGACGCTGGTGAGTGAAATCGGACCGAAGGAGGCGAACGTCGTGTTGTCGTAGCCGGCCACCGAGATGTCACCGGGAACGGACACTCCGGCTTCGGTGAGCGCCTCCAGCACACCCATCGCAACGATGTCCGCGCCTGCGAAGACAGCCGTGGGTGGGCGGGGGCGCGCGAGCAGTTCCTTGGCGCCCTCGTACCCGCCCTGCTGGGTGTACGTGGTGGAGACGATGTCGATCTCCTCCGCGAAGCCGAAGGACCGCATGGCCTGCCGGTATCCGTCGGCGCGCTGGGCGTTGGGCATCTCCGCGATGCGTGTCGGGTCGGTTTCGTGATGTTCGATGTGGGCGATCCGGCGGTGGCCGAGGTCGGCGAGGTGGCCGACGACCAAGGACGCGCCCGCCATGTCGTCGTCCGTCACGGTGTCGTACACCGGGGAATGCCCGTGGCGGCCGATGACGACGGTCGGTACGGCAGAGGCGACGTGCTCGAGATGGGCACGCGGTGACACGGGTGCGATCAGGACGATGCCGTCCATTCCCCGGTCGATCATGGCCTCGGTGACCCGCGCCTCCGCCGTCTCGCCATTGCAGCCCGGGCCCAGGAAGACCTGGTAGTCGGTGTCCGCGAGGCGGCCGGTGATCCCGTCGAGGATCTCGGGGAAGAACGGGTTGCGGATGTCGGGCAGCATCACGCCGATGGTGTACGTCTTCCCGCGCAGGCCCCTGGCCCCCGCGTGCGGCCGGTAGCCGAGCTCGTCGATCGACCGGCGCACCTTCGCGCGCATCTCGGGGCTGGCTCCGTAGGCGTTGCGCAGCACCTTGGAGACAGCGGTGGTGGACACCTGGGCGTGACGTGCCACGTCGACGATCGTGACGCGGCGAGGCGGTGCTGGCGGCTCCATCCCGGTGCCCTCCGGCGAAGTGGGGAACGTTGCCGCAGAGTGTACGGCGGAGCCGCAGCTCAGTAAGGCGCAGTCGTGAGCCGTGAGCCACATCCCAGCACGTCGTCGAGTGCCGTGGAACGCGTCGCCGCCGTAACAGTTGCGCAGCTTGCGCGGCATCTTGACGTCACGCGAGGCGCTCTCTAGGGTCTGGCAGCACCCTTTGGGAAACGTTACCCACTGGACCACACCCTGGACGCCCTTACTGGGTCTCGGACCACATCCCCAAGACGTTGAGCCGGCAGATGCCTCACGGTGTCCAGCCGACCGGAGCCCTGATCTCACAACCAGTTTGAAACGTTTCAAGGAGGAAGTCCGCTTGTGACCCTCGCCCCGAACGAGCAACTTCCGGACCACGACCACTTCCCGCACGCGGCGCCGGCAGCGCACGCCCGCCGACCGCGCACCACACCCCCCTGGTGGTTCGCGCTGCCCGCACTGCTGCTCTTCGTCTTCGTCGTCCTGATACCGAGTGCTCGTGGCGTGTACTACGCCTTCACCGACTGGGACGGCCTGGACCCCAACTTCTCCTTCGTCGGGCTGGGCAACTTCGCCGACATGTTCAGCGACGCCGACGCGGTGCAGGCCATCTGGCACACGCTGCTGATCGCCGTGTCGATCACGGTCCTCCAGAACGGGCTGGGCCTGTTGCTGGCCCTCGGGGTCAACACGGCCATCAAGTCCCGGAACGTGCTCAGGGTCTTCCTGTTCGCTCCGGCCGTGATCACCCCGATCGTCACCGCCTACCTCTGGCGCAACCTGCTCGGCCCCGACGGCGGGGTCAACAGCCTGCTGGGCGCGGTCGGCCTTGACGGCTCGCGGCAGGACTGGCTGGGCGATCCGCAGCTCGCGCTGTGGGCGGTGGTCGGAGTGATCGTCTGGCAGTACGCGGGCTACTCGATGGTCATCTTCCTGGCCGGGCTCCAGTCGGTACCCAAGGAGATCCATGAGGCGGCGGCCATCGACGGGGCAGGTCCCGTACGGCGCTTCTGGTCGGTGACCCGTCCGCTGCTGGCTCCGGCGTTCACCATCAACCTGATGCTGTCGATCATCGGCGGGATCAAACTCTTCGACCAGGTCTACGCGTTGACGGGCGGGGGACCGGGACACGCCACTGACACCATCTCCACGCTGATCTACAAGGACGCCTTCACGCTCGGCGAGTTCGGCTACAGCATCGCGCTCGCGGTGGTCCTCACGATCATCGTGGCGGTCGCCTCCACGGGTCAGTACCTGGTGCTGTCCCGCAACGAGAGGGCCGCGTCATGAACCGCTACCGCCCGCGCACCCTCGCGCTGGAACTGACGATGATCGCCGCCGCCCTCTTCGTGGGCTTCCCCGTGTACGTCCTGGTCAACCTCGCGGTGCGACCGGCGTCGGACACGTCCTCGCCCATCGAGCCGACCACCTCGCCGACCCTGGACAACTTCTCGCAGGCCTGGCAGCAGGGCGCGCTCGGCGGTGCGCTGGCCAACAGCGTGCTGGTGACGGTCTGCAGCGTGACCATCGTGCTGGCCGTTTCCTCGCTCGCCGCGTATCCGCTGGCCCGCGTCACGGCACGCTGGTCACGCGGCACGTACCTGCTGGTCCTCCTGGGCCTGGTACTGCCCTTCCAACTCGCCTCGCTGCCGCTCTACCAGACCATGCGGGACCTCGGTCTGCTCGGTACTCCTTGGGCCCTGGTCCTCTTCTACTCCGGCCTGCAGGTGCCCTTCACCGTCTTCCTCTACGTCGGCTTCCTGCGCGCCCTGCCCCGGGACTTCGAGGACGCGGCCCTGATCGACGGCTGCACACCCCTGCAGGGCTTCCGGTACGTGGTGCTGCCGATGCTCAAACCGGTCACGGTAACGGCCCTGGTACTCAACACGGTCGCTGTCTGGAACGACTTCTTCACCCCGCTGCTGTACCTGAGCGGCAGCGCCCAGCAGACCATGCCGGTCGCGATCGCCGGCTTCGTCGGCCAGTACGTCACCGACTGGAACCTCATCTTCGCCGCCCTGGTGATCAGCATCCTGCCCGTCCTGCTCGTCTACTTCGTGCTGCAGCGCAGCATCATCAACGGTTTCGCGGGAGGGCTGAAGGGATGACACGCGAGTCCCACCCGTCCACCACGGCCGTGGCCTCTTCTCCGAGGGAGACATCATGAAGACACGCATACCGACGGTCCTGTCGGCCGTTGTGACAGCCGCTGCCCTCCTTGCCGCCTGTAGCGGCGGCACCAAGGCGGGCGACTCCGGCGGCGGATCCAAGACCCTGACGCTCGCCTCGGTCGACCAGGGATCCGTCGAGGATGTCGTGAAAGCCTTCGAGAAGGCCAACCCCGGCGTCAAGGTCCGCTACACCACCAGCGGCGCCGACCAGTACCAGCAGCAGATCCGGACTCAGCTGTCCTCGGGCACGGCACCCGACGTGATGTCGGTCTGGCCGGGCAACGGAAACCCCGGCGCCACGTACGTCCTGGCCAAACCGGGCTACCTGCGTGACCTCTCGGACCAACCCTGGGCCGCCAAACTGCCGGACGCGATCAAGAGCGTCGCCCAGTACGAGGGGAAGACCTACAACGCCATCTTCGGGCAGAACGGCATCGGCGCCGTCTACAACCAACAAGCCCTGGAGAAGGCCGAACTCACGCCCCCGGACACCTGGAAGGATCTGCTGGCCTTCTGCCGGGCCGCGGCCGACAAGGGGACTCCCGCGTTCGCGCTGGGCAACCAGGACAACTGGGTGACCCAGCTCGTCCTGTACGCGCTGGTCGCCACGACCGTCTACGGCGACGACCGCGACTTCGACAAGAAGATGCAGACCGGCCAGGCCACCTTCGCCCAGTCGCAGTGGACCACCGCCCTGGACAAGTACCTGACGATGGAGAAGACCGGCTGCTTCCAGAAGAACCCGCTGGGCACCAACTACGAAGCCAGCCAAGGCCTCGCCGCCACCGGCAAGACACTCGGTATCATCCAGGGGAACTGGGTGATCGCTCTCCTCAAGCAGAAGAACCCGCAGGGCACGTTCACGTTCAAGGCGCTGCCGGCCGCTGACGACCCGTCCGCAACGATCGTTCCGGCTGCGGCGGGTGCGGGCTACGGAGTGAACGCCAAAGCGAAGAACGAGGACCTCGCGCTGAAGTTCGTGAACTTCGTGATGTCTCCCGAGGGCATGAACCTGTTCGTCAAGAAGCAGGGCGGTCTGCCCTCCCTGGCCGACACGGGCTATGCGGTGGACCCGTCGCTGGGCGAACTGTCCACGTTCATCAGGGCGGACCGCACGGTGCCGTTCATGGACCAGCTCTGGCCCAACGCCAAGGTGCAGCAGACCATGCTCAGCGGGCTCCAGGAGATCTTCAGTGACCAGTCCACGCCCGAAGAGCTCCTCAAGGAAATGGACGCCGATTACAAGGCCGGGAGCTGACCACAGGGCTGTCCGGCACGTGGGCGAACGTTCAGATTCCCGCAGGGGTCATCGAATCAACGGAGGTTTGGCATGTCCGGCATATCGGGCGGAGCGGTGAGCCGTAGGCAGGTGGTCGGCACCATGGCCGTCTCCGCGGGAGGGCTGGCGCTGCCCACCGTCCCCGGCCTCCCCACGCAGGAGGCCCACGCCGACGAGGACGGCGACAGACACGGGCCGAAGGTCACCGGTCTCGCCGTCGACGGCCGCGAGGACAACCCGCTCGGCGTAGACGACTCCGCCCCGCGACTGAGTTGGCGGGTGGTGGGCGCCGGCGCGGCATGGACCCAGGCCGCCTACCAGATCCGCTCGGCGCGCGCCGAGCGGGATCTCGACAGGGGCCGTCTGCTGTGGGACAGCGGCAAGGTCCGCTCCTCGGCCCAGACCGACGTCGCATGGCACGGTCCCGCACTGGCCTCGCGCGACCGGCTGGTCTGGCAGGTGCGGGTGTGGAGCACCGACGGTGACGCGACACCGTGGAGCCGACCCGCCTCATGGGAGATGGGGCTCCTCAAGCGCTCCGACTGGGGCAAGGCCCGGTGGATCGAACACCCGGGCCGCACCGTCGACCAGCCCCTGCCCGTGTTCGCCCGCGCCTTCCGGGTGAACGAGCGCCGGGGAAAGGTCGTCAGGGCGAGGCTGTACCTGTCCGGCATCGGACTGCACGTGGCCCGGCTCAACGACAAACCCGTCACCGACGAGGTGCTCGCTCCGGGCAACTCCAACTACCAGCTCTCCACCGAATACCGGGTCTACGACGTCACCCACCTCGTCCGCCCCGGCGACAACACCGTGGGCGTCGAACTGGGCCACGGCACGGCGTTGGTGACCCGGTCCGTCACGAATCCGACCACCGGCCGCACTGCCCCGTACAGCTGGTGGCAGAGCCAGTTCAAGGGCAGCGGCAACCTCGTCGCGCCCGCCGCCCGGGGCGCCACCACGATCAAGGTGAACAGCGTGGCCAACTACCACGTCGGCGGCACCGTCAACATCGACACCCGCGACGGCGGCGAGCGCCTGGAGTCACGCACCATCACCGCGATCGGCACCGCCGGCGCCGACGGCACCGGCATCACCTTCGAACCCGGCCTCGCCTCCGGGCACGAGAGCGGTGCCGCCGTCACCGGCTCCGGCAACTCCCTCGCGAGCACGGACCCGAGCGCGGGCGCCGCCGTCTCCCCACGTGTGATCGCCCGCCTGGAACTCACGAAGGCCGACGGGACGGTCCAGACCGTCGTCAGCGACCGCTCGTGGAAGACGGCTCTCGGCCCGACCGTCACAGCCAACTGGTACTCCGGCTCCGACTACGACGCCCGGCGCGAGCAGCCCGCCTGGACCGCCCCTGGCGCGGATCTCGGCGAGTCGGCGAGGCGGCGCGACGGCACGGCCGTGGGCTGGACCGACGCCGCAATCGCCCCGCCGCCCAACCTGACCACCGAACTGGTCTGGCGGGTGGCCGAGCCGCTCAAGGTCGTCGACAAACTGCGTCCGGTCAGCGTCACCCAGCCTCAACCCGGCGTGTGGGTCTTCGACTTCGGGCAGAACTTCGCCGGCTGGCCGCTGCTCGAACTCCACGGCCCGCTCCCGTCCGGCACCACCGTCAAGCTGTACCCCGCCGAGTCGCTGAACGCCGACGGCACCGTCAACCAGGCATCGATCATGGGCGGCGGCGCAGCGCGCGGCACCCACGTGTTCGCCGCCTACACGACGTACGGCGACAAGCGAGGCGAGCGGTGGCACCCGCAGTTCCACTACTTCGGCATGCAGTGGCTGCAGGTGACCGGCCTGCCCGAGGGCTACGTACCGACCCGGAACACGGTGACCGGCCTGCAGATCCACGCGGACGTGCCGGCCACCGGCACCGTGCGGACCTCCGACGACCGGATCAACCGCATTCACCGCATGGCCCGTTACTCGATCATGAGCAACACCATGTCCACCTTCACGGACTGCCCCGGCCGCGAAAAACTCGCCTACCCCGCCGACTACGTGCAGCCCTTCGGATCCCTCCACCGCACCTTCGGTTACGCGGCCTACCTGCGCACCATGCAGCGCCACCTGGTCGAGGGCCAGTCCCGGGCCGGCGACAACATCGGCAACGTGGCGCTCAAGGCCCCGGTCTACGACTGGGGCTACACCGGCCGGTTCGGCGACGAGATCAACTGGGGCAACGGCATCATCCTCGTGCCCTGGCTGCTGTACGAGACATACGGCGACACCCGGACAATGAGCCGCTACTACGTGCAGATGCAGGCCTTCCTGCACTACATCAGGACCAGGAAGGCCGGCACCGGCGCGGACACCCACATCGTGGACGCGGCCCTGGCCGACTGGATCGCCAGTGAGAACACCTCGGGCCGCATCACCGGAACCTGGGGCTACCACCAGATCGCCGACCGGATGGCCCGGATGGCAACGCTGATCGGGCGCGATGCCGACGCGTCCGAGTACCGCAACCTCGCGGCCAACATCAAGGACGCGTTCAACGACACCTTCTACAACGCGGCGCTCGGCCGGTACACCGCCGAGGGCGACCAGGGCGGTGCCGGGGCGACGCAGGCCGCGCAGGCGCTCGCGCTGGATGAGGGGCTCGTACCGGAGGGGGAACGTGGGAAGGTCCTCGACGCGCTGGTGGAACTGGTCCATGCCCACCGGCCGTTCGGGGGCGGGCCGCATCTCAGCGGCGGCACCCTCGGTCTCGCCCCGATCGTCAGAGCCCTGCACGAAGGCGGCCGCGACGACGTCCTGTGGGACGTCCTCCAGGAGGACACCCGCCCGAGCTACGGCTACTTCATGGCACCCACCACCGCCAATCCCGGCGGCCTGACGACCGTTCCCGAAGAGTGGGGCATGGGCAACTCCAAGAACCACATGATCCTGTTGCAGATCGAGGAGTGGTTTCACAGCGGCCTGGTGGGCATCCGCCAGGCGCGTGGCAAGGCCGGCTACCGCGAGCTGGTGATCGACCCTCGCCCGGTCGGCGGACTCACCCACGCCGAGGGCGGCTACCGCACGCCGTACGGCGTGGTGTCCGCGCAGTGGATCCGTAAGAACGGCAGGTTCCGGCTCGACGTAGAGCTCCCGCCGAACACCACGGCGGAGGTCCGGCTGCCCACGGGCGACCGTGCCACCCACGTCGTCGGCTCGGGGAAGCACACGTTCACCAGCCGCGATCCCTTGGTCGACTCCCAGGAAACCGAAAGGACGAAGGTGTGAGCCATGAAGCTCGCAGTGCAGACGGCGCCGACGACGATGTCAGCGAGGGGATTCCACCCCGCGGACACAGCCCGGCAGTGCCTCGTCGAACCGTGCTCGCCGCGACGGCCGGCGCCGTGTCGGTAGGGGCTGGTTTCATGGGAGGTGGAACGAGCGCGGCGGCGGAAGCGGCCCGCCGTGTGGAGGGCGGCACGGTGTGGGGGCTGACCGTGGAACACCGCACTGATCCCCTCGGTGTGGACGTGGGCCGGCCGCGCTTCGGGTGGCGTATGCGGTCCGCCGCCCGGGGGCGGTGCCAAGGGGCGTATCAGATCCTCGTCGCGAGCTCCCCGGACAAGCTGACCGCTGCCCATGCCGACGTCTGGAACAGCGGTCGTGTCGCCTCGCCCGACTCGGTGGCCGTCCGCTACGCGGGCAAGCCGCTGCACGCCTCGAGTCGCTATCACTGGACGGTCACCGTCTGGGACGCCGAAGGGCGTCCGGTCGGCAAGGCGTCCCCCGCCTTCTTCGAGACGGGCCTCATGAGCACCGACGGTGTCGGCGGCTGGGAGGGCGCGCAGTGGATCGGGGTGAAAGGGAAGACCCCCAACTCGGCCGGGGCACCGATGCTGCGGAAGGAAGCAGCCCTGAAGAACCGGCCCCAGGTCCGTGAGGCACGGCTGTACGTCTCGGCCCTCGGCGTGTACGAGGCATACGTCAACGGACACCACGTGACCGTTCCGCAGGACGGCGGCACCACGACCGAACTGCTGCCCCCGGGCTGGACCAACTACGACGCGCGCGTCAACTACCTGGCCTACGACGTCACGGACCTCATGACGCGGGAAGCGGACGTCACCCTCGCGGTCGTCCTCGGCAACGGCTGGTACAACGGCCGCATATCCGACGGCAGTACGTACTACTCCAAGGACGGCAACGCCCTCGCGGTCAAAGCCAAGCTGCTGATCCGGTACGCCGACGGCACCTCGCAGACGGTCATCACAGCGCCGGACGGCAGCTGGAAGGCCACGGACACCGGTCCCTACCGGGCCGACGACATCTACGACGGCCAGACCTACGACGCCCGCATGGAGCTGCCGGGCTGGACGGCGCACGGTTTCGACGACTCAGCGTGGTCGGACGTGGAACGCGTCGCCTTCGAGGACAAGTACCCGGACGTCCAACTCCTCGCCTACCCGGGCGAGACCGCACGCCTGATGTCGAAGTGGGACCGCCGACCGGAGTCGATCACCGTCGCCACCGGAGTGACCGGACAGGACGGTAGCCCGGGCGGCAGGGGGCGCATCGTCGTGGACCCCGACCGGACGGTGACCGATCCCGCCGAGGCGGCCTCTGCCTCCGTCACGATCGGCAGTGGCGAGACCGCCGTCTTCGACCTCGGCCAGAACATGGTCGGGGTGGCCCGCTACAGCCTGCGCGGCCCGGCCGGAGCCCGGGTCGGGTTCAGGTTCGGCGAGATGCTCAACGACGACAGTGCCGGCGCGGACGGCCCCGAGGGCTCCGTCTACCGGGCCAACCTCCGCAGCGCCAAGGCCACCAGCACGTACGTCCTCAAGGGCGACCGGCACGGCGAGACCCATCAGGACTCCCTGACCTTCTACGGCTTCCGCTACGTGTCTGTGACCGCGACGGAGACTGTCACGATCACCGAACTGACCGGCAAGGTCGCCACATCCGCGATCCGTGAGACCGGCACCGTCACCACCAACGACCCCGACATCAACAAGCTGGCGGAGAACATCCGTTGGGGCCAGCGCGGCAACTACCTCTGGGTGCCCACCGACTGCCCACAGCGCGACGAACGCCTCGGCTGGACGGGCGACACACAGGTCTTCGCCACGACCGGCCTCTACAACGCGGACGCTGGTGCCTTCCTCAGCCACTTCCAGGACACCGTCGTCGACTCCGCGGTCATCTACGGCGCGGACAAGGCGCAGTTCACCGGGGTCGCACCCGGCGGACGGTACAACTTCCCAGGAGGCGGCAGCGGTTGGGCGGACGCCGGTGTCATCGTGCCGTGGACCGTGTGGCAGATGACCGGTGACGCGACCGTCGTCAAGGACAACTGGCCCGCGATGACCGGCTACCTGGACTGGATCCGGCAGCAAACCGGCGACACCTACGCCGGACAGGGCTCCCTCACCGGCGACTGGCTGGCACCGCAGAAGACCAGCGCCCAGCTCATGAGCGACGTCTACTACGGCTATGTCGCCAAGCTGATGACGCAGATGGCCCACGCGATCGGCAAGACGGCGGAGGGAGACGCGTACGACCGCCTCTTTGGACGCATCAAGCAGGCATTCATCACCAAGTACCTGAGCACCGAGGGCGGCCGGGTCACGGTCAAGTCCAGCCTCGGCGACGCCTCCCCGATCGAACCGGGCGCCGACCCCAACGAGAAGACGGAGGACAACAGCCAGTCAGCACTGCTGTGGGTTCTCAAGCTCGGGTTCTACGAGACGCAGGCTCAACGCCGCACGCTCGTCGGGCTATTGGCCGACAACATCGGCAACGACGAGGCCTACAAGGCCGCCCACCCGGACAGCAGCCGGGTCAGGTACGCCGAGAGCACCCTGTCCGTCGGCTTCCTCGGCGTCAACGTCCTCGCCCCCGTCCTCACCGACGAGGGCCGCGCCGACCTGGCGTACAAGCTGCTGCACCAGGACGCGCTCCCGTCCTGGCTGTACTCGGTGAGGAACGGCGCCACCACCGTGTGGGAGCGCTGGAACTCCTATTCCGAGGACGCCGGTTTCGGCCCGGTCAGCATGAACTCCTTCAACCACTACGCCTACGGCGCGATCATGGAGTGGATGTACGCGTACATGGCGGGCATCGCCCGCGACCCGGACAGCCCCGGCTTCAAGCACTTCCTGCTGCAACCCCACATCGATCCCACCGGCAGGATCACGCGGGTGTCGGGCTCGTACGAGTCGCCGTACGGCGAGATCCGGAGCAAGTGGAAGGTGGAGGAGGGAGGCGGGGTCCTCGTGTACGAGGCGGTGGTGCCGGCGAACAGTGAGGCGACCCTGCGGCTTCCGGTCGCCTCCGCCGATGCCGTTCGTGAGGGACGCACGCCGTTGCCACGAGTGGAGGGGGTGCGCTTCGTCGGTCAGGCGGACGGGGTGGCCTCGTACCGGATCCCGTCCGGCCGGTACCACCTGACCGCCCGGCTGCACTGAGCGGCACACCGGTCTGCGGTACCAGTGCCGGTACCGCAGACCGGCCACTTCGGTGGGGGCACTGAATGCGTCCGTGGCCTGCCGGAGGTATTCGACACGGCCGCACGGCCGTGGATCAGGACCGACGGTGCCGCGACCGATCGCCTGGCCGAAGTGGTGCGGCGCTGCCTCTCGGGCGCGCTGCAGTACCAACTCGCGGACGGCGGGACGGAGATCCCGGAGCGACCCACGCAGGTCACGCGCGGCTCCACCGGCCAGCTGACCGTGCGCGGCGAGCTGCGCGTGGACACAGCGGAAGGTTCGCGCGCCGAGACCAGGGTCATTCTGTGCGGCTGCGGGCAGAGTCGGCTTCAGCCGTACTGCGATCACGCGGGGCCCTGCGGTCGGTGATTCCGCCGGGCTCGCCCCGTGCAAGTAACCGCCTCCCAGGGCTGGGAACAGAGGCTTGCTCTTCAGCTGTTAGTTGACTCATCAAGGTGTCCTTTGGTTGATCGACTACGAACAGCACAGGAGCAAGTGACATGACCGCTATGCGACTTGGCCTCATCGGTCTGGGCAAAATGGGTGGCAACATGCGCGAGCGGCTCCGCCGCGCGGGCCACACCGTCATCGGTTACGACCACAACCCCGAAGTCTCCGACGTCGGCAGCCTGGCCGAACTCGTCGGCAAGCTCGACGGCCCGCGCGTGGTGTGGGTGATGGTTCCCGCCGGGGAGGCGACACAGGAAGTCATCGACGAACTCGCGGAGTTGCTGTCGCCCGGTGACATCGTGGTCGACGGCGGGAACTCCCACTGGACGGACGACGAGAAGCGCGCCCTCGAACTCGCCGCGTGGGGCGTCGGCTTCGTCGACGCGGGTGTTTCGGGCGGCGTGTGGGGCCTGGAGAACGGTTACGCGCTCATGGTCGGCGGCAAGACCGCTGACATCGCCGTCGTCAAGCCCGTCTTCGACGCGCTGAAGCCCGACGGGCCGTACGGCTTTGTCCATGCGGGGGCGGTCGGAGCCGGGCACTTCTCGAAGATGGTCCACAACGGCATCGAGTACGCCATCATGCAGGCCTATGCCGAGGGCTGGGAGTTGCTGGAGAAGGTCGACGCGGTCACGGACGTACGCGAGGTCTTCCGTTCCTGGCAGGACGGCACCGTCATCCGCTCCTGGCTCCTGGACCTCGCCGTCAACGCCCTCGACGCCGACGAGCACCTGGACAAGTTGCGCGGCTACGTGGAGGACTCCGGTGAGGGCCGCTGGACCGTCGAAGCGGCCATCGACAACGCCGTGCCGCTGCCCACCATCAGCGCCTCCCTCTTCTCCCGGTTCGCGTCCCGCCAGGACGACTCCCCGCAGATGAAGATGATCGCGGCCCTGCGCAACCAGTTCGGCGGCCATGCCGTCACCGCTGCGGGCGAGGGGGAGTAGCTCACTCATCGCCCGCGCTGCTGCCGAGCCGTGAGGCGTGGGAGGCGCCGTGGCCGGGCGTGGCGTCGGGTGCGCTCCAACTGGCGAGGAGGGCGAGGGCCTGCGCGGAAGGAGAGCCGGGCTCGGCGGTGTAGAGGCACAGCGTCTGGTCCGGGTCGGCCGGGAAGGCGAGGAGCTCGTGGTGCAGGGTGAGCTCGCCGACGACCGGGTGGTGGAAGCGCTGCGTATTGTGGGCGCACCGGGCCACGCGGTGGCTGTCCCACCAGGTGTGGAATTCCGGCACCTTGATGTATGCCTCGCCGATCAGTTCGTTCAGCTGGGTGGCGTCCGGCTTGTAGGCGCAGGTCGGCCACGACGATCTCCGCTGGACAGTTGAGGCCGGTGATCGACAGCAGGTTCGCTCTCGAGGACTTCGAAGACGGCTACGCGCGCCTTGCCTCGCGGGAAGCGATCGGCTCCATCGTCGTCGAGTTCTGACAGCCCAGGTCCAGAAGGCCAACCGTCCTCGGCTTCGACGGGAACCCGCAGCCCGCCTCCGACGCCGTGCTCGACGAGTCCGCCGGCAGCCTTGGGGGCCGTTCTACGTTCAACCGTTCGGTTGAACGTAGAAGCAGCTTCCGGGCGACGCGCGCCGCCCTGGTGAGGCGGCAGGCTGGTGGCGCCGTGGTCTACGGCGGATTCCCGCAGGCCGAGAAAGGACCAACCCCCTCACATGTCCAACAACTTCAGCAGACGACGGATGCTAGCGGCGGGCGCAGGCGCCGTGTTGGGCGCGACGTCCGCAACATCGGTGTCCGCCGCACCCCTTGGCACACAGGCGTCGGCCGGGACCGCCTCAGACTCCGCGTCCGCCGCCGCGGCGCAAGGCGCCGCGGGCCGTGGCGAAGAGACCCGTTCGCTCGACGAGCTGTACCAGGACGCCATCGCCGAAGGCGGCAAGCTCGTGGTCTACGCGGGCGGGGACCTGGCCAACTCGGGGAGCGGCGCGGGCGCGAGGGAGGCCTTCCGCCGGCGGTTCCCGGAGATCGACCTCACGCTCATCGTGGACTACAGCAAGTACCACGACGTCCGCGTGGACAACCAGTTCGCCACCGACACCCTGGTCCCCGACCTCGTACAGCTGCAGACGTTGCACGACTTCACGCGCTGGAAGCGCGAGGGGCGGCTGCTGCGCTACAAGCCCGCCGGATTCAGCAAGCTCCACAAGCAGTTCAGGGACCCGGACGGTGCCTGGGTGGCCGGGATGGTCATCGCCTTCAGTTACCTGTACGACGTGGCGGCGGCCGGGGCGAACGCGCCGCAGACGCCGCTGGACCTGGTCGACCCGCGCTGGAAGGGGGCCATCGCCTCGTCCTACCCGCACGACGACGACGCGGTGCTCTACCTCTTCGCCCTCTACGTGGAGAAGTACGGCTGGGACTGGGTGGCCGACTTCGCCGCCCAGCAGCCGCAGTTCGCCCGCGGCTCCTTCTCGCCCGGCACCGCGGTCAACACCAAGCAGAAGATCATCGGCGTCGGGACGGGCGGCAGTCCGACCAGCACCAGCCCGACCCGTATGGGGATGGCCGATGGGCACCCGTTCATGGCGTGGGGACAGCGGCTCGCGATCTTCAAGCAGGCCGCTCATCCCACGGCGGCCAAGCTCTACCTGAACTGGCAGCTGTCCACCGAGCGCCAGACGTCCAGCGGCTGGTCGGTACGTACGGACATCGCCTCGCCCACGGGCCTGAAGCCGATCTGGGAGTACCCGAACGCCAACGTGGACGGATTCCCGCGGTTCATGGAGGACCGTGCCCGGGTCGAGCAGCTGAAGCAGACCTTCGCCCTGTACTTCGGCGAGGTCAAGGGCGACCCGACCCCGGGGTGGCCGGGACTCCACCCGGGCCGGTAACTGGCCTTCTGCGGCGGCGAGTTCCTCAACTTCTGTCACACCGGCAACGGTCTACACTGACGAACGCTCCCATCGTCAGACCCGCCTGCCGCTGAGGAACCGCCGCCGTGTCCCCTGCCGCCCCCGCCCCCCTAGCCACCCAGTGTCAGGGCTATCTGCTGCTGCTGCGGCTGCTTCCCCACGTTCTGCTCCTGACGGTCGTCGTCGGCACGCTCACGCGGCTCGTCCAGGTGTCGAGCGAGCTGTGCTGGTCCGTCGCACCGCCCGTCGTGCTCCTGGCAGCGGGCTACGGCGCAGGACTGGGCCTGTGGGAGCGGATGAGCACCCGGATCAGACCCGTCTGGCTGGGTCTGCTCCTCGGGCTGTGGGGCTGGCTCTCGTGGGTCCTCCCGGCCGGACTCGCCTTCGGTTACACATGGCTGGCCGTGCCGTTGGCGGTCCTGGCCCTGCGCATGTTCGGGGACCGGGCTGCCATCGCGGTGGTCGGGGTGATCACGGCATTGCTGGTCGTCTGCTTCGTACGGATCGCCGGGGGCCTCGATGTGGAACTGGTGGCACCTCCGGTCACGGCGATCTGGATCACGGTCGTCCTCTATCGCGGCCAGCAGCGGCTGGTGCACGAACTCGACCGGACCCGCGAGGAGTTGGCGCGGCAGCAGCGGGAGGCCGGACGACTCGCCGAACGGGCCCGCATCGCCCGGGACCTGCACGACACCCTCGCCCAGGAGCTCGCGGGCAACCGGATGCTCCTGCAGGCCGCCGAGCGGGACTGGGACCGCAGGCCGGAGGCCGCGCGGAAGCAGGTGCGTGCCGTGGCGGAGGCGCTCGGCGCAAGTCTCGCGGACACCCGCAGCATCATCCGCGATCTGACTCCGCCCGCGCTCGTGCAGGGCGATCTGGCAGCGGCGTTACGCGAGTTGTGCGCGCGCAAGGGCTCCGGCGACGGCATGCCGCGGGTCGCCTTCGGCACCCTGGGCGAGTTCCGCAGCGTGCCCCCGGACCGGGCCGCGGAGCTGCTGCGCGTGGCCCAGGGCCTGCTGGCCAACGCCTGCGAGCACGCCCGTGCGGCACATGTGTGGGTCACGCTCGACCGCCGGGACGCCGGCGCGGTCACGGTGGAGGTGTGGGACAACGGCGTGGGCTTCGACGCCGCGTCACCGGGCAGGGGCGCCTCTGTCGACGGGCGCGGATTCGGACTGGCCGCGGGCCGGGAGCGACTCGCCGCGTACGGCGGCACGTTGACCGTCGACAGCGCTCCCGGACGCGGCACCCGGATGCGGGCGACTCTCCCCGTGGAAACCCCCGTCCCCGCGAGCACGCGATGAGCGAGGCACCCCCCGCGACGGTCCGGGTCCTGATCGTGGACGACCACGCCGTCGTCCGCGCCGGACTGCTCGCCCTCCTCGAGGGCGAGCCCGGCTTCGCCGTCATCGGCGAGACCGGCGACGGGCAGGAGGCCGTGCACCTCGCTCAGCGGCTCCGCCCCGACGTGGTGCTCATGGACCTCCGGCTGGCCGACGGGCCGGGGGCCGGTGAAGGGGACGACGGCATCGAGGCGACCCGGCGGATCACCGCCTCGGTCCCGGGCGTACGGGTCGTCGTGCTCACGAGCTACCGGACCCAGGGCGACGTCGTGCGGGCGATGGAGGCCGGTGCCCGCGGCTACATTCTCAAGGCGGGCCCGCCCGAGGAACTGTTCCGAGCCGTGCGTGCCGCGGCCACCGGGAGGACGGTGCTCGCCCCCGAGGCCGCCGAGCGGCTCGCCGGCCACGTCTCCGAGCCGGAAGTGGCAGTGAGTGAGCGGGAGACCCAGGTGATACGGCTGCTCGCCCAAGGACACAGCAACCGGGACATCGCCGCTGTACTGTTCCTCAGCGAGGCGACGATCAAGACCCATCTCGTACGCATCTACCGGAAGCTCGGTACCGAGAACAGGGCGAGTACGGTCACCGAGGCCGTCCGTCGCGGCCTCATCGAACTGGGCTGAACCCTCCTTGCTCGAACCGCCGCTGGTGTTCGGTGAGTTGGCCGCCGATCGGTGCGTACGAGCGTCTGGGTGAACGTGGCTGAATTCCACCCTGATTCCACTCGCAAAAGTTGATGCATCAACTATAAGTCTCTCTCCTCTCTCCGAACGGGTCGTGGGCAGGCTGGATGAGGACGCGTCCTGACTCCAACCTGCTGGATGACCCGGTACGCCCGCTTGTCGAACTCCAGCGTCAGCTCAGCGTCTCCAGTGACACCACGTCGTACGGTGCCAGCTCGTCGAAGCGTCCGGCGAGGACCTTCTCGGCCCACACGTGGTGGCGGTGGCACAGGTGTGAAAGGGGTCGGGCGGTGCGGGTGACCGACCCGCACCGCCCTCCGTCCTGACTGTCATGTGTGGGTGGTCAGTTGATGCGGACGATCTTCCAGAGTTGGTCGTCGAGGCCGACGTCGTTCCACTGGACGACGGGTGCGCCGTCGGTCGTGGAGGACTGAGCGACGGCGGCGTTCAGGCCGCTGTTGGCGTTGACGAGTTCGTAGTAGCCGTCGCCGGCGTTGGTGAGGGTCCATTTCTGGGAGTCGGCGCTGGAGGGTGTGCTCTGGATGACGGCGGCGCCTGCGGTGGTGGATGAGTCGCGGATGTCCAGGTTGAGATTGCTGTTGACGTTCTTGATGCTCCAGGCTCCGCCGCCCGCGGACTGGAAGGTGAACAACTGGCAGACGCAGGCGGAGTTCTGCCACTGGTTGGCTGCTGTACCGGTGACGGTGGAGGCCTGGGGGATGTCGAGGTATTTGCCGCTGTTCTTGTTGACGAGGACGTACTGTCCGGTGCCCAGCGGCGGCAGGGCGGTCTGGGTGAGGTTCCAGCGCTGGCAAGCGCAGTCGGTGCTGCTCCACTGGACGGCCTGCGTGCCCACGGCCGTGGAGGCGTTCGGAATCTCCAGGTACTTGCCGGTGATGCGGTTCTTGAAGATGTAGCCGCCGGCGGGATGGGGGGCGACGGCCCATTCGTGGTCGAGGGTGCCGTTGTCGTCCCACTGCAGGATCCTGGCGCCGTCGGCGGTGGACTGGTTCTGTACGCCCAGGACCTTGCCACTGGCGACGTTGAGAATCTTGAAGTAGCCGGAGGGCTGCCGGGTGACGCGCCACTGCTGGTCGGTGGCGTTGGTGGTGGTCTGCTGGGTGGCGCTGGTGCCGTTGGTGGTGGAACCGCCGGCGATGGCGAGCTTCAGGTCGCTGTTCGCGTTGGACAGGGTGTAGGTGGCACCGTTGGAGATGCCGCCGCCCAGGTCGACGACGCTGTACGTGACCGGGTTGACGCCGGTGCTGCGCGCGCGTCCCCCGCTGAGCACCATCAGGCTGTGGCCGTCGGCCAGCGGGAGCATGCCCCGGCTGTACCCGCCGGCGACGTTGGAGCGCATGCGGGTCCAGGCGTTCGCGGCCCCGTTCTCCGTGTTGACGAACAGGTCGTCCTGGCTCTCGCCGCTGAGGACGAGGGTGCCGTTCGGGCCGCCGGTGGGCAGCCAGGTGATGAAGGGCGCTCCGCTGGGGATGACGCCGTCGGTCGACCGCAGTACCCGGCCGGTGACGGAGCCGAACCCTTCCGGGTCGGAGGAGATCTTGTAGTACACGGAGCACCCGCCCTCGGGGGCGTTGCAGTACTCGTAGCTCATCACGTAGTTGCCGTTGGGTAGTCGGGTCACCACCGGCATGCCCGGGCGGTCCGCGTAGGTGGGCATCGCCACGTCGTCCACGACCGGGCCCCAGTTGCGGATGTCCGTGGAGACCTGGTGGACGATCTTCTGGCCGTGGTCGGTGTCGCGCTGGTCGGAGTAGTAGACGATCAGTCTGTCGCCGGAGATCAGGAAGAACGGCTCCCAGACGGGGGTGTAGCCGTTGGTGGAATGCGCCGGGCCGCCGGTGGCGATGTTGGTGACGAAGTCCCAGCTCTGGCCGCGGTCGGTGCTGGCGTACAGGTCGATCTTGCTGCCTCCCCGGTCGGCCGGCACCGAGTCGCCCGCGGCGAGGATGGTTCCGGCGGGGAAGCCGCCCATGGCCCTGGGCAGTTCGAACAGTTCGGGCTGCCAGCGCATGCCCCAGCCGTTCTGTGTGTCGGCGACTTCGGAGATCTTCGTCCAGGAGGCGCCGTTGTCGGTGCTGCGGTAGATCGGGAAGACCGGAGTGCCGGAGGTGTACTGCTCGAAGGTGGCGAGCATCGTGCCGTTGGCGGAGCCGTTGTGCTGCAGACGTATCGCGCGCGGGTAGAACACCCCGGGCGAGGGCGCGTTCGACGGTGGTGTGTACATCGTCTGCGACGGACGGGAGATGGCGTCTGCCCTGCCTGCGGCGGGCAGGACGAGCGTCGCAGCCGCGACGGCCAGGGCGAGCAGGAGGAACAGGAGGGTGGAGGGGCGGGAACGCGGAGCGGCGCCGGGTCTGGCGCCTGTCTGCGCAGGGGACATGTGCGGCTCCCATGACGAGGGATGGGGGGATGCGTTTCGGTAACCGCCGCCCACTCGGGAGATCCGGGCGGAGGCGGCGGGGTCAATGGGCGCGCGTCCGTCGGGTACGGCAGGTCGACGACGTCGCGGTGAACACCGGATCGGAAGTACTGGCTAGCCCTGGTGGGGCGGCGGGGGCGCGGTCGAGCCACGGACGACGAGTTCGACCGGTGGGTCGCTCGCCGGCGGCAGGTCGGTGTCCGGCTCCTCGATGGCGTGCACGAGCCGCTTGATTCCTTCCCGTGCCGCGGCGTCGAAGGGCTGACGCACGGTGGTCAGGGCAGGAGCGACGTAGGCGAAGACGGGATTGCCGTCGAATCCGACCACACTGACGTCCTCCGGCACATGGCGACCGGCCTCCCGCAGGGCGTGGATGAGGCCGATGGCCATCTCGTCGCCCGCTGCGAACACGGCGGTCACGGAGGGGTCCGAGGCCAGCTCGCGGCCCGCTGCGTACCCGGAGGCGGGTGACCAGTCACCCTCGACGACAGGTGGTTCGGGTGCGCCCCGTGCCGCCAGTGCGGCCTGCCATCCTTCCAGGCGGTCCTTGGAGGCGTACCACCGCAGCGGTCCGGAGAGGTGATGGACGGTCACGTGTCCCAGGTCCAGCAGATGTTCGGTGGCAACCCGCGCCAGCTGGTGGGCGGCCACGCCCACGGTCAGCGTGCGAGCGGCGTTGAAGGCCGGCGGTGCCCCCAGGAAGAGGACCGGTACGTCGGCGTGGACGGAGACTTCTCCCTCCACGATGGGCTCGGAGACGACGACTCCGTCCACGCCCTGCTCGAGGAGTGACTCCACTGCGCCGGCGATCCCTTCCGGGTCGCCGTCCGGCGTGTTGACCACGCGCAGTGCGTACCCCGCGTCCCGCACGGCGTGCTCGATGCCCACAAGGAGCGAGGCGGTGCCGTATCCGGCCGTACCCAGAGCGACCACTCCGATGGAGCGGGTACGCCCGGAGGCCAGCGCACGGGCCGCGTGGTTCAGCCGGTAGCCCAGTTCGCCGGCGGCTGCGAGGACACGTTGGCGGGCGTCGTCGGAGACGTACGGCTCGTTGTTGAGGACCCGTGAGACCGTTTTGCGCGAGACTCCGGCCACACGGGCCACGTCCGCGCTGCGCGGCGCAGGCGAGTCCGTGTTCCGCCCCACCCCTGGTGTCATCACGTCTCCTCATGGCCGTATGTCTGCATCGAGCGAGGTCATCCGTATGACCGCGCGGTCATGTCTACGCAGTTGCAGGGCACACGTCAAGAGATGTCGCAGCACTTCTTCCCGCGAGCCGTCAGCGAACGCCGCCTCGGTCTCGGTTGGCCGGACTGCAGGCGGTCGTCGGCCGACGTGGCTGCGCGGCCGGTGTGACACACCGACCGCGCCCGCCGCTCCCCGGCGACTGCCTTGACCTCATGGCCGTCAGCAGCAGCCCGCCGTATGTGTGCTCGCGGCTGCCACCGTCGTCGACGCGGTGGTGGCGCCCTCCTGGTCCAGGGCGATGCGGCCCCGGAGCATGTTCTCCATGACCTTCATGTAGCGCTGTGCCCCGGAGGTGCCGATGACGAAGGGGTTGTCGGGACCGTCGGGCGCGGCGCGCAGTTCTTCCATGCGCTCCAGGCCGTGGTCGGCGAATGCGTGGTTGCTCAGTTCGACGTCGACCCCGGCCCGCCGCATCCGGGAGGCGAAGGTGAGGATGGAGGAGAGGTAGGTCTCCTTGCTCGCGGTGGCTGTGGGCGGGTTGGTCCCGCCCCAGGTCATCGCGGTGTGCGTGCGGCCCTGCCAGCGGGCCGGGAAGAACGGCGAGACGCTGCCGGGGGTGTGGCCCGGGGTGTGGTGGAGCGTGACCGTGGTGTCTCCCAGGGTCAGCTTCTGGCCGTCGGCGATGTCCAGGTCGCGGATGGGTGCGTTGGCCGGGGCGGTGGAGGCGAGGAGGTCCCAGTCGGCCGGGGCCATCATGACCCGCGTGCCGTACTGGTCGGCCAGGTACTGGGCGCCGCCGAAGTGGTCGCCGTGGGCGTGGGTGACCACGACGTACTTGATCGTCGACGGGTCGGCTCCCAGCTCGCGCAACCCCGGGACGAGGATCTGCTCGGCCTCGTCCGGATTGTTCAGGGCGTCGATGAGGATGATCCCGCGTGAGGTGAGGATCGCCGTGGCGGACACAAAACCGACGCTCACCACCCCCACGTTGTCGAAGATCCGCAGCGGCGCAGGAGCGGCGGGTCGCGGAGGGGTGTAGCCGGAGGTGAGCGCGTTGACGATGCTCTTGAAGACCGGGTTGTCACCTGCCAGTTCGGCAGCCCGGTCGAAGTAGTCCTGCGCGGTGTCACCCGGGGCCGCCGGGGCCCCGTCGGCGCTGTCCGCGAGCACCGCCGCCGCGCCGGCCGTGACCGCTGTGGCGGCGCCGAGCTGCCAGAAGCGGCGGCGAGTGAGCGCCGGGCGGGTTGCGTCGGTGTGCGGCTCGTTCATCGGATGGCTCCTTGATGTGAGGGGATGGGTGGGACGGGGGGAGCGGGAGGCTTTGTGGGGGGAGGGCTTCTTCGCCGTTCAGTGGTTCTTCAGGGTGGTCAGTGCCGCCTGCTCGTCCTTCTCGTCGGCCCCGGCATCGCTGAGCGGCACACCCAGGTGTTTCTTCAGGACGAAGGTGACGGCCAGTCCGACCGCCGTGACCCCCGCGAGGTAGACGCCGACGGAGTACACGGTGCCGGTGCTCGACTGCAGGGCTTCGGCGATCATGGGGGCGAAGGCACCGCCGAGGACGGCTCCGATGGCGTACGACAGTGCCGCACCGCTGTACCGGACGGCAGCGGGGTACAGCTCCGCGAACAGGGCGGCCTGCGGCCCGTAGGTGAGTCCGAGGCCGACGCTGTAGAGGACGAGCGCCACGACGACGAGTCCGATGTTCGCCGTGTTGAGCAGCGCGAAGAACGGGAACATCCAGGCGAGTTGGATGACGAAGCCGATCCGGTAGACGCGCAGGCGGCCGAACCGGTCGGACAGTATGCCGCCGGCCATGGTGCTGACCAGCCAGCCGACGGCAGCGACCATCACGCCGATCAGGATCGTCGTCGGGTCCATGTCGAGATGGTTCACCGAATAGCTCTGGACGTAGCCGCCCGTGGTCATATAGCCGACGGCGTTGTTGGCGGCGAACAGCAGGGCACCGGCCACGACGAGCGGCCAGTGCTCCTTGAACAGCACGGCGAGCGGGGCGCGCGACCGGCTCCCGGACTCCTTCAACTCCCGGTATACGGGGCTCTCCTCCACCTTGCGCCGGATGACGAACCCGGCCGCGACGAGGACGACACTCGCCAGGAACGGGATGCGCCAGCCCCAGGCGAGGAACTGGTCGTCCGTGGTGAGGGCGGTGACGGCGGCCAGGGCGCCGTTGGCCAGCAGCAGGCCCAGCGGGGCTCCGAGCTGGGGATAGGCCCCGAACCTTCCGCGCTGCGCCGCGGGCGCGTGTTCCACGGAGATCAGCGCGGCGCCGCCCCACTCGCCGCCTGCGGACAACCCCTGGAGGATGCGCAGGAGTACGAGGATGACCGGGGCGCTCGTACCGATGGAACTGGACGACGGTACGAGACCGATGAGGGTGGTCGCGACGCCCATGAGCAGCAGCGTGGCGATGAGCATGGCGCGGCGGCCGATGCGGTCACCGAGGTGGCCGGCGAGCGCGGCCCCGACCGGCCGGAAGAAGAAGCTGATGCCGATGGTCGCGAAGGAGATGATCAGTGAGTTCTCGCCGAGCCCGTCGAAGAACAGGCTGTTGAAGACCAGTCCGGTGCACAGGGCGTAGATGAAGAAGTCGTACCACTCGATGGTGGTGCCCGCCATGGCGGCGAGCGCGACGGTGCGGTGCTGACTCTGGCTGCCGGATGTCTGAGCGGATGGGGACATGGGGAGTCCGATCGTCGTCGGGGCGTCGTTGGCCCGGGGAGGGGACGGGGGTGCGGACGTGTGGCGGTGTCAGACGGCGTAGTCGGGGGCGATGCGGTCGATCCTGCGGCGCAGCGCGTCGAACAGAGTCCTGCCCGACTCGGTTCGGTCGCCCATCTGGAAGGACTCCTTGGTCGAGCGCACCGCCGCCTCCAGGGTCACGGGGGTCAGCGACTGTCCCGACGACTGGGCGGCGAGCTGGATCTCGCAGGCCCGTTGCAGGGTCCACAGGGAGGCGAACGCGGCGGGCAGGGTCGGCCCCAGCGCCAGCAGGCCGTGGTTGCGCAGGATCATCAGGTCGTGGTTGCCGAGGTTGGCCACCAGCCGTGGCTTCTCTTCGGGGTCGACGGTGATGCCCTCGAAGTCGTGGTAGGCGACCATGTCGTGCAGTTGGGCGGCGTAGAAGTTGTCAGGGTCCAGTCCGTCGCGCAGGCAGGCGACTCCGGTGCCGGCGGTGGTGTGGGTGTGCATGATGCAGTGCGCGTCGGGCCGGTTGGCGTGGATCACCGAGTGGATCAGCAGCCCTGCTTCGTTGACCGGCCAGTCCGAGTCTGACAGGACGTTGCCGTCGAGATCGATCTTCACCAGGTTCGAGGCGGTCACCTCGTTGTACATCAGGCCGAACGGGTTGATCAGGAGGTGCCCGTCCTCGCCGGGCACGCGCACGGTGATGTGGTTGAAGATCATCTCGACCCAGCCGAGGTGGTCGAAGATCCGGTAGCACGCGGCCAGTTCGAGCCGCGCTCGCCACTCCGCATCGCTCATGCGCGCCGGTTTCGCCGTGCTCGTCGGGGTGTCCAGAACGGTCACTGCCATGCTCCTTGGTCGCTCCATGGGCATCGCCGGTACGCGGCGGGCGGCGCCCTTCGGTGTCCAGGAGCATGGGTGCCCGACCGCCGGGGAACCAATGTCGAGGTCGCCATCGAAAGCCGCCGTACGGTGTCCGATTTGACATAACGGCTGGGCAGTTGACGGGTGCGGGTGCCCGAGTGAGAGGAAGGACACCCGTACGTCACTCTGCCGTCGGCGGCTGTGACAGGCCCGCGAGAGCGGTCAGTTCCAACGTCAGCAGCAGGCGCCGCGTCGGATCGGTGAGCGTCACGCCGAAGAGCTGCTCGGCCCGGCGCAGCCGTAGCCGCAGCGTGTTCTGGTGGATGTGCAACTCGCCGCTGGCGGCGGCGACATCGCCGAAGTGCCGCAGATACGTGAGGAGGGTGGCCGCGTAGTCGGTGGCGTGCTCGGCGTCGTGGGACCGCAGGCGCTCCGCGAGGCCGGTACGCAGTTCGGGATCGTCGCGTACGGCCCCGACGAGCCGCCGCAGCACCAGCTCCGGCCGCAGGTCCTCGGTGCGGTACGCGCCCGGGTCCGCGCGCTGCTCCCCGAGGTGATCGAGCGCGGCGTCGATGTCGCGGCGGGCGGAGAGGAGAGCGGGAAGCGTCCCGACGGTGGGGGAGTGGACCGCGGTGAACGACCGGTGCAGGCTGTGCCCGGCCCGGTCCAGGAGGTGGTCCAGCAGGACACCGGTGGACACGGAGCCGGAGCCGGCGGCCGGCAGCAGCACGTAGACGCGGTTTCCGAGCAGGGCCGCCGCCGGCTCGTAGCCGAGGGAGCGGCCGTCGAGGACGGCCAGGTCCAGCATCCGCATCGCAGCGGCTCGGTGCCGGGCCGCGAGGCCGGCCTCCCACGACTCCTCGCTGACCGTCTCCGGTACGGTCTCGGCCAGCCCGACCAGTACGGCGGGAAGGCGGACGCCGCCGTGCGGGTCGCCCTGTTCCGGCTGCCCCTCCAGCGTGGAACGCAGGGCGCGGTCACGCCTCTCCTGCTCCGCGTCGACCTGGCGGCGCAGCGCCAGCATGTGCAGCGCCGCGACCCGGGCGGCCTCCTGCAGAGTGGGCCCGCAGTCGGTGGCCGCGGCCTCGTCGGAGAACGCGACCCACAGGGAGCCGAGTACGTCCTCGCCCGCCCGGATGACCACGGCCATGCGCGGCAGATCCCCGGGCCGGTGCTGGCGTACGACGTCGTCGCTCACCCACACCGCCCGGTCCAGGTGATCGGCGAGCGCGTCCTCGGGTACCCGCCTGCCCAGGATCCCGCGCTGCCGGGTCTCGTCGATGGGCTGGTCGGGCAGGTTCGAGTAGGCGACCACGATCTGCTGCGTATCCATGATCGCGACAGCCCCACCGACGATTCCGGCGACCGCGTTGGCCAAGGAGAACAGGTCGCCGCCCGTCGTCCCACCACCGGATTCGGTACGCGCCGCGCGCGCGGCCAGGATGGTCGTGACCAGGCGCTGGACGCGCGTCCACGGCACCTGCGGCTCGACGGCCAGTACTGGAACGCCCATCTCCCGGACGTGCGCCGCCACGTCCGGGGGTGCGGGAGCGGCGCACTTGACGGCGAGTGCGCAGGAGCTGTCCGCCGCCGTCCGAAGGGCCGCGGTCAGTGCCGTACGGTCCCCGATGTCCAGTCCGACACCGAGCAGCAGATGTCCGGGTGCGGTGGTCCCGAGCGCCTCTGGGCAGTCCAGCAACTCGACACCGATGACCGGCTGATCGCCCGCACCACCTTCGGACAGCACGCTGATGACGCCGCCTTGCAGGGCTTCGACGAGCTGATCGAGGCGTATCGCGGTCATGCCGACCCTCCTGTTCAGGCGTTCAAGGGGTGTCGGAATCTATATCACTGAGCCTTCGTGAGTGTAGGTGCCGACATTGTTGCGGGCTGCGGCACGGCGCATGCTCGCTGCGAACGGCCGCCATCGGCCGACGGATCGACCACCACTCGAGATGGAGGTGCGACGGTGTCGCCGCAACCGCCTGCCATGGCGCATCGGATCACTATCGTGGGCCCCGGGGCCGTCGGCGCCACCCTCGCCGGGGCGTTCGCCGCGTCGGGCGCCGAGGTCTCCCTGCTCGGAAGGCGGGGCCCGCACCTCGCCGTGATCGCCGCGCACGGGCTGGGGCTGCGGAGCGCCGAGACGGGAACCGAGGCACGGCACCGGTTTCCCACGGCGTACGACACCGCGGGGCTGCCTGTACCGGATCTGGCGGTCGTCTGCGTCAAGAGCCAATACCTGCTCCCGGCGGCCCGCTCCATCCGGACGTGGATCGAGCACGGCGTGGACGTACTCGTCGTCGCCAACGGAGTGCCCTGGTGGCTGCTGTCCACCGTCGAGCACGCCGGCGGAGACCCCGTTCTGCGATCGGTCGACCCCGACGGCGAGTTGCTGCGCCTCCTGCCCGCCGAGCGCGTGATGTCCGGGGTGGCGCACTTCAGCAGCGCAGTGGACGGACCGGGACGGGTGACCCACCTCAGCGGCACGAGGCTGATCATCGGCGATGCGACGGGCGGCATCTCCGAGCGGGTCACACGGTGCGCCGCAGCCCTGTCCGCAGGCCCCGTCCGCCCGGAACCCAGCACCGACATCCGCCGGGACATCTGGGAAAAACTCCTGGGCAACGTCAACCTCAACCCCGTCAGCGCGCTCACCGGCGCCACCGTCCTGGACATCCTCGACGACCCGGACGTACGGCAGGTCTGCGCCGCCATGTTCGACGAGTCGGCGGCCGTCGGTGCCGCACTGGGCATCGAGAGCGCCATGACGGCCGACGACCGGCTCGACATCGCCCGCAAGCTCGGCGCGTTCCGCACCTCGATGCTGCAGGACGCGGACCGTGGCCGGCCCCTCGAACTCGACGCCATCGTCGGTGCCGTACGCGAACTCGCGCGCCGCACAGGCGTCCCGTCCCCCTCCCTCGACGCGGTGCACGGACTGCTCGCCCTCCGCGAGCGCGTCCGCCGCCTCGGCGAGACGCCCGGCAGCTGAAGGAGCCCCGTTGCCACATCCCTTGGGGAACCCCCCATCGAAGATCATCGCTGTCCACCTCAACTTCCGCAGCCGGGTCAAGGAGCGGGGACGCTTTCCCGCCCACCCCTCCTACTTCCTCAAGCCACCGTCGTCGCTGGCCGGCACCGAGGAAGCGATCATCCGGCCGCGTGGCTGCCAACTCATGGGCTTCGAGGGCGAGATCGCACTCGTCATCGGCTCGCGGGCCCGACGGGTGCTGCCCAAGGACGGCTGGCGCCACGTGCGCTGGGTGACCGCCGCCAATGACGCGGGCGTGTACGACCTGAGATACGCAGACCGGGGCTCCAACCTGCGCTCCAAGGGCGCGGACGGCTTCACCCCGATCGGTCCGCGGCTGCTGGACGCCACCGAACTCGACCCCGCCGGACTGCGCTTGAGGACGTGGGTCAACGGCGAGATGGTCCAGGACGACACGACCGACACGCTGCTGTTCCCCTTCGGCCAGCTGGTCGCGGACCTGTCCCGGCTGGTCACCCTGGAACCCGGCGATGTGGTCCTGACCGGCACACCGGCCGGCGCCTCGGTGGTCGAGCCGGGGGACGTGGTCGAAGTCGAGGTCGGCGACGGCCGGTTGAGCACCGGAGTGCTGCGCAGCCCGATCGCCTCCGCCGAGCACGACCTGGAGCCGTGGGGCGCACAGCCCAAGGCGGACAGGGCCGAGGAGGAGTCGGCGTACGGATCCGCGTACGTACCCGGCTCGCTTCTCGACGAAAGCCTCGCCGGCGGCCTCCGCTCGGTGGCCGTGGCGACGATCAGCGCGCAGCTACGGCGGCGCGGTCTGCCGCACATGTCGGTCGACGGGGCGAGTCCGGCCGCACCCGGCACCCGCATGGTGGGCGTCGCGCACACCCTGCGCTATCTGCCGCTGCGCGAGGACCTGTTCGAGAAGTACGGCACCGGCATGAACGCCCAGAAGCGGGCCATCGAGGAGCTCCAGCCCGGCCACGTCCTGGTGATGGACGCCCGGCGGGACACCTCCGCCGGAACCCTGGGCGACATCCTTGCCCTGCGCGCGCAGCAGCGCGGCGCGGCCGGGGTGGTGACCGACGGAGGGCTGCGGGACAGCGCGGCCGTCGCCGCACTGGGGCTGCCGGTGTTCCACGGCGGACCGCACCCGTCGGTGCTCGGCCGCCGCCACGTCCCCTGGGACACCGGCGTGCCGGTCGCCTGCGGCGGGGCCCTGGTGCAGCCCGGCGACCTGATCGTGGGCGACGACGACGGCGTGGTCGTCGTACCCCCTGATCTCGCCGCGGAGTTGATCGCCGACTGCCGGGAGCAGGAGCGGCAGGAGCGGTTCATCACCGAGCAGGTGCGGGCCGGGGCGAGCGTCGACGGCCTGTATCCGCTGGGCCCGGCCTGGCGGGATGCGTACGAGACCTGGTGCAAGGGAGAGACAGAGTGAAGTTCCGTAGCGACCCGTCCACGATCCGGGGCTCGATCGCCCCGGTGGTCACCCCGTTCACGGCCGATGGGGCGGTCGACCACGACAGTCTGGCCGGGCTGATCCGCTTCCAGCTGGAGTCCGGTTCGCACGGCATCTCGCTGGGCGGTTCGACCGGGGAGCCGAGTGCGCAGAGTGTCGCCGAGCGGATCGCGGGGATGCGTACGGCCGTGGGGGTGATCGACGACCGCGTCCCGTTCCTGCCCGGCACGGGCTCGCACAAGCTCGACGAGACCCTCGAAATCACTGCGGCGGCACGGGAGTTGGGTGCGGACGCCGCGCTCGTCATCACGCCGTACTACGCGCGGCCCACCCAGGAGGCGCTGTACCAGTGGTACGCGACGGTGGCCCGGGAGTTCCCGGATCTGCCGATCGTCGCCTACAACGTGCCCTCCCGCACGGCGGTGGACATCGCACCGGAGACGGTCAAGCGGCTGTTCACCGACTTCGACAACTTCGTCGGGGTCAAGGAGACGACGAAGGACTTCGAGCACTTCTCCCGGGTGCTGCACGCCTGCGGCCGCTCGCTGCTGGTGTGGTCGGGCATCGAGCTGCTGTGCCTGCCGCTGCTGGCGCTGGGCGGAGCCGGTTTCGTGAGCGCGGTCGCGAATCTCGCGCCGACCGCGGTGGCGCGGATGTACGAGCTGTGGGAGGCGGGCGACTTCGACGGGGCCCGCGATCTGCACTACCGGCTGCACCCGCTCGTTGACCTGCTGTTCGTCGAGACCAACCCGGCGCCCGCCAAGTGGGTGCTCGCGCAGCAGGGCCGGATCGCCTCCGCCCACGTCCGTCCGCCGCTGATCACCCCGACCGAGGCGGGCCTTTCCCGCATTCGGGCGCTGCTCGCCGAGGGCGGCGACCTCACCGCACCGATCGGAGCATGACCATGACGACGACCATCGAGAACCTGCCGACCGTCATCCGGCACTGGATCGGCGGAGAACCGGTCGACAGCACCGACGGGCGTACGTTCCCCGTGGCCGATCCGGTGTCCAACACGCCCTACGCCAGGGCTGCGGCAGGCGGTGCGGCCGACGTCGATCGGGCGGTTTCCGCCGCCAGGTCAGCGTTCCCCGAGTGGGCCGGTCTGTCCAATCGGGCGCGCGCCAACACCCTCTACCGCATCGCGGACGCCGTCGAGGCCCGCCATGACCGGCTCGCCGCCTTCGAGTCGTACGACACCGGACTGCCGATCACGCAGGCACGCGGCCAGGCCCGGCGCGCCGCCGAGAACTTCCGCTACTTCGCCGACGTCATCGTCGCGCTCGGCGAGGAGGCGTTCCGGCAGGGCGAGGAGCAGTTCTCGTATGTCGTACGCCGACCGGTGGGGGTCGCCGGGCTGATCACGCCGTGGAACACCCCGTTCATGCTGGAGAGCTGGAAGCTCGCCCCGGCTCTGGCCGCCGGCTGCACACTGGTCCTCAAGCCCGCCGAGTGGACCCCGCTGTCCGCGAGCCTGTGGCCGGAGATCTTCGAAGAGGCGGGTGTCCCGGCCGGGGTGGTGAACATCGTCCACGGCATCGGCGAGGAGGCCGGCCAGGCCCTCGTCGACCACCCGGACGTGCCGCTGATCTCCTTCACCGGCTCCACCGACACCGGCCGGCACATCATCCGTTCCTCCGCCCAGCACCTGAAGACCACCTCGATGGAGCTGGGCGGCAAGTCCCCGGCCGTCGTGTTCGCGGACGCCGACCTGGAAGCGGCCCTGGACTCGGTCGTGTTCGGGGTGTTCTCCCTCAACGGTGAACGCTGCACCGCCGGTTCGCGGGTGCTGGTCGAGCGTCCGGTGTACGAGGAGTTCACCCGCCGCCTGGCCGAGCGGGCCGCCAACGTCCGCGTCGGGCTGCCCTCCGACCCCGCCACCGAGGTCGGCGCACTGGTCCACCCCGAGCACTACCAACGCGTGCTGAACTACGTCGAGATCGGCAGGAAGGAGGCCCGCCTCGTCGCCGGCGGCACCCGCCCTGACCACCTCCCCGACGGCAACTATCTCCAGCCGACCGTCTTCGCGGACGTCGAGCGCGACGCCCGTATCTTCCAGGAGGAGATCTTCGGCCCCGTGGTCGCCGTCGCCCCCTTCGACGACGAGACCGAGGCCGTGGAACTCGCGAACGCCACCCAGTTCGGGCTGGCCGCCTACGTCTGGACCACCAACCTCAAGCGCGGCCACCGCATCGCCCACGCCGTCGAGTCCGGCATGGTCTGGCTCAACTCGCACAACGTCCGTGACCTGCGCACTCCCTTCGGCGGCGTCAAGGCCTCCGGTGTGGGCCGCGAGGGCGGCGCCCACTCCATCGACTTCTACACCGAATCGAAGATCGTCCACGTTGCCCTGGGCGATGTCCACACCCCCCGCTTCGGAGCCGCCTGATGACCACCGCGCACCCCGACGCCCCGGATGTGATCCGGTCCGCCTACGCCCAGCTGGCCGTCACCGACCTGGCGGCGGCCCGCTGGTTCTGGGTCGACATGCTCGGCTTCCACGTCCAGTACGAGGACACCGACACTCTCTGCCTGCGCGGCACGGATGAACTCACCCACCACTCGCTGGTGTTGAGGCGTGGGGAGACGGCCGCTCTTGACCACCTCGCGTACCGGGTCCGCACCCCCGAGGACGTCGACAAGGCGGAGAAGTTCTTCGCCGAACTCGGCCGCCCCCTCAAGCGGTTGAGGAAAGGCGAGGGCACGCACGGGATCGGCGACGCGGTCCGCGTGATCGACCCGCTCGGCTTCCCCGTGGAGTTCTTCCACGAGATCGAGCGCGCCGAGCGCCTCATCCAGCGCTACGACCTCCGCCACGGCGCCGAGATCGCCCGCCTGGACCACTTCAACATCTGCACCCCCGACATCCCGGCCGCCTACGCCCACTACCAGTCCCTCGGCTTCGGCTGCTCGGAAACGATCGAGGGCGACGAGCACGAGCTGTACGCCGCCTGGATGTACCGCAAGCAGACCGTCCACGACGTCGCCTTCACCGGCGGCGCAGGCCCCCGCCTGCACCACCTCGGTATCGCCACCCACGAATCCCACCAAGTCCTGCGCGCGGCGGACCTGTTCGGCTCCCTGCGCAAGGAACACCACATCGAACGCGGCCCCGGCCGGCACGGCGTCTCCAACGCCTTCTACCTCTACCTCCGCGACCCCGACGGCCACCGCGTGGAGATCTACACCAGCGACTACTACACCGGCGACCCCGACCACGAAACCTACCGCTGGAACGTCCACGACGACCGCCGCCGCGACTTCTGGGGCAACGCCGTCATCGAATCCTGGTACAAGGAAGCCACCCCCGTCCACGACCTCGACGGGCGTCCGCAGCCCGTCACCGACGCCCTCCTCGACGAATCCGCCGTCCAGATCGGCGCGGACGGCCTCGGCTGACAGGACGAGAGGACAGGGATCAGAGGTAGAAGTTCTTCGGCCAGCGGTGCTTGGCCAGCAGCGAGAGTTCGTGGGCGGTCAGGGGTGGTGCGTCGGCGATCGCCGCGTTGCGTTCCACGTTCGCCAGTGACCGCATCCCGACGATGACCGTGGAGACCGCCTGTCCGGCGAGCGTGAACCGCAGTGCGGTGGACGCAAGCTCGTCGGCGCCGATCCCCAGGTCGGCGAGGAGGGCGTCCACGCGCTTCTCGACCTGGGCGGGTCGGTCCTCCCGGAAGTACCAGTTGCGCCAGTCGCCCTCGGGGAAGGTGACACCCGTGCGGACCGAGCCCGTCAGGGCCCCTTCGTCGAGTGCGACCCGCCCGATCACGCCCACGCCGTGCTCCGCACAGGCAGGCAGCAGGGCGTCGGACGGGGCCTGCTCGAAGATGTTGTAGATGACCTGGACCGTGTCCAGAACCCCGGTACGCAGCACCGTGAGCACGTTCTCGGGCTGGTGGTCCTTGACGGAGATCCCGAAGAACCGGATCTTGCCCTCCTGTTTGAGGGCGTCCACCGTCTCCAGCCAGTCACCGCGCCCGGTCCACTCGTCCTCCCAGGTGTGCAGCTGAAGGAGGTCGACATGGTCGCGGCCGAGCTCGCGGAGGCTGGTCTCCAGGCTCTCGCGGAGGTGCGAGCCGGGGAACGCCTCCATGGGGTCGAGTCCGCTGGGCGCCAGGGAGACCGGGACCTTTGGCCCGACCTTGGTCGCCACATGCACGCCGTCACCGCCGCCCGGAAGCTCCCTGAGCGCACGGCCGACGATCCGCTCACTGCGGTCGTACGCCCTGGCGGTGTCGATGAAGGTGACGCCCAGGTCGACGGCACGGTGCAGCGCGCGCACCCCGGAATCGTCGTCGGCACCGACCCAGGCCCCTTGGCCCAACCCCCAGGCCCCGTAGCCGATCTCGGACACGGTCAGCCCGGTACGGCCGAGTTCGCGATAACGCATGTGTTGTTCAGGCTCCTTTGGTGAGGACTCGTGGCCAGGCCCGTTTTACTGACGTACTGCTCACAGCAGGCCGTGCGGGCCTGGTTGCGGGCGGCGAGCTTGTGCATCATCTCCCGTAGATACGACTTCACGGTGTTGACCGACAGGTTCAGTTCGTCGCCGGGCTCTTGGAGGAAGGCACCCTCGTGATGTCCGGCCTGTTCAGCGACGGCCGTGGCGGGTTGGCCATTCTGCGTGGTGACTCGCTCGAGGCAGCACAGGACCTCTATCGCGACAGCCCGATCGTCCGCTCCGGTGACGCGAAGGTGGACGTGCGCGAATGGAACGTCGTGTTGGACTCGATGCGGCGGTGACGCCGCAGGCTTTCCGCTGACGCGGGACGGCCGGGCGACGTCGCCTCGACGATGGCCGGAAACGGATCAGCGCGTGAGTTCCAGCGTGCGTTGGAGCAGCTCCAACGCATGGTCCACGCTCTCGGCAGGATCGACGAAGTCCACGAAGACGTGGTCGACGTCCGTCTCGTCCCGCGTGCGCAGGATGACGTCCGCGACCTCCTCCACCGTCGACTCGGCCTTCGGGTTGATCCGCAGGATCGCGCCGATGCTCGCCGGGTCGCGGCCCTGGGCCTCGGCCATCTTACGAACCTGCTGCAAGGGGTCGTTGACCATGGCCGCCGGGTCGAACTCGAAACCGGGGTACGTCACGACCACCGGCAGGATGCCGTCACCCCGGCGGGCCACCCTGCGCTGCGAGGCCGGGGTGAAACCGGACAGGTAGATGGGGGGCCGGGGGCGCTGGACGGGCTTCGGCCCGATGTGGGCGGCGGGGATGGAGTGGTGCTTTCCTTCATGCTCAACCGGATCGGTGGTCCACACTGCCTCCAGCACGTCAAGGCACTCGTCCAGCCGCGCGCCCCGCTCCTTCCAGGGCACGCCCACGCCCTGGTACTCCTCAGGCGACCAGCCGGTCCCCAGGCCGGGGATCAGCCGCCCCCGGCTCACCACGTCGACGCCGGCCAGCGATCGGGCCAGCAGCAGCGGCGGGTACCAGGGCGCGACGAGCGCGCTCGTGCCCAGCAGGGGCCGCTCGGTGGCGGTTGCGGCCACGGACAGGGTCACGAAGGGGTCGGTCAGTGTGTTCATCTTCGGCGGGATCGTGTCCGTGCCCGCATAGCCCACGGTCGGATTCACCGCGGCCAGCACACGGTCGCCGGCCCACAGACTGTCCGCGCCGAGTTCCTCGGCCTGGCGGGCGAAGTGGGCGACTCGGTCGGGCTGTTGAGCCATGGCGCCGTACTGGGGGAGCGAGAAGCCTATACGCATGTGTACTCCTGTGTGGGGGGAGAGGCGAAGGGCTGACAGGCCAAAGACGACACATCAACTAGCTTGTTATGCAAGCCCTTTCGGTGTTCGCCGTCCTCAAGAAGTCGCATTTCGGCCACTGCCCGACAGGGAGCGATCAGTTTCCGCGCCGCGCCTTTCATGGACACGCGGGCGCGTCTCAGGAGAAGACGGTTGCGTGGTCCTGGGCGAAGTCCGTGGGCGGGCAGGCGAACGGCCCGATGCCGGGCCCGGCTGGCGGACCCGGCATCGGGAGGGGTGTGGTGCCTCGGGCTCAGGCGGTGGCGCGGAGCGGCGCCAGCGCCGTGCTCCAGGCGACGACCTGGTCGAGCAGGGTGTCGAGGGCCTGCACATTGTGGTCGCCCGGCTTGAGGACGCTGAAGTTCTCGAACTCGGTCATCAGGGACAGCGTCACCTGCTGGCGCACATCGGCCATCTGATGAAGACGAACCCGTCGAAGGAGGCGATCTGTCCTGAACGGGGGTTCAGGAGGTGTGGGGGAGGTGCTGGGCGGGGATGACGCCGAGGCGGCCCGCCTGGTAGTCCTCGAAGGCCTGTTGGACTTCTTCGGGGGTGTTCATCACGAACGGGCCGTACTGGACGACGGGTTCGCGGATGGGTCGGCCGCCCAGCACGAAGAGCTCCAGCTTGGGGGAGCGGGACTCCTGTACGCGGTCGGCGGTCAGGCGCAGCGCGTCACCCGCGCCGAAGACGGCGAGTTGGCCCTCCCGGATCGGCCGGGAGTCGGCGCCGACGGTGCCGTGGCCCGCCAGGGCGTAGACCAGCGCGTTGTAGGCGGGGTCCCACGGCAGGTCGACGCGGGCGCCGGGCTCGACGGTGAGGTGGGCGAGGTTGATCGGGGTGTGGGTCACGCCCGGGCCGCTGTGGCCGGCGATGTCGCCCGCGATCACCCGGATCAGCGCGCCGCCGTCGGGAGTGGTGAGCAGTCCGGTGTGCTTGCCGCGGATGTCCTGGTAGCGCGGTGGGCTCATCTTCTGGGCGCGGGGCAGGTTGACCCACAGCTGCACGCCGTGGAACACCCCGCCGCTTTGGACGAGTCGCTCCGGCGGCTGCTCGATGTGCAGGATGCCGGATCCGGCGGTCATCCACTGGGTGTCGCCGTCGGTGATCTCTCCGCCGCCGCCGTTGGAGTCCTGGTGTTCCACGGCGCCGTCGATGAGGTAGGTGACGGTCTCGAAGCCGCGGTGCGGGTGCCAGGGGGTGCCCGTGGCCTCGCCCGGGGCCTGTTCGACCTCGCCCAGGTGGTCCATGTGCACGAACGGGTCGAGCTCGGGCAGCGGCACTCCGGCGAAGGCGCGGCGGACCGGGAAGCCCTCGCCCTCGAAGCCGTGCTGGGCGGTCGTCAGGCGGCGGACGGGCCGGAAGGTGGTGCCGGCCGGGTCGGGCTCCGGCAGGCGCGGCAGGACCAGGACGTCGTCCACGGTGATCGCGGGCATGGGGGGTTCCCTTCTCTGTCAGGTGAGGTCAGAAGGCGTGCGGTCCGAAGCGTCCCCAGGCCACGAAGACGGACAGGGCGAGCAGGACCACGTTCACGACGACCGACTGGGCCTCGCCGCGTCGGCTGTGCGTGATGGCGGCGCCGAACATGGTCAGGGCCAGGCCGGAGGCGGCCAGCGGAACGAGGTCCGGGGCGATGTCCACCGCCGCGGGCAGGATCAGCCCGAGTGCGGCGAGGACCTCCAGGATGCCGATCGTCTTGATCAGCCCGGGCGGGAAGTCCTCGGCCCAGCCCATGGACGGGGAGGCGAGGAGCTTCTCCTTGGGCTGGGCGAGCTTGGCAGCGCCGGCCCCCAGGAACACGAGAGCGAGCAGGGCCGCGACGGCCCACAGAGCGACGTTCACAGGTGCCTCTTGTGATCGGGTGGTGCGGGCCCGCCTGGCGGAGTCCCACAGTAATTATTGATGCGTCATCCAAATTAGAGGAACTTAGATGATATGTCAACCTGTCCGTCTGGTCTCGGTCGGGAGTGCAGGAAACTGGAGACGGGCCGGCGGCAAACCGGCGGCAAACCCGCGGCCCGTCACGGGTTGGCGCTCAGGCTGCGTCTTCGGTCGACGGCGGAGCAGCGGTCCGTGCGCTGATCACGGCCCGTCCACGCTCCGATTCCGGGAAGCGGTTGAGCATCGCGCGCAGCTCCTCGGCGCCGACGTTGGCGCCGAACGGCTCGGTGCCCGGTTCGAGCCGTACACCTGCGGAGAGGGGGCCTGCCGTGACGGGGTCGAAGCCGAAGTCGTCGACGAGACGTCCGACGAGCATGAGGTCGTCCGGATCGTCACCCGCGATCGCGATCGCTTTGCGTCCACGTATCCCCGCGGGCCAGGCCCCGTCCTCGAGGTCGTGGTAGCCCATGTGATTGAACGCCTTGACCACACGCGCTCCGGACAAATACGCCTGCACGACTTCGCTCGACGAGGTGTGCGGGTCGGTGAGATCATCGCGGATGCCGTCGACCTCCCACCAGTAGTTCATCGCGTCGATGACGAGCTTGCCCTGCAGCGCCTCGGCGTCAATGCCGCGGTACTTGCCGAGCGGGAGCACCAGGACGACGACGTCTGCCTCCGCCGCGGCCTGTGCGGCAGTGACCGGGACCGCGCCGGGGGTGAGGACTTCGACGGTGAGGGCGATCTTGTCGGGATCGCCCGATCCGGCGATGAGTACGCGGTAGCCGGCGGCCACGGCCAGTCGTGCCAGTACGGTCCCGACCTTCCCCGCGCCCAGGATGCCGACCGTACGAACGTCCGTGATGTCCATGTCTGCTCCGTTCACGGTGTCAGCCCGCGAGGATGTCGCGGACCATCGGGAGGACCTTCGAGCCGTACAGCTCTACGGCGCGCAGGCGGGCGCTGACCGGCTGTGCCCCCGTGGTGTAGATGAGGTCGAACCGGCCGACGCCGAGCGCCTTGATGGCGCGGGCCATCTTGCGGGCGACCGTCTCGGGCGAGCCGATGTAGAGGGAGCCGTGCTCGATCTCGGCCTCGTACTCCTCCTTGCGGACCGGCGGCCAGCCCCGCAGCGCACCGATGCGGTCCCGGATGACCTTGTAGTGCGGCCAGTGCAGTTCCCGGGCCTCCTCGTCCGTGTCGGCGATGAAGCCGGGGGAGTGCATGCCGACGGGGTGGGCGGTCGTGCCGAACTTGTCGGTGGCGCGCTGGTAGAGGTCGATGTAGGGGGCGAAGCGTTCCGGGGCGCCGCCGATGATGGCGATCATGAGCGGGAAGCCGTAGTGCGCGGTGCGGATGACCGACTGGGGGGAGCCGCCGACGCCGACCCAGGTGTTCAGGTGCCCGGACTCGGTCTTGGGGAAGACGTCGGCGTTGTCGAGCGAAGCCCGCTTGGTGCCGCTCCAGGTGACGGGCTTCTCCTCCAGCAGCTTGGCGAAGAGCTCGATCTTCTCCTCGAACAGCACGTCGTAGTCACTCAGGTCGTACCCGAAGAGGGGGAACGACTCGGTGAAGGAGCCGCGTCCGAGGATGACCTCGGCCCGGCCGTTCGAGAGCGCGTCCACAGTCGAGAACCGCTGGAACACGCGGACCGGGTCGTCGGAGCTGAGCACGGTCACGCCGGAGGACAGACGGATGCGGTTGGTACGGGTGGCGATGCCGGCCAGTACGGTCTCGGGAGTTGAGATGGCGTACTCGGGGCGGTGATGCTCACCGAGGGCCAGGACGTCGACGCCGGTCTCCTCCGCGAGAACGGCCTCGTCGACAACCTGCCGGATGGCCTGCGCGTCGGACACGGGGATGCCGGAGTCGTCCTGAGGCACATCCCCGAACGTGTCCAGACCGAAGACGAGATCAGACATGGGTGGGCTCCTCCTGCTGTGTTCCCCGGCCGTGGCATGGGTGGCACGGTTGCTATTAGTTGACGCTTCAATCATTGCTCTCTATGATTGATATGTCAACCAAGGGATGGTGACCACCATGACAGAGCGACGGAAGGCATTTCCCACCGTCGAGGAACTGCGGATCTGGCGGGACTTCATCGAGATGACGGAAGCGCTCCGCTCCGATCTCGCGTCACGCCTGCAGAGCGAGTCCTCCTTGTCGCCCGGCGACTACGCCGTGCTCCTCGCGCTGCGCGAAGCGGACGGGCGCAGCCTGCGCCCGTCCGAACTGGCGGCCCGTATCGGCTGGCAGCGCAGCCGTCTCTCGCACCAGCTTGGGCGCATGGAGCGGCGAGGGCTGGTACGGCGCGAGGAGTGCGCCACCGACAGCCGAGGCGCCGAGGTGGTGCTCACGTCCACCGGCGCGGAAGCGTTCCGGAATGCGTCCCTGCCCCATCTGCGTGCCGTACGCGAGCTGTTCGTCAATCCCCTCACGCCGGGCCAGCTCGCGGCGGCGGAGGAGATCGCGACGGCGTTGCGGACCGGGCTCAAGGCGCCGCGCGACACCTGAGGGCGCGAACTCCGGCTCCGGGCGCGCCCATGACGATCACCCGTGGCTGCGGCGCATGATCGGGGTCGGTTCGAGTATCGCGCTTCGGTCCCGAACTCCGTTCATCGCCATGTGTGCCGCGTCCTCTCCGGTTCGGTGCTGTCGTACTCAGGGCCCGGAGGCGCGGCCCGGGCAGTCAGGGCAGGACAGGTCGGGCCACGCCTCCGGAGTTTGATGAGCTATCAACTACGTTTACAATTACTCCATGGGAGAAACGGTGCGGTGGCTGACGCCAGACGAACAGCATGCGTGGCGGAGCTTTGTCCGGTTGCACGAGCGGCTCGGGGGCCGTTTGTCGCGCTTGCTGCAGACAAAGTCTGGTTTGTCGGCTGCAGACTTCGCGGTGCTGGTCAATCTGACGGATGTGCCGGAAGGGCGGCAGCGCTATCAGGATCTGGCCCGCGCGCTGGAGTGGGAGAAGAGCAGGATGTCCCATCACATCGCGAGGATGGCCGGACGGGGGCTGGTAGTGCGGGAGGAGTGCCTTGAAGATGCGCGCGGCGCGTTCGTGGTGATCACGGAGGCGGGACGTACGGCCATCGAGGCCGCTGCCCCGCTCCATGTCGAGGCGGTGCGCGAACTGTTCCTCGACCATGTCACGCCGGCAGAACTGCGGGTGCTGGGGGACGTCTCCGCACGCGTCGTGGACAAGCTGGACGAGGACGCGTCCTGACCCCGGAGGGTGGCCGGCGCGCCCTGATGCACGGGTCACATCGCGAGTCCGAGCGTCACGGCAGTTGCCACTGAGAGCGGGATGAGGACGAAGGGGGCCATGGCGTTCCCCCGCGTGGCCGGGTCGGCGTAGTCGCCGGCCTTCGCGTGGAAGCCCACCGCGCCGACCATCGTGATGGCGAAGCCTATGGCAGCCGCGATGCCGAGCGGCTGCCAGAAGAGGCCCACGATCAGGCCCACCGCGGCGGCGACCTCGGCCAGTCCGATGAAGCGGACGAGGCCCGCGCTCAGCCCCATGTGCGACTGCAGCCCGGCGGAGACGTCGCCCTTGAGGAGAGTCTTGGGCGCACCCGCGGCCAGCGTCACAAGGACGAGGAGGACGCTGAGAATGGCGGCGGTGACGTACATGGGGTGGTTCCTTCCGTGCTGGCCCACGCCGGGACGGAGTGGACGCAGGTCGTGGTTGATTCGTCGACGTGGACTCTACGGAGGCATAGGTGATACGTCAATCAAATGGCGAGTTCTTTTCGTCGCGTCCGGTGACCGGGTGGAGCGGTGGGTCGGGTCGGCGTGCCGGTGGGCCTACGCCTTGCGGAGTGTCGGAACCGGATGCTTGCTCATGATCGACACCCGGTTGAACGCGTTGATGGTGATCGCCACCCAGATCGCGGCGGAGATCTGGTCGTCGGTGAGGACCTGCCGGGCGGCTTCATGGGCGGACGCCTGTGCGTCGGCGTCCGTCGGATCGGTCGTCACCTCGGCCAGCGCGAGCGCCGCGCGCTCGGAGGGGGTGAACATGTCGGTGTCCCGCCAGGCCGCCAGCACTCCCAGTCGCTGTGCCGACTCGCCCGCGCGCAGGGCCGTCCTGGTGTGTGAGTCCAGGCAGTAGGCGCAGCCGTTCATCTGTGACACGCGGAGGTTGATCAGTTCCGCCGTGGTGCGGTCGAGTCCCGCCTCGGCGGCGACCGTGCGTACCGCCTCCGCGGTCTGTGTGAGGGCGTGGAAGGCTTTGGGGCTCTGCTTGTCGATGAAGATCCTCCGCGTCGGTGCGGATCCGGTGGTGGGGTTGCTCACTGTGGGACTCCTTCACGGCCGCTGAGGCCGGCCCGCACGCCGGATGCGTGTTGTGGCCCTCAGCCTGCTCTCGTGGCATAGTGGTTGATGTGACAACTATAGTAGGTGGAAGGTGGTCCCGGTGAGCAACGTCGAAACCGAACCCGCGGAGCTGAGGTGCGGAACCCTGGTCGACGACGGGCGGCAGGCCGGAGCGCCCCTGGTCGATGTGCTGTCGGCGCGGGAGGTGCCCTTGGGCGGCCCGCGTGCGATGCGCGTACGGCGGACGCTGCCGCAGCGGGCCCGGACGCTGATCGGAGCCTGGTGCTTCGCCGATCACTACGGCCCGGTCGACGTCACCACCGCCCACGGCATGGACGTCGCGCCGCATCCGCACACCGGCCTGCAGACGGTGACCTGGCTGTTCAGCGGGGAGGTCGAGCACCGCGACAGCCTGGGCACTCATGCCCTCATCCGGCCCGGCGAGATGAACCTCATGACGGGCGGGTACGGCATCAGCCACTCCGAGGTCTCCACCCCGGCCACCACCGTCCTCCACGGCGTCCAGCTGTGGGTGGCGCTTCCCGAGGAGCACCGGAACGCCGACCGGGACTTCCAGCGCTGCGTCCCCGAACCCGTGCGGATCGACGGGGCCGAGATCAGGGTCTTCCTGGGCTCGCTCGCCGGAAGCACCTCCCCGGTGCGGACCTTCACGCCCCTGGTCGGTGCCGAGATCGTCCTCGCACCACGTGCGGCGATCACCCTCCCTGTGGACACCGCCTTCGAGCACGGCCTGCTCGTGGACAGCGGGGACGTCCGCCTGCTCGACACCGCGCTGCGCCCGGCCGAACTCGGCTACGTTCCCTGCGGCGCCGACACCCTGGCAGTGGTGAACGAGTCGGACGCTCCGGCGCGGGTGATCCTCCTCGGAGGCCCTCCTTTCGAGGAGGAGATCGTCATGTGGTGGAACTTCATCGGACGCAGCCACGAGGACATCGTCCAAGCCCGAAAGGACTGGGAGGCATCGTCCGACCGTTTCGGCGCCGTCGAGGGCTATCCCGGTCATCGCCTCCCCGCGCCGGCCCTGCCGAACGCCATCATCACCCCGCGCCGGAATTCCCCGCGTCGCTGACCTCCTGCGAAAGGCATCTCATGAGCCAGTCTCCCGCCGCTCCGATCGTCGAGCGGGTGGACGCCGACCACCGGTACGAGATTTCCGTCGACGGCCGGCGTGCCGGTCTGACCGCCTACCGCGACCGCGGTGAGCAACGTGTCTTCTTCCATACGGAGATCGACGACGCCTTCGCCGGTCAGGGCCTGGCCGCACCGTTGGTTCAGCGGGCACTCGAGGACGTGCGCGAGTCCGGGAAACGGATCGTGCCCGTCTGCCCTTACGTGGCCAAGTTCCTCAAGAGGCATGCCGAGTTCGCCGACATCACCGACCCCGTGACGCCCGACGTCCTGCGGTGGCTGGAGGCGGAACTCGGCTGACGGGATCCGCTGTCGGCGGAGCGGAATAGGGGAGCTCCGGGGTGCGTTGGAGGCGTATGGTTGATCCGTCAACCACGTGAATGAAAGGCTGAGGACGATGCAGTTCGGCATCTTCACCGTCGGTGATGTGACCACGGACCCGAGCACGGGCCGCACGCCGACCGAGCACGAGCGGATCAAGGCGATGGTCACCATCGCGCAGAAGGCCGAAGAGGTCGGGCTGGACGTCTTCGCGACCGGCGAGCACCACAACCCGCCGTTCGTGCCGTCCTCGCCGACGACGATGCTGGGCTGGATCGCCGCGCGGACCGAGAAGCTGATCCTCTCCACCGCGACCACGCTGATCACAACGAACGACCCGGTGAAGATCGCCGAGGACTATGCGATGCTGCAGCACCTGGCCGACGGTCGCGTGGACCTGGTGATGGGCCGCGGCAACACCGGCCCGGTCTATCCCTGGTTCGGGCAGGACATCCGTCAGGGCATCAACCTCGCCATCGAGAACTACGCCCTGCTGCACCGGCTGTGGCGCGAGGACGTCGTTGACTGGGAGGGGCGCTTCCGCACCCCGCTGCAGGGCTTCACCTCCACGCCGCGGCCCCTGGGCGACGTACCGCCGTTCGTCTGGCACGGCTCCATCCGTTCCCCGGAGATCGCCGAGCAGGCCGCGTACTACGGCGACGGCTTCTTCCACAACAACATCTTCTGGCCCAAGGAGCACACCAAGAAGCTGATCGATCTGTACCGGGAGCGGTACGCGTACTACGGCCACGGCAGCCCCGAGCAGGCCATCGTCGGCCTCGGCGGCCATGTCTACATGCGCCACAACTCCCAGGACGCCATCCGCGAGTTCCGCCCGTTCTTCGACCACTCACCGGTGATGGGCGGCGGGATATCCATGGAGGAGTACATGGAGCAGACCCCGCTGACCGTCGGCACTCCGGAGCAGGTCATCGAGAAGACGCTCACCTTCCGCGAGCACTTCGGCGACTACCAGCGCCAGCTGTTCATCGTGGACGGCGGCGGAGTCCCGCAGAAGGCCGTGCTGGAGCAGATCGACATGCTCGGCGAGGAGGTCGTACCGGTGCTGCGGAAGGAGTTCGCCAAGAACCGGCCGGCCGACGTGCCCGACGCGCCCACCCACGCCTCGCTGCTCGCCGCCCGCGACGCGGAGCGCGCGCCGACCGCCGAACCGGCGGCCTGAGACCCGTACGACCTGAGATCCGCACGACCCGAGACCGTACGAAAGGACCTGACGATGAAGCCCCTGAAGCTGGCGGTCGTGTCGGCGGGCCTGCGCCAGCCCTCCTCCACCAGGCTGCTCGCAGACCGGCTCACCGACGCCACCCGCGAGAGCCTGGCGGACGGCGGGCGCGAGGTGGACGTGCAGGTGGTCGAACTGCGCGACCTGGCCACGGACATCGCCCACAACCTGGTCAACGGCTTCCCGGGGCCTGCCCTGCGGGAGGCGCTGGAGGCCGTCACGGAAGCCGACGGCGTCATCGCGGTCACGCCGGTGTTCTCGGCCTCGTACAGCGGGCTGTTCAAGTCGTTCTTCGACGTGCTGGACGAAGGCGCTCTCACCGGCAAGCCGGTGCTGATCGCCGCCACGGGCGGCAGCTCCCGGCATTCGCTCGTCCTCGAGCACGCGTTGCGTCCGCTCTTCGCCTACCTGCGCACGATCGTCGTACCCACTGCCGTGTACGGGGCGTCCGAGGACTGGGGAACGGCCGGGGACGGGCGTACCGGCGGTCTCGCCTCCCGGATCGGCCGGGCCGGTGGCGAGCTGGCAGGGCTCATGGGCGGCCGCCGGGCCGTTGCGGAGCACACAGAGACCTTCGTGCCCTTCGAGCAGCAGTTGGCCGCACTCCGGTCGGCATGAGGGGAGCTGCCGCGCACGCGGCAGCCGGGAAAGGACCACTGATGAGCGACAACTTCAACGGCACCTGGGCGAACGGCGGCGTCGCGCCCGACCGCTGGGCCAGCGCCCTGCACCTGTTCGACAACGGCGCCGGCGTGCCGCACGAGGAGACCACCGCCGAACGCTGGGAGCGGGCCCAGTTGCTGTTCGAGGCCAGGGACTACATCGGCGCCGCGCGGCTGCTGGCCGTCGTCGTCGAGGAGGTCCCGGAGCAGACCGGCCCCCGGCTGCTGCTGGCCCGCGCCTACTACCACTCCGCACAACTGCGGCGCGCCGAGGAGCAGTTGCGTGTGATCGTCGACCGCGATCCGGTGGAGCACTACGCCCACCTGATGTTGGGCCGCACCCTGCAACGCCAGGGACGGCACGGGGAGGCGGAGCCCTGGATGCGCATGGCCGCCGCGTTCGCGGGCGAGTTTCCGGATGACGACTGACATGATCCAGGCCGGCAGCGTGCCCAGCACGACCGGTGCCACGATCGCCGAGCCGGGCCTCGACTGGGCATCCCCAGTGGGGGATGGGCAGGGTTTCCCCGCGGCGCGGATCAAGGCGCGCCTGCGTCGGGGACGGGCTGGTCAGGCAGTGGCCTTTCTGACCAGCTCCCGTACTGTGGGGGCCACTTCTTCGCCGAACTGCTGGATCGCGGTGGGGTCGTCGCCGCCCAGGATGTAGCCGGAGACGCCGTGTTCGAGGGTGACCTCGGCGAGCTGTTCGGCCCACTGCGTGAGCGGCCCGCTGAGGGCTCCGGAGCCGCCGGATGGGGAAGGGGTGCCGATGTTGAGCAGTCGGCGCACGGACGCGGGGTCACGCCCCGCCGCTTCGGCGCCTTCGTCGACGTGACGGCCGGCGCGGGCGAGGCCGGCGAGCCCGCCTTCGAAGGCGCTGAGGCTGGGCAGCCATCCGTCAGCGATGCGGCCGACCAGCCGGAGGAGCCGTGGCCGGTACGCGCCGACCCAGATGCCGATGTCGTGGGCGGGTGCGGGGCCTCGCTTGGCGCCCGCGACGTGGTAGTGGGTGCCGTCCATGCGCACTCCGCCACGCGTTTCGGTGTCCCAGATCTCACGGATGATCGTGATGGCCTCTTCGAGGGCGTCGACGGACTCGCCGGGTGCCAGCCGCCGGCCGCCGATCGCTTCGATGGCGTCCCAGAATGCGCCCGCTCCCAAGGCCAGTTCGACGCGCCCGCCGCTGAGCAGGTCCAGTGTCGCGGCACTGCGGGCGATCACCACGGGCTGGCGCATCGGCAGGTTCATCACGTTGGGCGCCAGCTTGATACGGCTCGTCGCCGCGGCGAGGTACGAGATCAATGTCCAGGAGTCGAGCAGCCGAGGCTGGTAGGGGTGGTCCTGGAACGTGGCGATGTCGAGCCCGGCCCGCTCGGAGAGCCGGGTGAGTGCCACGACCTGTTCGGCCTGATCGGCACTCGGCGTGATGAAGCTTCCGAAGAGCAACTCGTGCCGCTGCGTGGTCATGTCTCTGCGCTCCCTCCGGCCCAGGCCGTGGACTGGCTCTGAACCCGAGAGAGACATTAGTTGATGTGACAACTTTTGGGAAGGGGTACCTGTGTGGGGCGACAGGAAGCGTGACGAGCGACTGAGCGTCCCCACCATGCTCATCGACCACAGGTCGACCTCCACGGTGGGTGTGTCCATCCGGGTGAACGAGGTCCGGAGCGATGTCCACCGCCGCGGGCAGGATCAGCCCGAGTGCGGCGAGAACCTCCAGGATGCCGATCGTCTTGATCAGCCCGGGCGGGAAGTCCTCGGCCCAGCCCATGGAGGGGGAGCCGATGTACAGGGAGACGTGCCCTTCGTCGACAAGCGCACCCCGGAGTTCACCGGGGACTGACCGAGAACGCCAAAGGGGACGCCGTCCGGGGGAGGACGGCGTCCCCTTTGGCGTTCAGTCGGCCTTCGGCCCGACTTCCCGACCTGTCAGAAGCTGGTCCTCGACCTGCCGGAAATCGGACGGCGAGCGCTCCGGCGAGGCGATGCTGCCGAGCCATCCGAGCAGGAACGCCACGGGCACCGAGACCAGGCCAGGGGTCTGGAACGGATACAGATCGAAGCTCGCGTCCGGCCACAGCGCGAACTCACTGCCCGAGACGGTGGGCGAGAGGATCGTCAGGGCCACGCTGAGCAGCAGTCCGCCGTAGACCGACCACAGCAGGCCGGTGCGATTGAACCTGTGCCAGAAGAAGGAGTAGATCAGCGCGGGGAAGATGCACGATGCCGCGACGCTCATCGAGAAGGTGGCGAGGAACTCGGCCGGATAGTGGTGCGTGGCGGCGGTCAGCGACAGGCCCACGGTGCACACCAGGACGGCCGCCACGCGCAGTGCCCGCACTTCTCCGCTGTCGGTACGAGGCCGCCTGCCGCGCGCGAACACGTCGTGCGCGAAGGAGACCGCGGCGGCGAAGGTCACGCTGGTCACCGTCGTGAGGACGGCGGCGAACACGACACAGGCCATCAGGGTGATGAGCGCGACGCGCGCCGAACCGTCACCCAGGACGCCCGAGGCCAGCAGGATCGGGGACGACTGGCCCGTGACGTCGAAGGCACCGATCTGGGCACCGCCCACCACGGCCGCTGCCGCGAAACCCGTCATGACCACGAGGAGGACGAAGATCCCGACCAGTCCCGTGGCGATGCTCATGGACCGCCGCGCCGAGCGGCCGGTCCGGGAGGCGCTGACGCGCAGGATCAGATGGGGCATCACGGCCGTACCGAGGATGACGACGATGTGGTTGCCAAAGGTGTTGAGCGATCCGAGGCTCGCCGTGTACGGCCACATGCCGGGGCTCAGGTAGTCGTCCGGTGCCACGCTCTTCGCGACGGCGGCCGAGAGGAGGTCCCCGGGGTCCCACGAGAACTTCCTGAGGGCCAGCACCGTGACCACCGCGAGGGTCACCAGGGTGAGCGGCACCTTGAGGGCATGCATGAGGCTGGTGCCCTTCAGGCCCGCCACCGCGGCGAAGCACGCGACGAGACAGCCCACCAGGACAGTGCAGATGATCTGGGCCCCCTCGGTCGATATGCCGATCAGAAGGGCCGCGCTGATGCCGGCGGCGCGGAGCTGGAGCATCACGATGGGAACGGTGACGGCCAGCGTCACCAGGGCCGCGGCGATGCGTGGCCCCGGCCCCGAAGCACGCAGGGAGAACAGACCGCCGAGCGTGTAACGGCCGCTGTTGCGTATCTTCTGCGCCAGGACCAGAAGGACGCCCAGCGTGATGAGACTGTCGATGGCGAAGGTGAACCCGTCGTAGCCGAACAGGGCGACCACCCCGGAAGCCGCCAATAGGGTGAGGACCGAGATCTGCTCGCCCGCCATGGCGAACCCGTTGAGGACCGGGGAGAGGGACCGGTCGGCCAGGTAGAGCCTCTCCGGGTGGTCCTCCTCCGCTGCGGCGAGGGTGAAGAGCCACAGCAGAGACACGCCGATGAAGATCAGGAAGGCGAGGATCACGGGGCGTCTGGCATCCGATCCGATGGGATCGAGGACGCCTGAGCTCAAGAGGTGCAGGGTCATCGCGCCAGTGACTCCTCAAGGGGATCGCCCGACCGCGTGGACCGCGTCTCGTACAACCAGGCGCTGGCGACGAACAGGCCGCACTGCAGGACGCCCCACACCAGGCCCAGGGTCAGCGGCCCGTGCACGGAGACCGCGGGGACGTCCGTGAAGCAGGAGAGCGCGATGCCGGTCGTGAAGGGGACGGCGTTGACGACGACGAAGGCGCGCTGGGCGCGATGCGTGGTTTCGCTCAGGGCTTCGGCGCGTTGGCGTTGGAGCGCATCGGCTGAAGGGGTCGGCGCCGGTGGGCGACCGGGTGGAGTCGGGGAAAAGTGAGGGTGCACGGAACCTCCGGGCGGTGAGGGTGGATGACCGCGCCGCGGCCGGCAGGGGACTGGGCGACGCGTGCATAGGCGGCGTCCACCACAGGGTGGAACGCGGCGATGCGGAGAAGAGGCCGGGCACGAATGGCCCAGCCTGTTGTGGTCACGAGGATCGGGGATGATTGATGACCTGTCAACTGCCTGTGATGCGTATGTGACAACCCTGTGGCGTCCGTCAACCCGCCGATTCCTCGGGCCCGTTGGGTACAGACCCCCGGACTGTGCAGGTCAGCCGTGCCGAGCAGATCCGGCGGTTGTCCTCGTCGGTGATGGCGATGTCGTAGGTGGCGCTGCTGCGTCCCCGGTGCAGGGCGGTGGCGACGCCGGTGACGAGGCCGGAGCGGGCGGAGCGGTGGTGGGTGGCGTTGAGATCGATGCCGACGGCGAACCGGCCGGGGCCGGCGTGGAGTATGGCCCCGCAGCCGCCGAGGGACTCGGCGAGGACGGCGGAGGCGCCGCCATGGAGGAGGCCGTATACCTGGGTGTTGCCTTCGACGGGCATCGTGCCGACGACGCGTTCGGGGGAGGCTTCGGTGAGCTGGATGCCCATGCGGGTGCCGAGGTGGGGGGTGGCGAAGAGGGAGGGGAGGTCGACGCCCGACTCGGCCCACTCCTTGAGGATCTCGGCGGGGAAGCGGATGGCGCGGTGATCGCCCATGATGTGCTGGGGCTCCCATCGTGTGCTGGTCAGTCGGTCGTGATGGTGAACGGGAAGGCGAAGGCCCCGAGCACCTTGGCCGCGGCGTCGACGTCGGCACCGGCGGGCAGGGTCGCGATCACGTTCTGCGGCAGGTCCGGATCCGGGTGCCTGCGTACGACGGCGTCCGCGAACCCCGCGTCGCGCAGTGCGGCGGTGAGTGCCGCCTCGGTCTCGCGGCGGCCGAGGGCGGGCTTGAACAGCTTGCCGACCGCGGTCATCGGCATGCTGTCGATGATGTGCAGGGCCTTGGGCCGGGCGGCGCGCTCCGCGATGCGCTCGTCCAGATAGGCCAGCAGGTCCTTCTCGTCCGCGGTGGCGCCGTCCTTGAGCTGGACGTAGACCACCGGCAGTTCGCCCACCCGCGGATCCGGCCGGCCGACGGCCGCCGCGTACTGCACGTCCGGGTGGGCGTACAGCGGTGTCTCGATCACCGAGGGGTCGATGTTGTGTCCGCCGCGGATGATGAGTTCCTTCTTCCGCCCGGTCAGCCAGAAGTAGCCGTCGGCGTCCTGGCGTCCGAGGTCGCCCGTGTTGAGCCACCGGTCACCGTCGCCCGTGTCGACCCACAGGTTCGCGTTCTGCGCGGCCACGCGGTACCCGGCGAACACGTTGGGCCCGCTGATCACCAGCGCCCCGGTCTCCTCGGCCGCGCAGTCGCGCACATACGCACCGGCGTCGTCGAGCACGACCGCCTTCATCCTCTGAAACGGGATCCGCAGACCGATCGAGCCCGTCCGCCGTTCCCCGAGCGGGGGGTTGACCGAGGACACACAGGTCCCCTCGGTCAGTCCGTAACCCTCGAGGATCTTCACGCCCGTGGAACTCTCGAACCGGCGCATCAACTCCACGGGGAGCGGGGCCGCTCCGCAGATGCCGTACTCCAGAGAGCTGAGGTCGTACCCGTCCGTGGGGTGCTCCAACAGGGCGGCATAGATGGTCGGGACGCCGGAGAAGAAGTGGATGCGGTGGTGCTGGACGATGTCCCAGAAGGCCGCGAAGAGCCCGTCGGCCCGGTAGCCCTGTGGCGTTCCGAGGACGACGTGCGCGCCCTGCGAGAAGGGGACGAGACCGGTCATGAGGACGGCGTTGACATGGAACATCGGCAGGCCGCAGAAGATGTTCTTGCCTTCGCCGACGAGGCCGGAGAGCAGGTACGACGTGCTGAGGGCGTCGGAGACCTCGTTGCGGTGGGTGCGCATCGCGATCTTGGGCAGGCCGGTGGTCCCGCCGGTGCCGAAGTACGACGAGAAGTCGTCCGGGGCGATGACCCGGCCGCTGACCAGGTGATCCTTCGGTTGCCCCGCCCGCAGGGCCGCGAAATCGTGTACGGCGATACCGGACAGCACCGGCCGGGCGTCCGTCGACGAAGCCGACACCGGTCCGGGTGCGTGCTCGGCCAGGTCGATCAGGACGACATGCCGCACGGAATCGACGCTCTCGACGGCCCGGGCGACCTTCTCCCAGGTGTCGGTTCCCGGGAACGGCGCCAGCGTGACCACGATCGCGGCGCCCGCCGCCCGGAGCAGGTCGGCGATGGCCTCGGACTCCAGGAACGGGTTGACGGAGAACACGATGCCGGCCGCCTGGCCGCCCCAGATGACGAAGTGCGTCTCGGGGAGGTTGGGCAGGATGTAGGCGATGACGGTTTTCTCGTCGGCGCCGAGGGAGTGGAAGGCGTTGGCGGCGCGGTTGATCTCACCGAGCAGTTGTTGATACGTCCAGGTCTCGGGCGTCCGGTGCCGGTCGGCGGTGAGGAAGAAACTGAGGGCGGGCGCCGAGGGGGTCCGGTCGGCGGTGCGCTGGATCGCCTCGTACGTGCTGACCGGCACGTCCTGCGGCCAGCCCCGCGCCTCGATCGCCTCCACGTCGGCCAGGGTTGCCACGCCCTGCGGCTGCGCGGTCACGAGAGGACTCCGTCTACGACGCGATTGCGCTGCACACCGAGGTCGACAGGGCTGTCCCGGCTGGTGATGCTCGCCTCGACGACGTCGCCGGGTTGCAGATACGGCCGACTGGCCTGCGATTTTCCGACCAGCTCCCATCGTTTTGCCGCCGGCAGCAGGCCGAGCAACTTGACTACCTCGGGACTCGGGACTTTCAGCGCGCACCCGGCCGGGGTGCCGGCCGCCAGCAGATCGCCCGCGGCGAAGTCCTGCACTGCGGAGAGCTCGGTGAGCGTCTCGGCCGGCTTGAACACCAGGTTGGCGGTGGTTTCCCGCTGGCGCACGACGCCGTTGACGCTGAGCCGGAGCCGCAGATCGCCGAGCACACCGATCTCGTCGGGGTCGAGTAGCACGAGGTAGGGCCCGACCGGGCCGAAGGTGCGGAAGCTCTTGCCCTTGTAGAACTGCGTCTGGGGCAGCTGCACATCGCGCGCCGAGTAGTCGTTGACGATCACCACGCCCGCGACGAACTCGTGCAGGTTGGCCTCGGTGACCCGCTGGGGCGAGGTGACGGCCCGGCGCAGCACCAGGCCGAGCTCGATCTCGTAGTCCAGCAGCCTGACGTGCGCGGGCCGGATGATGTAGGTGTCCGCCGGCGCGATGCTGCTGCGTGCCTTGGTGAAGATCATGTTGAAGGTCTTGTCGTCGTGGTTCATGCCCGACTCGACCATGTGCTGCCGGTAGTTGGCGCCCTGGCAGACGAACTGCTGGTTGCGGGTCACCGGCGACAGCAGCTGGACGTCGTTGACGTCGACCATCTCGCCGTCCAGCGCGGCCAGTTCGCCGGTGGTCGTGCCCTCGACGAGCTCGCCCGTCGTCCCGAACTCGCCGGGAACCGGGGTGATCTTGTCGCCGCGGAGGACACCCCAGCGCGCTGGGCCGTCGGCGGCGTAGCGCACCACGGTGGTTGCCATGTCTTCCCACTCTCAGTTCATCGGGTACGGGATGCGGAGATCAGGCGTGCCATCGACCGGAGCTTGCCGACCGACACGTCGGGGGTGTGGCGCAGGTGGTGCCAGGCCACGCGCGCCGTCCTGAGGCTGGCCTTGGGCCTGACCATGGAGACCGGGAACTGCGGGCCCCACTGGACGAAGTCGCCCACGGCATCGGCGTCGGTGACCTCGTAGGCGCTGTGGTTGTACTCGGGCCACAGGCCCTGGGCCGCGGCGATGCTGTGGTGGTCGGCCGGGGTGTCGCCGAGGTCCAGCCGCATGAAGGCGACAAGGGGGGAGCCGTCCGGCAGGAGCTGCGCATCGCTGGGGATCAGCCCGAAGTGCTCGGTGTACCAGCCCACCGTCTTCTGGTAGTCGGCGAAGTCGAGCACGACATGGCCGAGTTCGATGATGCGCGGCGGTTCCATCGCGGGCCGCTGACCGGCGTTGACGCGGTCGCTGCCCACCGACGTTCAACGTCATCGGCGCACGGTCCGGGAGCGGCTCGACATTCGCCTGGTTCCACACCGCCTCGACGGTGAATCCCGAGGGGTCCGTGAGCACCACCTGCTCGCCGCCGCAGGGCAGCGTCACCTCACTGATGGGTGACGCCCCTAGGAGCTTGCTGAGCGCTTCCAGCTCGGCGCGGCCGCCGACGAGGTGACCGAGCCCGACGAAGCGCTCCTCGCGGGCCCGGTGGACCCGGTAGCAGTACGGTGACTCGTCCGCGGCAGGGGTCAGGATCCGTTCCCGGCCGCGCTCCACGACGGTGAGACCGAAGTCGCGGAGGAAGGTCTCCGCCCGGTCCAGGGCGGGCCGGTGGAAGATCAGATGCGCGAGCTTGATCGCTTTGGCGGTGGGGTTGGGATGGCGCGCAGGCTGCGGAGTCGTCTGACGCACGGCGAGCCTCCTCGTCTCTGTGCTTGTCGGGTGTGGCTCAGCCTTCCGGCGGAGCGGGCAGATCCATGGCGGCGAGGCGCTGCGCCTCGTCCGGTGCGATGCCGAGGGCTCGCAGGATCAACTCGGCGGCCGTGCTGCCGGCTTCGCGCCAGCCCTGGTGGCCGTCGAGGACCATCCACATCGCGCTGACCGTCGTACCGCTGATGAATCCGGCCACACTCAGTACCTTCGTCTCCGTGATGTCGTAGCGCCCCGAGGCGATGCCCTCGGCGAGGTCCTTCATGGGCGGGCCGCTCAGCAGCGTCCGCAGATGTTCGTCGGTGAGGGCGTAGCGGACCAGGAACCTGCCGATCGCCGGATCCTCGTGGGAGAGCCGGACGAACAGCCGCAACCCGGTGGCGAGTCGGGCCGCCGGGTCGGTGTTCGCGGTGCCGGCGACGACCGCGGCGACCTTGGCGTGCAGCTCGCGGGTCATGTTCTCGACCACGGTCGTGAACAGTTGCTCGATCGAGTCGACCTTCTGGTAGAGCGTGCCGCGCGCGACCTGTGCCTCGGATGCCAGCTCGCTCATCGTGAGGTCGGGCTTGTCCCGCTCGGCGAACAACCGGATGGCCGCTGCCGTGATCCTCTTCTCGGTCGCGCTCACAGGTCGTGGCCTCCCTGTCGTGGCAGTGCGTGGATCGCACACACGTGATCTCTTTGATCATGAGTGCCTTGCAGTTAACACTCTTGACTCGGATTGAACATGAGTGTTCACTCTGCGGTCAAGCGCAGAGCGAGGCGGCGCCACCATGACTCGCAGAGCCGCGCACATGGCGGAAACCCCCAGGCAGAACCCCTCTGACGAGCCGGTCGGGCGCGTTCCCGTGCTCATCGCCGGAGGCGGACCGGTCGGTCTCGCCCTGGCCCTCGAACTCGAGCACCACGGCGTGGAGGCGCTCCTGATCGAACGCAATCCCACGACGACCCGGCACCCGAAGATGGACATCACCAACGCGCGCACGATGGAGCTGTTCCGTCGGCTGGGAGTGGCCGGTCTCCTGCGGAAGGTCGCCGTTCCCGCCGATCACCGGATGGCCGTCAGCTGGGTGACGAAGCTGACGGGCTGGGAGCTGCACCGCTTCACCTACCCGTCCGTGGACGAGCAGTTCGCGCAGATCCGCTCTCGCAACGACGGGACACTCCCGCTCGAAGCGACGATGCGGGTCTCCCAGATCCTCCTCGAACCGGCACTCAAGGAGCACCTGGAGACCCATGCCCGACACGTCAATGTCCGGTACGGGTGGGGTCTTGAGTCGTTCATGCAGGACGACACGGGAGTGGACGCCGTCATCCAGTGCACAGAGACGGGCGAGCCCCGGCGCGAGCGTGCCTCGTATCTCGCCGGGTGCGACGGTGCCGGCAGTACGGCCCGCCGTGGGCTGGACATCGGGCTCGACCGCACTGGTCTGCGTCGGCTCGTCGTCAGGGAGTTGGGTCTGCGGAAGGTCGCCGCCATGGGCGGGTAACCCCGGCTCTTGTGCTCGCAGCGATAGTTGGCCGATCGCAGCGCTACTTGGCCGCAAAGGCGCCCTGGCATTGTCCTGGACGTCGAAGCCGGAGGCCTCTCCTGCTGGTCAGGCGTGGGGCGGGGCCGATAGTGGCCTGGGGCCGCAGCACCGTCGTCTGCCCCCTCCGACTCCACGCCGTGACCGCCAAAGCCGCCGTGGTCGTCGGACTGATCCTGGCCCTCTTCCTGCCCCGGCAGTGCCCGAGGTTCTGGACCGAGGCGGCGGGCTGAGCCCCGATCCGCATGGCGGCTCCGGATCCGTCGTGCGGTCCCTCAGTCGAGTTGTGCTGCGGCCCGCGTGAGGTTGTCCTCGATCCGGCCCAGGGCCTCGAGAGCCTCGGCCTGTTCCTTGGGGGTCAGGTCGTTGACGGTGCTGGCCTCGAGATCGAGCCACGCGCGCTCCACCTCTTGCCGCAGGGCGTTGCTGGCGGCCGTGGGTTCGACGATGGTGGCCCGCTTGTCGCTGGGGGAGGGGCGGCGGCGTACGAAGCCCGCGTTCTCCAGGCGTTGAACGGTGCGGGTCATGGTGGCGGCGTCGGAGCCGAGCAGGCGGACGAGGTCGGTCTGGCGCTGCGGGCCGCGGTCCCACAGCTGCATCATGACCAGTTCCTGGCCGGGGTGGAGGCCGACGCGGCGCAGTAGCTGCCCGGCGAGCATCCGGTGCACGCGGGCCACGCGGAGGATCGCGTGACTGAGGGGACCGGCCGCGACGGAAGGTGGCAGCGGCAAGGGGCCGTCCGCGGACGGCGTCGTCCGGGCTGCGGTCGAGCGACTTGCGTCCGCTCTCTCCGGCTGGGTCATTTCTTCCTCGCTGGGCGGTGTGGGAACTTGCTTGAACAAGTAGACGCTACCGCCCTGCTGGGTCTCAACAGCTGCAGCAAGAGCCCTGCTTTCGCCCTACCTTGCTGTGCGAAAACGGTCGAGGTGACGTGGATCACTGGTGCGAGGGGATGGCCCTGTGCGATTTACTTGTTCAGACAGTAAATGGCGCGATCGGCGCTGGTACGTCATGGGCTGCGGGAACCGTCGGCCCGCCTGTGAGACAAGGAAAATGATTCATGTCAACGGCATTCCAGTCCTACGACCTCAGTGGCAAGCAGCTGGCCAACCGCATCGTGATGGCTCCGATGACCCGCAGTCGCGCCTACGATGACGGGCAGTGCGTGACCGACCTGTCGGCCACCTACTACGCGCAGCGGGCGAGCGCCGGTCTGATCATCACGGAGGGCACCCAGCCGTCGGTGGTCGGCCAGGGCTACCCCGCCACCCCGGGCATTCACTCGGACGAGCAGGTCGAGGCCTGGCGCAAGGTGACTGACGCCGTGCACGCCGAGGGCGGTGTGATCTACCTGCAGCTGATGCACACCGGCCGGGTCGGTCACCCGAGCCTGATGGGCCTTCAGCCCGTCGGTCCGTCCGCCGTCACAGCCAAGGGGCAGGTCTACACGCAGAGCGGCCCGCAGGACTTCGTGGAGCCGAAGGAACTCACCGAGGCCGAGATCCTCGAGACGATCGCCGACTATGCCTCCTCCGCGCGCAACGCGATCGAGGCCGGCTTCGACGGCGTGGAGCTGCACGGTGCCAACGGCTACCTGATCCACCAGTTCCTCGCCCCGAACTCCAACCAGCGCACCGACGGCTGGGGCGGTTCGCCGCAGGCCCGCATCCGCTTCGCCGTCGAGGCCACCAAGGCCGTCGTCGAGGCCATCGGCGCGGACAAGGTCGGCTTCCGTCTCTCCCCCGGAAACCCCTTCAACGACATCGATGAGTCTGACCGAGTCGACGTGGAGGCGACCTACACCGCGCTGGTCGACGCGCTCGCCCCGCTCGGCCTGGCCTACCTGCACCAGATGGAGGCCCCCGAGTCCCGCGACCTGACCCTCCGCCTGCGCAAGCAGTTCCCGGGCACTTACATCCTCAACCCCTTCACCGCCCCGCGGCCCACGGGCCCGGAGGAGCTGCAGCTGCTCGAGGACGGCACCGCCGACCTGATCTCCTACGGCGCCCTGTTCCTGGCCAACCCCGACCTGCCCAAGCGTCTCGCCGTCGGCGGCCCGTTCAACAGCCCGGACCCGGCAACCTTCTACGGCGGTGACCACACCGGTTACACCGACTACCCGACCCACGGCTGATCCTCGGCCGTCAGGCCTGCACGTGTGCCCCCGGCCCGGTTGATCCGGCCGGGGGCACACGTGCAGGCGCGCATATTTTCCTGTCCGAACAGTTCATGGATCGACAGCCTGAGCGAGTACGAGGAGTCGAGCGCCACGACGAAGATCGGATTTCGGTGCGCGACGCAAAGAAGGGCGACGCCGATTCCGGTGTCGCCCTTCTGCGCAGCGGGCTGGGCTCAGAGGATGTCGTTCTCACGACTGGTCGGATCAGGCCGGTGTCGCATACGGCGTGTCGCAACGGCCAACGCCTTCGGAGGCGGCAGCGTGCAGCCGGTGTACATCCACACCCAGCACTCCCCGACCAATCATCAGGGCGGCGATCGAGACGAGTGCGAGTTCACGCTTGGTGGGGAAGCGGGCAGGTTCTCTGCCGCGGGCCGACTCGACCGCTCATTCCTCCGGCACGAGTTCGCAGAAGGCGCCCACCGCCGGGAGCCCCGCCTGGCGCACGGGCTCCACCGCTGCCTCGGCTATCCAAGGCCTGCGCAACACCCCGCCGGCTCCCGCCTCCACCGGCACGACGTGGCCCGGGCGGGATAAGTCCGCGGCGCTCGACTACGGCGGGGCGAGGGTCGCGACGGTGCGCGCGGTCTCCACCGGATATCCCGGTCCGGCGCCCAGCCGATCGACCGTGACCCGGTGAGTGCCTAATTGGGTTTCAGCGGCTCAGGCTGGTGGCCATAGTCGGCGGTGTACCGGACTGCGAACGCGACAAGCCGCGGTTTCGCAAGGCTCGCGGCGAAGGTCACGCTGCCCTGGGCGCGGCTGTCGTCGACGACCATGACGGACGTCCGGCCGCTACCGCAGCGATGGCGTGCCAAACCCTGTCGTCCCCGCCGGCACGAGGAGTGGACTGCAGCGCCACATCATGTTTCTTCGTAGTGATCACGCTTCGGCCACCCTGCGAGCGCGGCTGGCGACAACGTCATCCGCGATGGCCCCGACGGTCGAGAAGACGTGGTCGTGGTAGACCAGCGGTGAGCGCTGGTCTATCTCGGCGTGTTCGACGGTTCCCAGCACGACCACGTGGTCGCCACCGTCGAGAAGTCCGCTTGTCCGGCATGCCAACCAGACGGCAACGCCGGGCAGCCGCGGCAGTCCCGCGTCGGAACGCCAATCCACAGACGCGAACTTGTCGGGACTCTTCTTACTGAAGTTGGCCGCGAGCACCTTCTGGTCACTGGCCAGCACGTTGACACCGAAGCGCTCGGCGCCCCGCAGTTTGGCCAGCAGCTCCGACTGCCGGTCCAGGGCGACGGAGATCATCGGTGGATCAAGAGACAGGGAAGTGAACGCGCCGACGGTAGTGCCGTGCGGCCGCTCCTCCGAGATCGCCGTCACCACGACGACCGGGGTCGCAACCTGAGACATGGCAGCACGAAACAGGTCGGGTTCGACCATGACGCCTCCTTGAGTACTGGTCGATTCTGTCTACAGAATGGACCCTTAACTAGGTGTTCACAAGGCCAACTCCGCACCGAATCATCTTGACGCTAGGTGAATCTGTCGACAGAATGCCGAGTGTCGCCACACGGACCGAGTACACGCAGGGGTTATGCCGATGGTCGAACGATCAGCAGACTCGCTCACAGCAGCGGAAGCCGGGAGCGAGTCGGGCCAGGGAACTGTCACCCTCGACGCGGTTCACGAACTGCTGCGCAACCGGATCCTGCACGGTGAACTCCCGCCGGGAGCGGTCGTGTCCCAGGCTGATCTGTCCCGCGACCTAGGGGTGTCCCGCTCCCCGATCCGCGAGGCGTGCCGGTTGTTGGAGCGGGAAGGGCTCGTGGTCTCGCGACACAACCGCCGCGTCCAGGTTGCCGACTTCTCCATGGAGGACCTGGAGGAGCTTTACGCCTCACGGCTGGTGCTGGAGCCGCTGGCGCTGACCGTGCGTGTGCCGTCTCTGACAGCGAGCGAACTGGACGAGATGGCCACGGTGCTCGAGGAGATGCGACAAAGCGCCGAGCAGCGCGACTACGACCGGTTCAAGGCTCCGCACGAGCGGTTCCACGCGGTCCTCTACTCGGACACAAGTGGCCGGTTGCTGCGGCAGATCAATCAGTTGGCCGATCATGCGAGCCGGTATCGCCGCGTCTACATGACCCAGTCACCGAGCGCCTGGGACGTGGTCATAGGGCACGACACCAGAATCCTGCAAGCGGTGTCCCGAGGGGACGCCGTTGCCGCCGGTGCGGAGTTGGCCCGACACCTGGCTGCCACAGCGCTGTCGATGATGGCGCTGATGGATCCGCTGCACGACCCACGCCTGCTCCGTGCCGCGCTGCACCAAGCCTGTCACAGTGAGGAAGGAACGAGATGAGTGATTCGGAACCGACCACCTACGAGCGGTCGACGGTGAGCTACGAGACGGCTCGCCGACTGCTCGAGGCTGCTGTCGGGAGCGCACGCGAGGCCGGTATGCCGGCGGCCATCGTCGTCAGCGATGTCGCCGGTGAGCCGATCGCGATCGCGCGCACGGACGGCGCCGGCCTGCTGCCCATGAAGGTGGCATCCGACAAGGCCTGGACGGCCGCCAATGCCGGTGCTCCCACCGAGCAGGTGCACGCCTTCATCAGTTCGGACCCGGGGGCGCTGGTGTCCATGCCGACAGTGCCCAGGTTCAGCTCGGTCGCCGGCGGTCTTCCCATCACCGGCGGCGGTCGCGTGATCGGTGCGATCGGGGTGAGCGGCGGCGCCAGCGCTCAGGATGCGGCCGTGGCCCAAGCCGCGCTTGATGCCCTCGGGGAGCTGTAGAGATGTTCGGCGTCAACTGGCGAACCTCGCCACGACAGTACGACGTGCTGGTCGAGCGACATGTGCGCATCGTGATGGACGACGGCGTCGAGCTCGACGCGCAGGTGTACCGGCCGGACTCCGACGGCCAGTTCCCTGGCCTGCTCGGGGTGCACGCCTACGACGCCGCCATGCAGACCGCGCACTCGCGCCCTCGCGCGATGAACCTGGCGAACGCTCAGGCCGAGGCCGGCGATCCCTACTTCTACGCACGGCGCGGTTACGTTCATGTGATTGTCAACGCGCGCGGGACCGGCGCCTCTGGCGGCCGCTACTCCCACTACGGACCGCGCGATGTCGACGACATCGTCGCCGTCATCGAGTGGATGGCGGCCCAGCCGTGGTGCACGGGCGGTGTCGGGATGTTCGGCGTGTCCTACTTCGCCGTAGCGGCGAAGCAGGTCGCGGCCCGCAATCCGGAACCGCTCAAGGCCGTGTTCGCGCCGTTCGGGTACACCGATTTCTATCGCGACAAGTTCTACCACGGGGGCATCCTCGCCCGGAACTTCGTCACGTCGTGGACCAAGCAGCTGGCCAACGTCGAGGTCGACGGATGGAGCAAGAAGGCGCTCGGCGAGGAGGAGTACGCCCGCCGGTTGGAGCAGTTGCGCGCCGACCCGGACATCACAGCGGTGTCCGAGCTCGCGGCCGCGCTCGCCGCGCCGGACGTGAACGCGCACCCGTTGATCGTCGACGTGCTGATGAACTCGGTGGACGGCCCCTACTGGCACGAACGCAACCCCGACCTCACGGCCATCCGTGTGCCCATCGTGCTGGGCGCCTGCTGGGGCATGTACGGATTGCACCTGCCCGGCGAGTTCCGGGCGTGGAAGCAGATCGACGCGCCCAAGAAGCTGATCGTCGGGCCGCCGATCTACCTCAACCGACCGGTCTACCAGTACGCGGAGCAGTCACTGCGCTGGTTCGACCACTGGCTCAAGGGCAACGACACCGGTTACCTCGACGAGCCACCCGTGCAGCTGTTCCTGCAGGGCGACGACGGCAAGGGCTCCTGGCTCGACGCCCACGAGTGGCCGCTGCCGCAGACCGCGTGGCACAGCTTCTACCTTCACCGCGAAGGGCTGCTGTCGGAACACGAGCACTGGCCCTTCGAAGGCGCGTCCGGCTACGAGGACAACATTTACAACGGCCGTGACGCCGTCACCTTCACCACGCCCCCGCTGGTCGAACGCACCGAAGTGGTCGGGCCGGCGACCGCGACGGTGTACGCGGCCACCACCGACGACGAGTTGCTGCTGTTCCTCTCGTTGTGGGTGGTCGATGTCGACGGCAGCCGCCACCTGATCACCCGTGGCTGGCTCCGCGGAACTCTGCGCGAGGTGGACGAGGCTCGATCCGAACCCTGGCTTCCCGAGCACCCCTACACCAACCCCAAATCCGTGACACCTGACGCGGTGCACCGATACGAGATCTCGCTGTCCCCGACCGCCTATGTGTTCAGTCCCGGCCAGCGTATCCAGCTTCAGGTCAGCTCCTCCGACCTGGAACATCCTGAAAGGTTCGTCGATGTGGTCGGTCAGGGCCATCTGCTCAGGCGCAGTCCCTCCTGGGTCAGCATCCTGCACGATGCCGAACACCCGTCAGAACTGAAGCTTCCCATCACCAATGGCAACCGCATCGGTACCTACATGTCCGCCGATGGCACCCTTTCCGCACCGATCTCCTGACCCCAGAATTCCGCCAATGACGACGGAGGCCAAAAAATGATCACCCCCTGGCTGTTCGACAACTTCAACTACCCGTGGTCCCCCGACCCCACGAAGTTCGACACCAAGGCAACTCAGGATCTCTTCGACTGGCACCTCGACACGTGGGAGCTGGCCGAGCGTGTCGGATTCGAGGGCATGTTCTTCAGTGAACACCACTACACCCCCTACGCCTTGAGCCCGTCCGCCAATCTTCTGGTCGCCGCGCTCGCTCAGCGCACCCAGCGGCTGAAGCTCGGCGTCATGGCGAACATCCTGCCGATGCACAACCCGCGCCGGCTGGCCGAAGAGTACGCGATGCTGGACTATCTCACCCACGGGCGGCTCGAGATCGGCCTCGGCCGGGGTGTCGACGAACGGGAGTTCCTCCGCGAAGGCATCCCGCTGAAGGAAACGCGAGCCCGATTCCAAGAAGGTCTGCGTCTGATCGAAGAGATGCTCTCGAAGCCGGTCTTCACGCATTCCGGCGAGTACGCGAACTTCGTGGAGACGTCGATGTGGCCGCAGCCGCGGCAACCCATGTCGGAGCGGCCTCCGATCTGGATCACCGCACTCAGTCCGGAGACCATCGACTGGTGTGGCGAGCAGGGTTACCGCATCTCCACGGCTTTCCAGCCCACCCAGCAACTGCGTGCCACACACGACAGGTATCGTGCTGCGGCGCAAAAGGCGGGGAACCCTTCAGGGCCGGAGACCGTGATGGTGCTCAGGAACGTCTTCGTCGCGGAAACCGACGAGGAAGCCCGCGCCATCGCCGAGCCCGCTCTCAACCACATGTTCGGGCTGTACAAGGAGTCCGTCGTCTGGAAGGACATCGAGAACACCGTCCCTGAGGGGTACGACACCGAGTTCTACCAGTCGTTCTTCCGTCCCTTCGCCGGATCCGGTCCGGTCGACTGGCAGACCCTCGTCGATCTCGGGATCTTCATTGTCGGGTCACCGAGCACCGTCCGCGAAAAGCTGATCAAGCAGGCGCACGAGATCGGGTCCTCGAACCTCCTGTTCTGGGGCTCGTTCGGGACCCTGACGAAGGAACAGACGATGAACTCCTATGAATTGCTCGGGCGCGAAGTCATTCCCGCGCTGCGTGAGGAGACCGTCGACTAGCACGGTCTCAGCATGACCGTGGCGCGGGCCGTGCCGGCAGCGATTACCGGCACGGCCACCCGCCTCCCGGACCTGAGCCGCTCGGGAGAGCTCGCTGATCGTGACGTCTGCGCTGCGGCGAGTGCCTGCGCGGTCACCGTGGTGGTACTCCAGCGCGACGGCGTGGTCGGCCATCCCGCGCACCGGATGACCTGACGCCACCCGGTTCGTGCTGCCCGAGGGTTTCGCTCGGTCGGCACAACGGCCTTGAAGGAGATGACATGACGACGTTGGCCGGTAAGACGCTTTTCATAACAGGCGGCAGCCGCGGCATCGGTCTCGCGATCGCATTGCGCGCGGCTCGTGACGGGGCAAATGTGGCCATCGCTGCAAAGACGACGGAGGTCCACCCGCGGCTCCCCGGCACGATCTACACGGCCGCACGCGAGATCGAATCGGCCGGCGGCCAGGCGTTGCCGCTCACCTGTGATGTTCGATCCGATGACCAGGTCAGCGCTGCTGTAACGGAAACCGTGAAACGGTTCGGCGGCATCGATATCTGTGTCAATAATGCGAGCGCGATCAGTCTCACGAATACCGTGGAAACTGAAATGAAGCGTTTCGACCTGATGCATCAGGTAAACGTGCGTGGCACTTTCCTGGTGTCAAAAACCTGCCTGCCCCACCTCGAGGCCGCGGACAACCCCCACATCCTGAACCTGTCACCTCCGTTGGGAATGGTGTCCGGATGGTTCGGTATGCACCTCGCGTACACGATGTCCAAGATGGGGATGAGCATGTGCACTCTCGGCCTGGCGGAAGAACTCCGAGATACCGGGATCGGAGTCAACTCGCTGTGGCCGCTCACGTTGATCGACACCGCGGCTGTGCGCAATGTGGTCGCCGCCGCCGCTACAGGCCCGGCAGCCGGCCGAAAACCCGCCATCGTCGCCGACGCCGCCCACGCAATCCTGGTCAAGCCGGCGGAGCACTGCACTGGGAACTTCTTCATCGACGAGGAGGTCCTCCGCGCGGAAGGAGAACACGACCTCGATCGCTACTCCGCCCAACCCGGCACCACGCCGGCGGTCGACTTCTTCGTCCCGGACGGATTTGTCCAACTGCTCGGCAACCACACCGTGCCAACGGGTTCGGACAATCTTCCAGCCTGACCGCGTCATCGCGCTCATCAGAGTCCACCCCAACCCGGGTGCCGCCGACCTGGCAACCGGCCCGTCATTGCTGCCGCCCGCATTCGCCGGGGCCTTCATGGGCTCGACACACAATCCTCGTCGCCCGCCGTCACACGACTGATCAGCCGTCGAGCATTGAGTCGGCTGTGCTGCTGCACCGCGCGGGTGCCGGCCGCGTCGCCGCCGTAGGAGACGAACCCGAAGTCCCGGATCGTCCGCTGGTCGTCCAGCGCGCCGGTGAAACAGGCGGTGCCGTGGGCGCGGACCCTGGCCGGCGTGTCCGGCAGGGCTCCGCAGCCGACCAGCTCCAGCGCCGCGTCCACACCGTCCGGGCAGGCGGCCCGTACGATGTCGGCGATCTTGCCGTCGTCCATCGCCGGGTGATCGACACCGAGCCCCCGCAGCATGTCGGCGCGAGCCGGGCTGCGGGTGGTGGCGACGACGGTGGCGTGCATGCCCTTTGCCATCGCGGCCGCGCTCAGCCCGACCGTGGACGTTCCGCCGGATCAGCGGGGTCTGCCCGGACTTGAGGTCCAGGCCGGTGGTGAGGGAGCCGAGGCCGTCCGGACATCTCCGGCAGCGCGCCCAGCGTCGACCACGGCAGGTCCGAACTGACGGGGATCACCTGGCCGACCGGTACCAGGAGGTACTGGGCGCAGGAACCGTCGCTGGAGCGGCCCATGCCTCCCGATCATCGCCGCCACCTGGCCGACCGGCGTCAGACCGCTGCCCTCGGGCCTCGTCCACCACGCCGGCACCCTCGATGCCCGGCATGCGCGGCAAGGTCACGTCCGAGTCGGCGAGCCCCTTGCCGGTCGTCACCTCCGACTCGTTCACCCCGGACGCCTTCACCCGGATCCCGCGCCCCGCCCGGCTGCACCGCGGGCAGGGGACGTCCTTGACGACGAGCTTGTCCACACCGCCCGGCTCGGACAGCACGATGCGCGCATCGTCATGGACACACCGGCGCTGATGAATCTGTCATGGCGATTCCGCCACACATCGATGAGACCCCCGCCCGGGCAGCGGGACCGGGATGCGGGCCCGTCACTGGTGCCGTGCCTTGCCCAGCTCGTCGGTGAACCGGGCCACGACGTCCTCGGCCGTGGGGACGAGGCCGAACAGCTGCTCCTGCCGGCGGGTGTCGGCGACATAGCGGCCCGTGTCGAACCAGCCGAACATCGCGGCCATGTCCTTGACCACCGGCACGAAGCGGCCGACGACGGCTCCTGATGCGCGTGTGACGGTCGAAGGGACGGTCCACACCTTGATCTTCTTTCCGGCCCGGCTGCCCATCAGGTCGGCCACCTCGCGCATGCTGACCGGACGGTCCCAACCGATGTCGATGCGCTCGCCGTTGGCGGCCTCGGCGTCGACCGCGGCCGCCAGGCACACCGCGAGATCCGAGGTGTGGACCCAGGTCAGTGGGACGTTGGCCTTGCTCATCCAGATCAGGCGGCCCTTGTCGACCGGGTCGCCCGCCATGCTCGCGATCTGGTCGAAAAACGCTCCCGGGCGCAGTGCGACGAACGGGACGCCGAGCTGTTCGAGCTTGTCCTCGGCGATCTTCTTGTGCCAGAAGTGCGGGACCTGGGGCGTCTGGTCGCTGGTGAGGATGCTGGTCAGGACGAACCTTCGGATGCCGGCGCGGTGGGCGGCCTCGGCGAGGTTGGCGTTGCCGACGGTGTCGATGTCGTGCGCGTTCTTGCCGCCGCGGGTGTAGCCGGCGGCGGTGGTGATGACGGCATCGGCGCCGTTCATGGCGGCGACGAGCGAGTCGAGGTCGAGCATGTCGCCGCGGGCGATCTCGACACCCCGGTTTTCGAGCCTGCTCGCGTCGGTGGTCGGCCGGACCAGGGCGCGGACGTTCTTGCCGCGCTTGAGCAGTTCGTCGACGACCTTGCCGCCGACGGAGCCGGTCGCGCCGACGACGAGGACGGGGAGGGTGGTGGACATGGGGTCTCACTTCCATCAGGTCAGGAGTGGGGGGAGTGGATGGGCGGAGCAGGGGTGGCCGCGGACGTGGGTGCCGTCGGCCCGGGTCGCTCAAGAGGCGGGCCTTTGGTGGCCGGATCCGTTTGCGCGGGTCACCGCCGGCCTGCAGGAGCTTGCCGAGGTCGAAGGTGACCCGGACGCGGGTGATGCGGCCGTCCTCGATGTACAGCCAGTTGGCGATGGGGAAGGGCTCGCCGTCCCCGCGGGAGTGTTGCCCTCGCCCCCCGGATGAGTTCCGCCTGCCTGCACCGGGACATCTCGCGCTTGATTGACGCTGAGGCCCCGCAACCACTCGTTCTCCCCGACGTGCGGAAGTTAGCAGTGACTCCGCCAAATCCAAACGATTTGCACCCCATGCTCGCATCCCACCCCATCTGGCGAGCGGGGCACGCCAGATGGGGTGCAAACGGGTGAGTTACGTGGACTCTTCTTCCGGAAGAGCGCGGCTGTTGATCGCGTCGGCCATGGCGTAGGCCATGCGGACGAAGGACTCCGCCTGCTGCGCCGACAGGTTTTGCGCGGAGGTCTCCTCCAGGGCCCGCCACATGGCTGCCAGGGGCTCGCGCATAGCACGGCCCTTGTCAGTGAGGTGGACGACCATGACGCGTCGGTCGTGTGCGGCCGGTTCGCGGACGAGCAGGCCGGCATCCTGCATGCGGCGTAGGGACTTGGAGATGGTGGAGTGGTCCACGTCGACGCTTTCGAGCAGCTCGGACTGGGTCTGGCCGTCCTGGTCGAGGAGGTGCATCAGCAGCAGTTCCTGTCCGGGATGCAGGTCCATCTCGCGGAGCATTGCGGCGGCGCGGGCGCGGTGAGCGCGGGCGAGCTGGTAGATCGCGTAGCTCATCGGTCCCTCGCTGGCCGTAGTGGGGATGCGGGGTGTCGGGGCGGGCATGGTTGGGTTCCTCAGACGGTGTGGGTGGGGTAGTCGGTGTAGCCGACCGCTCCGCCGCCGTAGAAGGTCATCGGATCGGGGGTGTTCAGCGGCGCGTCAGAGCGTAGCCGCTCGACCAGGTCCGGGTTGGCGAGCGCGAGGATGAGGACCGTGGTCGGCCACCGACGGTGGTCGATGTCCACAGGGAGTTCAGCATGAGGGGGCCTTCTGGTGCTGTGACGACCAAGTGGGAGGGCGTGGCGGGCGCGATCAGTCGACGGTGAGGACGAGCTTGCCCCGGCCATGCCCGGCGTCGCTGACCTGCTGGGCCGTGGCGGCCTGGGCGAGCGGGTAGGCGGTGACGGTGGTGACGACCTTCCCGGTCGCGGCGTCCTGGGCCAGCGCGGCCAGGTGGGCGGCCGAACGTTCTTGGAGACTGAAGAAGGTGATGCCGAACTGGTGCGCGCGGAGGTCGGCGATGGTGACGATGCGCTCGGTGCCGCCGCGCAGGGTGATGGAGTCCTCAAGGGCTCCCTTCCCGGCCAGGTCGAACACCGCGTCCACGCCGTCGGGGGCCAGTGCCTGGACCCGCTCGACCAGGCCCTCGCCGTAGAGGGTCGCGGTGGCGCCGAGCGAGGTGAGGTAGTCCTGGTTGGCGGCGCCGGCGGTGCCGATGACACGCGCTCCGCGGGCCGTGGCGAGCTGGACCGCCAGGGTGCCGACCGCTCCGGCCGCGCCGTGCATCAGCACGGTCTCCCCGGCGGCGACGCCGAGCAGGTCCAGGACCCCCTCGGCCGTCGCGCCCGCCACCGGCAGCGCGACGGCGTGCTGCCAGTCGAGGCCGGCGGGCTTGAGGGCCACGGTGGTGGCCAGCGCGTACTCGGCGTACGAGCCGGTGTCCGACCACCCCAGCACCTCGTCACCCACCTGCACGTCCCGCACGCCCTCACCCAGGGCGTCCACCACACCGGCCAGCTCGCCACCGGGGACGGCGGGCAGCGGCGTGGGGAACCTGGCTTCCAGCGCCCCGGAGCGGATCTTGCCGTCCAGCGCGTTCAGCCCGGCCGCCTTGACGCGGACGAGGACCTGCCCGGGGCCGGGCTGCGGGACCTTGATGTCCGCCTCGTGCAGCACGTCCGTGCCTCCGAAACGGTCGAACAGGATGGCTTTCATGACGACTCCTCTCGTGTCACCACCCATTTAGGTGGCTGGACACATAACTACCGTAACAGCAAACACGTGGCTAGCCAAATATTTGCTGAGGCCCGAGCTGCGCCGGGATCGGTCGCGGTCGCGTCGGTCTCGGCGAGATGGCGGTTTCGTTTCCCAGGGCCGCCGCGCGAGACGCGGTGGCCCTGGGTGGGGGATGCTCACTGCTCCAGCGAGCGGCGCGGCACCGCACGGCGCGAGCCGCGCAATGCCGCGCCGGGCATGCACGTGACGCTGTCCGCGCTTACTGTTCGATCTTCAGGCCGCGCTGGATGACAGTGACCGCCTCGGCGTTCACCCGTTCGTTGATCTTCGGCCCGAGGATGGCGTGGGAACCGTGGAAGGTGCCGGGCACGAGGTGGAGTTCGGTGGGTACGCCGGAATCGAGGAGGCGCTGGGCGTAGGCGATGGCTTCGTCGCGCAGCGGGTCGAACTCGCTGACGCAGACGTAGGCGGGCGGGAGGCCGGTCAGATCCTCGGCGCGGGCCGGTGCGGCGTACGGGGAGACATCGGGGCCACCTCGACGCCCCGGGCCGCCCAGGTAGAAGTCCCACACGAACGGCAGGTCGGACCCCCTGAGGATCGGCGTGTCGGTGAGTTCGGCCATGGACGGGGTGTCGAGGCGGTCGTCAAAGGCCGGGACGCGCAGGAACTGGAAGCACGGCGTCGGCCCGCCCCGGTCGCGGGCCATCAGGCTCACGCCGGCCGAGAGGTTGGCGCCGGCGCTGTCGCCTCCGATCCCGATCCGCTCGGGGTCGATGCCCAGTTCCGCGGCGTTCTCGACCGTCCAGAGGAAGGCCGCGTAGCAGTCCTCGAGCGCGGCCGGGAAGGGGTTCTCGGGGGCCAGGCGGTATTCCACGGACAGCACGACGGCCCCCGACTCGGCGGCCAGGGCGTACGTGAGGCCGTCATTGGCGGCGACGTCGCCGCCGATCCAGCCGCCGCCATGGATATAGATGAACGCGCCGGACGCTGCCTGGCCGCTCTTGGGAGTGTAGATCCTTACGGGAACCTCCGGCGCGCCTGCCGGGCCCGGCACCGCCACATCCCGTACCTCGACGGGAATGGCCGTCTCAGGGCGCCCCAGCATGCTCGCGGCGAACTCGGTGGCCTGCTGGCGGAACGCTGGGGGATCGGCGTAAGGGAGGTGGGGGAGTATCTCCGCGATCGGGGCGAGCTCTGGATCAAAGGCATGGCGCATGGGGGTCTCCTTGGATGAGGGGGTCGCGTGTCGCGACCGGGAGGTGACAGATCCGTACGTTCCACCGCATTAGGTGGCTGGGCACGTAAACGTAGCAATAAGGTCTGTGGCTGGCCAAGTATCTCGGTAGGAGCTGTCCGAGGGCATCACGGACGGCGCGGACGACCTCGGTGGCGAACGCTCGACCCGGTCAGGCGGCCTGCCCTAAGGCCCCGGCGGTCAGATCCTGCTCGCGCAGCGGGCATCCGAGAGGTAGCGCAGCAGCTGCACGGTGCGGATCACGCGCCGACCTCGCGGAACGCGGTGTAGGTGGCGTTCTTCCTCGCGCTCGGGGGCGAAATCCTGGCCGGAGGAGGGCCGGACGGCGCTGGCACTGGCCGTGGCGAGGGAGGCGACGACGGCGTGCGGATAGTCGGCTGGTAGCCGACGATCCGGTCGCCGGGCCGGTCGCCGAGCTCGCGGAAGTGCGCCGCGAGCGCCGCCGTTCGCTGTCTCAGTGAGGTCCAGGACCAGTCGGCCCCGCGGCCGTTCTTGTCGTCGATGGCGATGAGGGCGGGATGCTCGGGGTCGGTTACCCGGACGGCGTGTTCGGCGTAGTCGAGCCGGGCCGGGGAAGCAGGTGGCACCGGGCATGACCCGGTCGGTGAGTACGGCGCTGGGTGGAGCTCGCGCATCTGCCATCACGCTCCTCGTGTTTCTCTAGGGGCCGTTTTCTCTAGGGGCCGTGCTTCCGTCGGGAGCAGTCGCACCGCGGGATGCCAGCAGCGCGTCCGTCGTGCGCTGGATGTGCGCGGTGAGTTCCGCCACGGCACGATCGGCGTCGCCGGCGAGCGCGGCGTCAAGAATCCGGCCGTGTTCGCCCGTGACGTCCCGGCCCGCACCGTCGGTGGCGACGCCCGACCAGCAGCGGTAGACCTCGGAGACGGCCCGCAGGGAGTCGGCGAGCCCACGGAGCCTGCCGTTCGGGCATGCCTCGTTGAGCGTCGCGTGGAACCGGGCGTGGGCTTCCAGCCAGTCCTCGTTGATGGCGCCCGACAGGTCGGTCATCGGAGTGGCGGCCAGGGTGTGATGGACCGCCACAAGGCGTGACTGCCACGCGAGGTCGCCCTGTTCGACGGACTGCCGCAGGGCCTGGGACTCGATGGTGACCCTGAGCTCGGTGAGATGGCGTAGGTCCACCTCGGACACCGGCATGACACGGAACCCGAACTGCCGTTCGGAAGTCACCAGGCCCTGCTCGACGAGCCTGGGAAGGACCTCCCGGAGTACGCCGGTGCTTGCCTGGTACCGCTCGCCGAGTTGGGCGAACGGCAGTCGTTCTCCGGGACCGAGGCGGCCGTTGAGTATGTCGCTGCGGAGCTCGGCGTAGACCTTCTCCGCCCTCGTCGGCGCTCCGGACCGGCCGGCCTTCGTCGGTGCGTCACTGAGCATGTCCTGAAGTAAAGCAGAGACGGGCCAATGTCGTAACCCCAACAGAATTTCGAAAACGTATTGACATGCCGAAATGCTCGGCGGATGTTGATGGTAGACAGCACCGGTCGATGTGGCTCCAGGAGCGAACATGCGCGTGGCATCCGTGGCACAACGTCTTACCGTCCTCACCGCCGACGGCAACACAGCCGACGTCGCCCGGCTCAGCGATGATCGGTTCTCGTCCGATCCTCAGGCCGTCTACGAACGATGGGACGAGTTCCGCGAGTGGGCCGCCGACGCGGTCCCCGCGGCAGGGGCAACGGCCGACGCCGTCGTCGCTCCCGACACCCTCGGGCCTCCCGTTCCGGCACCCCGGCAGGTCTTCGCGATCGGGCTGAACTACAACGATCACGCCAAGGAGTCGGGGGTGGCGCTCCCCGAGGCGCCGCCGACGTTCACGAAGTTTCCCACCTGCATCACCGGCCCGTACGGGGATCTCCCGCTGCCGAGCGGCTCGGTGGACTGGGAGGTGGAGCTCGTCGTGGTCATCGGTCGGCCGGCGCATCACGTCAAGGAGGAGGACGCCTGGGAGTACGTCGCCGGGCTGACCGTCGGGCAGGACTTCTCCGAGCGGAAGGTGCAACTCACGGGTCCGGTCCCGCAGTTCTCGCTGGGCAAGTCCTTCCCCGGGTTCGGCCCCATCGGTCCGTGGCTGATCACGCCGGACGAATTCGACAACCCGGACGATCTGGAGCTCAGCTGCACGATCAACGGCGAAGAGGTCCAGAAGGCCCGCACCTCTTCGATGATCTTCCCGGTTCGCGAGCTGATCGCCCGGCTGTCCGCGGTGTGTCCGCTGCTCCCCGGCGACCTGATCTTCACCGGTACTCCCAGCGGCGTCGGCATGGCCCGGACCCCTCCCAGGTTCCTCTCGCCCGGCGACGAGGTCGTCAGCCGCATCGAGGGCATCGGGGAGATCCGCCAGCGCTGCTTCGCCTGACCCGGGCGCTCAAGCCTCCTCCGCGCCACCTCTCCACTCCATCGCGCCACTTCTCTGCTCAACGACGAGTCCACGAGGGAACAGATCATGGCCCTTCATCGTATGGCGTCGGTCACCATCGGGGTGCCCAACGTCGCCGAAACCACCGCCTACTACGCGGAATTCGGTCTCACCGAGACCGCACCCGGCCGGTTCGCCACCCAGGACGGCGGTGAACAGCTCATCCTGCGCCACTCACCCACCCGCCAACTCCTCGCCATCGAAGTCGGCATTGACGACGAGGACGACCTCGGCCGCACGGCGGAGTCCCTGACCAAGCTCGACCTGACGGTCTCCAAAAGCGCGGACACGCTCTCGGTCCGGGAGCCCATCGGCGGGTTCGACGTCACCCTGCGGGTCATGCCGCGGCTCGTCCAGCCGGAACAGCCTCCGACCCCGTACAACGGACCGGGGCGCGTGGAGCGCCCCAACACCCGGGCCCCCGGCATCCTGCGGGAGGGACCGGTCCGGCCCCGCAAGCTCGGGCACATCGTGGTCGGTTCCGTGGACAAGGAGGCCACCCAGCGGTTCTTTACCGAGGGACTCGGCTTCAAGGTCACCGACGAGGCCAAGGGCCTCGCCGCCTTCATGCGCTGCTCGACCGACCACCACAACTTCCTCGTCCAGCAGTCCCCGCTGAACTTCCTGCACCACACCGCGTGGCAGGTCGACGACGTCGACGAGGTGGGCCGCGGGGCCACGGCCATGCTGGAAGGCAATCCCGAGCGGCACATCTGGGGCCTGGGCCGTCATCACGTCGGGTCGAATTTCTTCTGGTACCTGAGGGACCCCGCGGGCAACTTCTCCGAGTACTACAGCGACCTCGACTGCGTCCTCGACGACCAGCTCTGGAAGCCGGGGATGTTCGAAGGACTCAAGGGTCTCTACAACTGGGGGCCGCCGCCCCCGCCGTCGTTCCTTCAGCCGGAGGACCTCGCCGCCCTGATGACCGGCTCCCACAGCGCGCCGTGAGGAGATCGAGACGACCGTTGCCAGTCCCCGCCGGCTGAAGCCGCCGACGGGTCCGTATCTGCATACATCCTTCGGGCTCTGAACACCGTACAGAGGAGTCACCATGCGGCACGAAGGCCGGACCGCGGTCGTCACCGGAGCTGCGGCCGGGATCGGCCGTGCCTTTGCCCTCCGGCTGGCTGCCGAAGGTGCCGCCGTGGCGGTGCTGGACCGGGCCGATGCCACCCCGGTCGTGAAGGAGATCCTCGACGCGGGTGGCCGGGCCATCGCCGTACAGGCCGATCTCACCGAGCCCGCCAGTGTGGTGGCCGCCCAGGAGGAGGTCACGGAGCAGTTCGGGGGGGTCGACATCCTGGTCAACAACGCAGGTGTCTATCCTATCCAGCCGTTCGACGCCATCACCTTCGAGCAGTGGCGCGCGGTGTTCAGCCTGAACGTCGATGCCATGTTCCACACGGCGAAGGCGTTCGTGCCGGGCATGCGCGAGCGGGGCTGGGGCCGGATCGTCAACATGACGTCGAACTCCGTCGCTTTGGTCGCTCCCGGCTTCGCGCACTACATGGCGAGCAAGATGGCCGTGATCGGCCTCACCCGGGCACTGGCCACCGAACTGGGCGACGCCGGCATCACCGTCAACGCCATCGCGCCCAGCCTGGTGCGTACGGCGACGACGGAGGCCGGGCCGGCGGAACTGTTCGAGGCGGCTCCGCAGGCGCAGGCCATCCGACGGGTGGAAGTCCCCGAGGACCTCACGGGCACGTTGTCCTTCCTCGTCTCCGACGATGCTGTGTTCATCACCGGCCAGACGCTCTTCGTCGACGGCGGGCTCGTCCGGTCATGAGCACGGTGGGGGAGAGGACCTCGGCGAGTGGTTCCGCCCCGGCTGTTGCGGCGCTGGTGTGAGGCCGTCCGTGGTCTGGCAGGCCTCGGGTGGCTCACGGCCTTCGGGCACGAGTCGGTGCGCCACGCTGGGCACATGCTCATCACCCCGCCGCAGCCAGTGGCGTGGGCACCCAGGCGATCCAGGTCGCCCGGCAGCTGGGAGCCGGGCGGATCCTGGGCACCTCCCGGTCGGGGCGCGACGGCACGGCCCTGCGGCAGCTGGGACTCGACGAACTGATCAGCACGAGCGAGCACGACTTCGCCGAGCGGGTCCAGGAAGTCACCGGCGGAGCCGGAGCCGACGTCATCGTCGACCATGTTGGGAGGCCCCTACCTCCCGGCGAACATCCGTGCCGCAGCAGTGCGCGGATGCATCGTCGGTGTCGGCCGTCTCGGAGGGGCGGAGGGAGTCCTGGACATGGAGGAACTCGCCCGCAAGCGGCTGGAGATCATCGGTACGACATTCCGCACCCGCACTCTTGAGGAGAAGACTGAAGTCGTCAGGGCCCTGTGCGCCGAGATCGATCTCAACAGCGCGGCCGACGCCCTCCGTCCCGTCGTCGACCGGACGTTTGCGTGGACCCAGGCCCTCGACGCCCAGGCCGCACTCGAGCGCGACCACCATCTCGGCAAGTTCGTCCTCGAGGTCGGCTGACTCGCGGGCGGGCACCGGCAACCCCCCGGTGCCCGGCCGCTGGCCGCTGTCATGCGTGCCGGTCGCCGGGCGCGGAGGATCTCACCAAGATCCGACCGCCCTCGCGCACGCGCCCACCGCGCGCGTCCGGGCCGGCACCCTGCCCTTCACTCCGATATGGTCCCGATCACCGATGAGAGGACCGGCGAGCTTGTCTGCCGGCCACCTGAGTGGACGCCGCGTCGTGGCAGCGTCTGTTGACGAGTGTCGCCGGGAAGCAGAGGCTCATGCGTGATGGGCCCTTCCTGGGCACCGTGCGGGCGACAAGAGTCGCCTGATGGTGAACCGACCGTAAAGGGGGTGCTGTTCGCCCAGTCGGCGGAGCATTCGCATCGGTGACGTATTCCTGGAAATCCCACAATCCATCCATGGCTCCCTTTCCTCGATCGGTCCCCTGCTGGGCCCTTCGGAAATATTCAGCCAGGCTCATGGTTCTTTGGTAACCAGGCCGATGGTCCGGTCTGCCGGTGGCGGCCAGACTCGCTCGGGAGCGCCGATGGAGGCGCCCGACCACGGACGAAAGTTGGGGGCCATGAGCGTGTTGGAAACGGCGGCCGGGGTGACCGGACTGTACTTCGACGACTTCTCCCTGGGCCAGAGCTGGGTGACACCGGCCCGCACGATCACCGAGGCGGACCTGGTGGCCTTCTCCGGGATCTCGGGGGACTTCAACCCGCTGCACACCGATGAGGAGTTCTCGAAGAAGACCCAGTTCGGGGGGCGCATCTTCCAGGGCCCCGGAGTGTTCGCCGTGGCGACCGGTTTGGAGTCGCGTCTCGGCATCAAGGACGGTACCGCGATCGCGTTCCTCGGCATGAACTGGAGCCTCAAGGCGGCGGTGCGGATCGGGGACACGATCAGGGTCCACCAGCGGGTGGCCGAGCTGCGGCCGTCTTCTTCCAAGCCGGACCGTGGTGTGGTCACCTTCGATGTGCAGGTGGTCAACCAGCGCGACGAGGTGTGCCAGGAGGGCCAGTGGGTGGTCATGTTCCAGAGGCAGTAGTGACCGACGTACCACCGGGCGGCTTCCTCGCTCGCCCGGACCACTGGGCGGGTGTCCAGCCCCCTGCTCTCGCGCTGTCCGACGGTGGCAAGGACATCGGCTACGCAGAGCTCGAAGAGCTGATCGACGCCGCTGCCCGCCGGCTGACCGCGGCCGGGCCGCGGACCGCGTCGTGCTGGTGGCCGACAACGGCGCGGCGTACCTGGTCAGCGCCTTCGGGGTGTGGAAGGCCGACCGTGTGCCGGCGACGGTGTACCCGTCGCTCGGCATGGCCGAACCGACATACTGCCCAGACAGCGCGGACCCCGTCCAGCGGGTGACCGGTCAGGCAACTCGCCCCTGACAGACGGGGCCTGCACATCGCCGAACTCATCGATCCTGATGCGGGGCACGGTGGTCCCCGCGCGACAGATTGATGGTGCCTCGACCGCCCGTGCCTCAAGCAGGTCGTGTGCGGCGACTGCTTCCTCCAACGGCATCGATCCGTGCAGCTCGTCGCGGACCATGCCGCGGCGCAGCAACTGCAGGCAGTCCTCCAGCTCCGCGCGGCTGCACGCCTGGGAATCGACCAGACGGATATCACGGACTCCGCCCTGAACAAGGGGGCAGGCCAGCCCACGCGCAAGTCGCTCAGCCGGCCAGCCACGCACGACCAGGCGTTTCGCCTTCGACCGCAGCGCCTCCACCCGCGCCGGAACCACGTCCATGTTTTGAGGATGCGTTGGTGGTCCACCGACAGTGCAGACCAGGCAAGCCCGTGGCGCCACACCGGAACCTGCGACTTCGACTTCGCCGCATCCCCAAGCGCCCTCGACGGTGCTGCGGTTGTCCAGAGCCGGCACCGTGCCGACCCGCATGCGAGCAATCACCAACTCCTGCCACTCCAGCAGGCCATCCACCCGGTCAGGAGACCAGGCCCGCCCGAGCGCAGCGCCGAACAGGCGAGGCAGGAGCCGGGGCCGCCGGGGGTTGAGGGGCCACGAAGTTCCCGGACAGGGACCCATAGGGTTGTCCTGAACAGGAAACGAGGAAGAAGTGGCGCCACCCAGTAAGTACTCGCCGGAGTTCCGCGAGGAAGCCGTCCAGATCGCGTTGAGGTCGAGCAAGACGATCTCCGAAGTTGCCCGGGAGCTTGAGCTGAATCCGGAGACGCTGCGCGGCTGGGTCAAGAAGCACCAGAAGCAGCAGGAACCGGCTCCCGACGCGGAACTGGCGGTGAACGAGCGGGCGCGCCTGAAGGAACTCGAACGACGCAACCGCGAGCTGGAGATGGAAGTTACCTTCCTGAAAAAAGCCGCAGCGTACTTCGCGAAGGATCCCCGGCAGCAGGCAAGTACGAGTTCATCGACGAGATGCGGCTCGACACCGAGGAGTACGCATACCGCGTCGAGTTCATGTGCGGCCGGCTCGGCGTATCCAGATCCGGCTACTACGACTGGCGATCCCGCCCGGAATCCGCGACGGCCCAGCGGCGCGA
>NZ_BAAGPS010000081.1:0-46959 GCF_054783935.1 Streptomyces pseudoechinosporeus
AAGGGACGCCTCGACAAACGCGAGGACGTACCCCGCCTCGTCGCCATGGAACTCCAAGTACCGGATCTGTCGAACGCGGGCACCAACGCCCCCGTCATCCTGACGATTCCGGCGCTGAAGGTCACCCCGCCCATGGTCAGCCGGCTCGGCGAGATCCTCAGCCACCACAAGGGCGACAGCGAGGTACGCATCAAGCTCCAGGGCCCGCGCAAGACGACGGTGCTGCGGCTCGACCGGCACCGGGTGAAGCCGGACCCGGCGCTCTTCGGGGACTTGAAGGTGCTGCTCGGCCCGTCCTGCCTGGCCGGCTGAGAGGACGCGCACTGAGCAGACGCGTACTGAATACCGCGTACGGAAAACGACGAGGGGCGCCCCCGATCCTTCCGGGTGCGCCCCTCTCGCCCTGTGTCGCCCCCTAGTTGTGGCCGAACTTCTTCTGCCGCTTGCCGCCGGAGGTGAACCGGTCGGGGCCCGGCGCGGATTCGGTCTGCTCGGCGGCGGACGCCAACTCCTCGGCGCCGCGTCGGGCTTGCTCCTGTGTGCCGCGCTGCTGCGGGCCGCCCTGCTTGCGGTTCTTGTTCTTGGCCATGGTGATCTGCCTCCTGTTGGGGTTACCTAGGGGCCAGGACCGGGATCAGATTCACATAGGCACAGAAGCCGCGCATGTCAGAGAATTACCGTGCGTAATAAGGCACAGCGGAGAGTGAACTTCCGATCCGCCACGCCGAAGATCGAGTTCCGGCCGTTAACCTCCGCGCAGTCGGGCAGACTCGAAGGAAGCCCGAAGCAAACCTCCCGGAAAGAGGGTGGATCGCGTGGACCGCTGCATCGTCCTGGTGGACGCCGGGTATCTGCTCGGGGCCGCCGCCAGTCTTCTCGCCGGGGAGCCTTCGAGGTCCCGGATCACCGTCGACCACGCCGCCCTGATCCAGGGGCTGCGCGAGCGCGCCGAGTCCGACACGGAGCGGCCCCTGTTGCGCATCTACTGGTTCGACGGCGCCCCCGACCGCGTACCGCAGCCCGAGCACCGCAGGCTGCGCGTGATGCCACGGGTGACCGTACGTCTGGGTGCGCTGACCCGCAGTGACGGGCGGTGGGCGCAGAAGGGCGTTGACGCCGCCATGCACGCCGAGCTCACCGAGCTGGCGCGCAACCGGGCCTGCTCCGACGTGGTCCTGGTGACCGGTGACGGGGATCTGCTGCCGGGCATGATGGCCGCCAAGGAGCACGGCGTCGCCGTACACCTGTGGGCCGTGCAGGCCGCCGACGGCGACTACAACCAGTCCGAGGACCTGGTCGCGGAGGCCGACGAGCGCCGCGTACTGGACCGGACGTGGATCACCAAGGCCGTACGGGCCAAGGAGTTCGGCGGGATCTGCGCGCCGCCGCCCGCGCCGCGGCCCGAGATCGCCGCGATCCTCTCCGCGCCGCTGCCCGAGTCCGCGATGCCCTCCGGGAGCGAGCGGAGCGCGCGGGAGCAGCAGCACCCGCAGCCGGCGCCGAGTGAGAACGGCACTCAGGAGCGGGGGCCAGCCGCGAAGGGGGTACCGACGCCGAAGGATCTGGCGGCGTTGCGCGCGCCCGGTGCGCAGGCCGCCCAGCATCCCGCGAACGCGACGCTGCGGTGGTCGTCCGACAAGGGGTGGGTCGACCGGCCCGGCGCCGCCGAGTCCGCGGACGCGGCCGCGTTGCCGACGCTCGCGCAGCTCACCACGGCCGAGCAGCGGTGGGCCGACCGCGAGGAGGACATCACGACGGTGGGCGGGGATCCGTACGAGGTCGGGCAGGTGTTCGCGCGGCGCTGGATGGGGCGGCTGTCCGACCCGGCGCATCTGCAGAAGCTGTCCACGATGTATCCACGGGTGCCGCACCGGATCGACGGGGAGCTGTTGCGGTACGCGGCGCGGTTCGGGCTGCTCGCGCACAAGGACGACCAGATCGACGAGCATGACCGGTACGCGATCCGGGCCGGTTTCTGGCGGGAGATCGATGTGCGGACGGCTGCGGAGCACGCTCCCGCTGGGGAGTGAGCGCCTAAGCGCTCCGCTGGGAGGTTCGGTGCGTCGACTGCGAGTCCGTCGTGGCTGGTCGCGCCCACGCGGCGGAGCCGCAAATTGATACAGCCCCGCGCCCCTGACGGGGCGCGGTACCGCACCGAACTTCACCAAGGCCGCTTCGCCCCTGACGGGGCGCGGAGCACGCGCCCGCGGGACAGTGACGGGGGGCGGCGCGGTGTCCCGGTTTCGACCCCGATGGTGCCCCGATCGTGGTTCCGCGCCGGGGACCCCGTAGTCTCGTCCCTCGTGAGTACGCGCACCGCACAGACAGCCCGGCACGGGCACGGTGGGGATGTCGTGTGCGCGGTGCGGGATCTGACCAAGACCTATCCGGCGGTGCGCGGACGGCGCGGGGCACCCGGGACACCCGAGGTGCGGGCCACCGACGGCGTACGGATCGACATCCGGCGCGGTGAGATCTTCGGGCTGCTCGGGCCGAACGGCGCCGGCAAGTCCACCCTCGTACGGCAGCTGACCGGACTGATGCGCCCCGATCGCGGCAGCGTCGAGATCCTCGGGCACGACGTCGTGCGCCATCCCGAGCGGGCGGCGCGGATCCTCGCGTACCTCGGACAGGAGTCCACCGCGCTCGACGAGCTGACGGTGTCGCTCGCCGCGGAGACCACCGGGCGGCTGCGCGGGCTCGACGTGCGCAGCGCGCGGGCCGAGCGGGACACCGTCCTCGAGGAGCTGGGCCTCACCCCTCTCGCCTCACGGCCGCTGCGGAAACTGTCCGGCGGGCAGCGGCGGCTTGCCTGCTTCGCCGCCACCCTCGTGGGTGAACGCCCGCTGCTCGTGCTCGACGAGCCGACCGCTGGCATGGACCCGATCGCCCGTCGCGCCGTCTGGGGCGCCGTCGACCGGCGGCGGGCCGAGAACGGCACAACGGTTCTGCTGGTCACCCACAACGTCATCGAGGCCGAAACGGTTCTCGACCGCGTCGCCGTGATGGACCAGGGCCGGGTCATCGCCTGCGACACCCCCTCCGGGCTGAAGGAGCAGGTCGCGGGCGAGGTGCGCCTCGAACTCGTCTGGCGCGAGCGCGCGCCCCTCGACGTTCCCGAGGTCGCCGCTCTGCGCGACCGCGCCGTCGAGTCCGGCCGCCGCTGGGCGCTGCGTCTCGCCCCCGAAGAGGCCCGCGCAGCGGTCGCCGCCGTCACCGGCGGGGCCGCGTTCGCCGCCCTGGACGACTTCACGCTCGCCACGCCGAGCCTCGAAGACGTGTATCTGGCGCTGGGCGGGAGCGCCGGCAATGTACGGGGGTTGGTCAAGGCGTGAGTGTTCGGGCCGCTCTGGCCGTACGGAACAGGACGACAGCTGAAGCGAACAGGAGCCGCTCGACGTGAGTGTCGTACCCGCCGAGGTCCTGCCGGGCCGTGCCCTCCCCGTCGAGGACGCCGTCGCGCAAGAAGCCGCCGAGCTCGGACCGCGTGCCCGGCTGTGGCCTGCGCTTTGCGCTGTGTACCGGGCGCAGCTGTCCCGGGCGCGGGTCGCGCGGATTCCGCTGCTGTTCGTGGCCACCTTCCAGTCGATCGGGATCATGGTCCTGATGCGCGGGGTGGTGGACGGCGGGGGCGAGGCGCGGGCCGTGGTGGCGGGCTCGTCGGTGCTCGTCGTCGCGTTCGTCGCGCTGAATCTGCTCGCTCAGTACTTCGGGCAGCTGCGTGCGAGCGGTGGGCTCGACCATTACGCGACGTTGCCGGTGCCGCCGGCGGCGGTGGTGCTGGGTGCGGCGGGTGCGTACGCCTCCTTCACCGTGCCGGGGACTGTGGTCACCGCCGTCTTCGGGTGTGTGCTCTTCGGGCTGCCGATGGCGAATCTGTGGATCCTCGCCGCCGTGATCCCGCTCGCCGGTGCGGCGCTCGCCGGGCTCGGAGCGGCGCTCGGGCTGCTGGCGCCGCGGCCCGAACTCGCCACGTTGCTCGGGCAGTTGGGGATGTCGGCGGCTCTGCTGCTCGGGGTGCTGCCGGCGGATCGGCTGCCTGCGGTCGTCCAGTACGCGCGGGATCTGCTGCCGTCCACGTACGGTGTCGAGGCCTTCGGGCTGACCTTCGGGGCGCATCCCGACTGGGGGGTCGTCGTGCTCGACCTCGCCGTGTGCGCGGGAGTCGGGGTGGTCTCGCTGGCCGTCGCGACCTGGGCCTATCGTCGGGCTGCCGTCCGATGACACGGTTGACAGTTGAGCCTGGCACGATGTCAGGGTGACCGCACCGCTTACTCCGCCCCAGCCGCCGCATCGCCCTTCTCCGGATCAGCAGTCTCCGGAGTACCAGTCTCCGCACCCTGCCTGGCAGGCGTCGCCGCCCGCCGCCGCTGCTGGTGCGGGCGGATCCGTCGGTTATCAGGAGGACGGCCCCGGGATGAAGACCGAAGTGCGGGAGGCCGCTGTCATCGTGCTCGCGATGGCGGTCGGCGGGGTGTTGCTCGGGGTGCTGTGGTGGTGGCTCGCCCCTGAGGTGCCGTTGGTCTCGGACGCGTCCGCGGTCTACCTCAAGGACACGGAGGGGGAGCAGGCCATCGGGGTGGACGGGACGTTCACTCTGCTCGCGCTCGGGTTCGGGCTGGTGAGTGCGCTGGTCGTGTTCGTTCTGCGGCGGCGTGGGGGGATTGGGATCGTTGTCGCGCTCACGGTCGGGGGTGTGCTCGGTTCGCTGCTTGCCTGGCGGCTGGGGGTCTGGCTCGGGCCTACGCAGGATGTGGCAGCGCATGCGCGGGAGGTGGGCCGGGGGGTCACGTTCGCGGCGCCTCTGGAGCTTGGAGCGAAGGGGGCGTTGCTGGCGTGGTCCGTGGCGGCGCTGCTGGTTCATCTGGGGCTGACGGCGTTGTTCGGGCCGCGGGATCCTGAACCGGATCCGTATCAGCAGGGCCCTTACGGGGCGCCTCCGGCGTAGGGGCGGGTTCCCTGCGGGGGGCTGGGCGCCACGGGTTTTCGCCCCCGCCGCCCCTACCCTCCCCCACTCTCGGCTTCGCTCGAGCGGGGGGACCCCCATCGTCCCGGGGCTCTGCCCCGGACCCCGCTGGGGCTGCGCCCCAGATCCCCATCGGCCTGAACGGCCTCGTCCTCAAACGCCGGACGGGCTGGATGTGGCTGGGCTTGGCTGAATAGTGCAGGTGAGTGCAGGTGTGCAGGCGGGCGGCTGCTGCCGCCCCAGCGGCACCAACCGCCCTTATCCCTACGCGGGCCTATGCCCATGATTCGAGCGGCCCTTCTTCATGCGCCATTTGCGTTTGCGTGTTTTCTTCGACATGTTCTCGGTTTAGCCGAAAGTGCGGCATTCGTCGAGAGGTCACGTGCGGGCCACCGGCGCCGAGGTCGCTTCCGTGAGCTTGGCCAGGTCCCTCGGGGAGAGTTCGACTTCCAGGCCGCGGCGGCCTGCTGATACGCAGATCGTGGGGTGGACCGAGGCCGAGGAGTCGAGGATCGTACGGAGTTTCTTGCGTTGGCCGAGGGGGGAGATGCCGCCGCGGACGTAGCCCGTCGTGCGCTCCGCTGCCGCCGGGTCGGCCATCGTGGCTCGTTTGCCGCCGACTGCCGCGGCCAGGGCCTTGAGGTCGAGCGAGCCCGCCACGGGGACCACGGCCACCGTGAGCTCGCCGTCGACCTCCGCCACCAGGGTCTTGAAGACCCGCTCGGGGGACACGCCCATCGCCTCGGCCGCCTCCTCGCCGTACGACGAGTGGGAGGGGTCGTGCTCGTACGCGTGCACCGTGTACGCGACGCCCGCCGCCGTCAGGGCCACCGTCGCCGGGGTACCCCCGGACTGCTGCTTCTTCGACTTCTTCGCCAACGGAACCAAGCCTTACGTCAGTTGAGACTCGTCGGCCCGCGAGTCAGCTCCGTCGCGGGCAGTGACGGCAGGTTACGGATGATCGCCGTCTCCGCGCGCAGCAATTTCAGCTCCTCGCGCAGGCGTGACGCCGTGTCCGGGGCCTGGAGCAGGCGCTGTTTCGCCGGCACGTCCAGCATCGCCGCCGCCGCGACCAGGTAGGAGACGACGGACGGCTCGTCCGGCAGCTCGCCCTCGGTCGACAGGGACCGTTCGCGCGCCCCGGCCAGCCGCTTCTGGTACTGACGGAAGGCCCGCAGTACCCCCTCGGCCAGCGCCCCCGCCTCCTCGCCCGGGTCCTCCTCCAGCTCTTCCAGCTCGGCCGTCAGGAATGCGCCGGACGCGTCCACCGAGAGCAGCCGTACGCGTCTCGTCCCGGTGGCCAGCACCTCGAAGCTGCCGTCGGCCCGTTCCCGGATGGTCGCCGCGTCCGCGATGCAGCCCACCTTGTGGAAGGCCCCCGCGGGATCGTCGCCGAAACCGGCCGCGGGTCCGCGCTCCGGTACGGCCGTCTGGTCCGGCAGCCCCTGCGCACTGGGCGCGACCTCGTGGCCGTCGCGGATGGCGACGACGGCGAACCGGCGCGGTTCGTCCTCGGGAGTCTTCAGCAACTCGCGCATCATGGCGCGATAGCGCTCCTCGAAAATGTTCAGGGGCAGCACGAGGCCCGGGAACAGCACCGTGTTCAGGGGGAAGAGGGGAAGCCGGACGGTGGTCACGACGCAAAAGCCTAATGGTCGCCGGGATGGGCAGGTTCGCCGTGGTCACTCAGCGGACGCGCGGGCGCCGCGCCCCGTAGCTTGAACGGCGTGCGCGCGGCCACTTCCAGCCGTACGCCGTCCCGGAGTTCGAGGAACTGGCCGAGCGGGTCGTCCGAGATCCGGTCCCAGGGGAACGAGGTGGCGTACGGCCCGATCCGGCGCAGCTGCGCCAGCGCGTCCTCCCAGCGTTCGAGCCGGACCAGCACGTAGGTGAGCAGGTTGCGGACCTGGGCGGGCCACGGGTCGGCGGGCGCGTACTCCTGCGACAGGGCGATCGCGAGATCGGCCGCCGCGTCCAGGCGCTCGCGCGGCACCGTGTACCTGCCGCCCTCCTCGGTCAGATACGCGAAGGCCGCGCGCACCGGCAGCGCCTGGACGAGGGAGCCCGGCAACGCGTCCTGCGCGGCCCGCTCGGCGAAGTCGAAGCACTCGCGGTGCGAGCCGTACCAGGCGGCGGACAGGTACTGGAGGGCGGACACATGGCAGCCGTAGTGGTGCGGGGAGCGGCGTACGGCCTGAGACCACAGCTCCTCGAACTCCGTGTGCGACGCGTTCGTGCCCCGGGCGTGGTCCAGCGCGATCCGCCACGGCACCGGATCGCGCGGATCGCCCTCGGCGGCCGTGGCGATCAACGGCGCGACCTGGCGCAGCAGTTCGGCGCGGGCCGGCGACTCCCAGCGCCGGCACATCGCCAGCTCGGCCTTGACCAGCAGCGCGTCGGGGTCGTGCGGGGCCGCGTACCGCCAGAGCGCGAACCACTCGGGCCGGGAGCGCGCGAAGGCGGCGAGGCGCGTCGTGTACCGGTCGCGGTTCTCCCACTCGGCGGCCTCGCGCGTGGTGGCGAGCAGTTTGGCCGCGGGCTCGTACTCGCCCTGGCCCGCGGCGACCAGCGCCGGCGCGAGCCGCTCGTCCGCGGCGTCGAGCAGCACCTCGTCGTCGCCGGGCAGACCGGCGGCGAGCCGGGAGGTGTTCCGTGCCATCCGGGCGGTACGGATGAACGCGCGCAGCAAGGCCATGGGGGTACCTCCCTTTGCGCCTGAACCGGCGACGCCGCACTCGCGGAACGGGTGCTCGCCGTCGTGGTTGCTCAATCGATGGTTGCGGTGAGAAGACGGCCGAAATGCGGCCAGGGTTGTACGCGTTCTGATTACGGTTCAGCCCCGGCGCAGCAGCCGCGTCGCGCCCGCCGCCACCGCCGTCGCCAGGATCCAGCCGAGCAGGATCACCGCCGCGGCCAGCCACTGCCAGCCGCCGTGCAACTGCCAGTAGCCCACCTGACCGAGATCGATGACCGGCAGGAGCAGGTCGAGGGCGAAGAGGGAGGGGTTCCACGGCGGATGCTCGCCGGTCTTGATCGGCGGATGGTCGGCATGGCGGAAGGCGAGCGAGGTCGCCGCCCACAGCACCGCCATCCATACGGCGGCCCGTCCCGGCCGGTACCCGTAGGCGACCGTCCAGTCCTGTACGTACCCCCAAAGCCTGGCCGCGGGCGGCAGGAACTCGCGGCGGTGGCGCTGTTTGGCGAGCAGTACCTCGCGGGCGTCCTCGTCCTCGCCGCCGTCGCGCAGCACGGCCGCCAGGCGCTCGTACGGCTCCGGGCTGTACTCGGGGGTCGCCGCGGCCACCCACTCCAGGCGCCGGGCCAGCGGGAACGGGCCGCGGGGCACGAGGTTCTCGTACTGGAAGCCGCCCATCTGCAACTGGCCCGCGCCAGGCCAACTGGTCGCCGCGTCCATGAGGTTGACGACCCGGGCGCCGGACAGCACGACCCGCCCGCGCCGCGGCCGCTCCCCGAGGAAGCGCAGCTCGGGGACCTGCACGCGGCGCAGCGATATCTCCTGGTTGTTCCTGAGGACGAAGCGGGCCTGCTCGAAGTCCACCGCGTCCCCGAACCGCCCGTCGTCAAGCCGGATCCCGCCCTCGCACGCGAACCGCTGCACCCGCGTCCCGCGCGCCGGAGTCCTGCCGCTGGTCTGCCGCGGATTGCCGACGCCTGCGGGCGTCATATAGAGCGTGCGCTCGACGGTCAGCTGCGGGGCGTTCAGCGCCAGCCGGTCCTGCGGGTTCTTCAGCCGGCTGCCGCGCAGACTGAGCGAGACACCCACCGTGGCGCCGCGCAGGCTCAACTCGCCGTCGGACTCCAGCATTTCGGCCTGCAGGTCCTGGCCTACGGTCATCCCGTCGCCGATGATCGAGCGGCCGTGCCGGTCCCGGTGGACCACGGCCTGGTTGAGCAGCAGATCCGTGCCTATGTGCGCGTCGGTGAGGCGTACGCCGTTGTGGAAGCGGCAGCGCGGCAGATGCAGATCGCCCTCGGTGTGCAGCCGGGCTCCCTCGAGCCGCGGCACCGAGCAGCCGACCAGGCGCACGGTCGTGAACCGGGCCTCCGGCAGCAGCAGTTCCTTCTCGAAACGGCAGCCCTTCATCTCGACGTACGGGACGATCGTGCCGCCCGCGAGATCGAGTACGCCGGTGATCTGGATGCCGGTCAGCTTCAGGGACGAGACGCGGCCGTCCAGTGCGGGCGGCCCGTTCAGCAGCAGCATGGCCACGACGCGCGCCCGCACACTCCGCTCCGGGCCCCATGGACGGCCGCTGTGCGGATCGTCCACCGTCGTGTCCCCGGCGCGCAGGTCGTACATGCTGCCGTTGCGGAACGCCTGCCACATTCCCGTCTCGGCGGCGGTGAGATCGTCCGGCGGATCCGCGTCCCGGATCCCGTGCCGGATGGCGGCACCCTCGGCCACGGCTCTTCCTCCCTCCCCTGGCTACTCGCGGGTTTCGTACAGTCGTTCATGTGATGCCCGCTGAGTGACTGCTTGAACACTCACGGTGAAAGTGATCTTTTGGGGCGGGTGCCGTATCAGCGATTGATACAGCCGTCCGGCGCTCGATCGCCGTCTGAGAGAATTGGCCACGTGATCTCTCGAATCGATCTGCGCGGCGACGCCCTCCCCGAGGGTTCCGCCCTACGCGACCTGCTGCCCCGAGCCGACTTCGACGTCTCGGCCGCCCTGGAGAAGGTGCGTCCGATCTGCGAGGCCGTGCATCATCGGGGTGACGCGGCGCTGATCGACTACGCGGAGAGGTTCGACGGCGTCCGCCTGGAGTCCGTACGGGTCCCTGCGCAGGCCCTCACCGACGCGCTGGAGCGGCTGGACCCGGCCGTCCGCGCGGCCCTGGAGGAGTCCATCCGCCGCGCCCGCATCGTCCACCGCGAGCAGCGCCGTACCACGCACACCACCCAGGTCGTGCCCGGTGGCTCGATCACCGAGAAGTGGGTGCCGGTCGACCGGGTCGGGCTGTACGCGCCCGGCGGCCGGTCCGTCTACCCGTCGTCCGTGATCATGAACGTGGTCCCGGCACAGGAGGCGGGCGTCGAGTCGATCGCCCTCGCCTCCCCGGCCCAGTCCGAGTTCGGGGGACTTCCGCACCCGACGATCCTGGCCGCCTGCGTGCTGCTCGGCATCGACGAGGTGTACGCGGCCGGCGGCGCAACGGCCGTCGCGATGTTCGCGTACGGCACTGAGTCGTGCCCACCCGCCAACATGGTCACCGGGCCCGGCAACATCTGGGTCGTCGCCGCGAAGCGCTACTTCACCGGCAAGATCGGTATCGACTCGGAGGCCGGTCCGACCGAGATCGCCGTCCTCGCCGACGAGACCGCCGACCCGGTGCACGTCGCCGCCGACCTGATCAGCCAGGCCGAGCACGACCCGCTCGCCGCCGCCGTCCTCGTCACCGACTCGGTCGCGCTGGCCGACGCGGTGGCGAAGGAACTGGAGCCGCAGGTCGCGGCCACCAAGCACATCGAGGACCGGATCGTCCCGGCCCTCGAAGGCAGGCAGTCCGCGATCGTGCTCGTCGACGGCATCGACGAGGGCCTGCGGGTCGTCAACGCGTACGGCGCCGAGCACCTGGAGATCCAGACGGCCGACGCGACGGCCGTGGCGGACCGGGTACGGAACGCCGGCGCGATCTTCGTCGGCCCCTGGGCGCCCGTCTCGCTGGGCGACTACGCGGCGGGCTCCAACCACGTCCTGCCCACCGGCGGCTGCGCCTGCCACTCCTCGGGCCTGAGCGTCCAGTCCTTCCTGCGCGGGATCCACATCGTCGACTACTCGCGGGACGCGCTGGCCGAGGTCGCGCGCCACGTGGTGACGCTCGCCGAGGCCGAGGACCTGCCGGCGCACGGTGCGGCCATCAAGGCACGCTTCGACTGGAAGGTGCCGAGCAAGTGACCCGTATCGACGATCTCCCTGTACGTGACGAGTTGCGCGGCAAGTCCCCCTACGGAGCGCCCCAACTCGACGTCCCCGTACGCCTGAACACCAACGAGAACCCCTACGCACTGCCCGAACCCCTCGTCGAGCGGATCGCCGAGCGGGTGCGCGAGGCCGCCCGGAACCTCAACCGCTACCCCGACCGGGACGCGGTGGAGCTGCGCACCGAGCTGGCCAAGTACCTGACGGACACCGGTAAGTACACGGTCGGCTTCGAGAACGTATGGGCGGCCAACGGCTCGAACGAAGTCATCCAGCAACTGCTGCAGACCTTCGGCGGGCCCGGCCGTACAGCGATCGGCTTCGAGCCCTCGTACTCGATGCACGGCCTGATCGCGCGCGGCACGGGGACGGGCTGGATCTCCGGCCCCCGCAACGACGACTTCACGGTCGACCTCGCCGCCGCCGAGCGGGCGATCGCCGAGCACCAGCCGGACATCGTCTTCATCACGACCCCCAACAACCCCACGGGCAACGCGGTTCCGCCCGAGACGGTCATCGCGCTGTACGAGGCCGCGCAGGCGGCGAAGCCGTCCATGGTGGTCGTGGACGAGGCGTACATCGAGTTCAGCCACGGCGACTCGCTGCTGCCGCTGCTCGAGGGCCGGCCGCATCTGGTCGTCTCGCGGACCATGTCGAAGGCGTTCGGCGCGGCCGGGTTGCGCCTCGGCTATCTCGCCGCGCATCCAGCGGTGGTGGACGCCGTCCAGCTCGTACGGCTGCCGTATCACCTGTCGGCGGTCACGCAGGCGACCGCGCTCGCCGCGCTGGAGCACACCGACACGCTGCTGGGATACGTGGAGCAGCTGAAGGCCGAACGGGACCGGCTGGTCGCCGAGCTGCGGGCGATCGGCTACGAAGTGATCGAGTCCGACGCCAACTTCGTGCAGTTCGGGCGGTTCGCCGACGCGCATGAGGTCTGGCAGAAGATCCTCGACCGGGGCGTCCTGGTACGGGACAACGGCGTACCGGGGTGGCTGCGGGTCAGCGCCGGTACGCCCGAAGAGAACGACGCGTTCCTCGACGCGGTACGTGAACTCAAGAAGGAGCAGAACGCATGAGCCGCGTAGGCCGTGTCGAACGGAACACCAAGGAGACGTCCGTCGTCGTCGAGATCGACCTCGACGGCACCGGCAAGGTCGATGTGTCGACCGGCGTCGGCTTCTACGACCACATGCTCGACCAGCTCGGCCGCCACGGCCTGTTCGATCTGACCGTGAAGACCGAGGGCGACCTGCACATCGACTCGCACCACACCATCGAGGACACGGCGCTGGCGCTGGGCGCCGCCTTCAAGCAGGCGCTCGGCGACAAGGTGGGGATCTACCGCTTCGGCAACTGCACGGTCCCGCTGGACGAGTCGCTCGCCCAGGTGACCGTGGATCTCTCCGGCCGCCCCTACCTCGTGCACACCGAGCCCGAGAAGATGGCGCCGATGATCGGCGAGTACGACACCACGATGACCCGGCACATCCTGGAGTCCTTCGTCGCCCAGGCGCAGATCGCGCTGCACGTCCACGTGCCCTACGGGCGCAACGCGCACCACATCGTGGAGTGCCAGTTCAAGGCACTGGCGCGGGCGCTCAGGTACGCGAGCGAGCGTGATCCGCGGGCCGCCGGCATCCTTCCGTCCACGAAGGGCGCGCTGTAAAGCCATGAGCGGTCTGTCCACCGTACTGATCGTCGTCGGGCTCTTCCTGGTCGGCGGCATCATCTCCTTCGTCAAGCAGCAGATGCCGAAGAGCCTCATCGTGCTGCTCTCCATCGGTGCCGCGATGTGTCTCGTGGCGGGGATCCTCCGGCTGGAGGTATGGAATTGAGCGCCCCTTCAAAACGAGTAGTCGTCTTTGACTACGGCTTTGGGAACGTACGGTCCGCCGAACGTGCCCTCGCGCGCGCGGGTGCCGACGTCGAGATAACCCGCGACTTCGACAAGGCCATGAACGCGGACGGGCTGCTGGTGCCGGGAGTCGGCGCCTTCGCCTCCTGTATGCGGGGCCTTCTTGAAGCCCGCGGCGACTGGATCATCGATCGCCGGCTGTCGGGCGGGCGCCCGGTGATGGGCATCTGCGTCGGCATGCAGATCCTCTTCGCGCGCGGCATCGAGCACGGAGTGGAGACCGAGGGCCTGGACGAGTGGCCCGGCTCGGTCGAGCCGCTCCAGGCCGACATCGTGCCGCACATGGGCTGGAACACCGTGGCGGCACCGGCCGGTTCGGAGCTGTTCGCGGACCTGGACTCCGACGCCCGCTTCTACTTCGTGCACTCGTACGCCGTCCACGACTGGTCCATGGAGACCGCGAACGCGGCGATGCGGGAACCCCTGGTGACCTGGTCGACGCACGGCAAGCCCTTCGTGGCGGCCGTGGAGAACGGCGCCCTGTGGGCGACGCAGTTCCACCCCGAGAAGTCCGGCGACGCCGGAGCGCAGCTGCTGAACAACTGGATCGGAACCCTCTGATGACGTCGAATCCCTCTGGGAAGCTCGAACTCCTCCCCGCTGTCGACGTCCGTGACGGCCAGGCGGTCCGCCTGGTGCACGGCGAGTCCGGTACGGAGACCTCGTACGGCTCTCCCCTGGAGGCCGCTCTCGCCTGGCAGCGGGCGGGTGCCGAGTGGCTGCATCTGGTGGACCTGGACGCGGCGTTCGGGACGGGCGACAACCGCGCGCTGATCGCCGAGGTCACAAAGGCGATGGACATCAAGGTCGAGCTGTCCGGCGGCATCCGCGACGATGCCTCGCTGGCCGCCGCGCTGGCCACCGGCTGCACGCGCGTGAACCTGGGTACGGCCGCCTTGGAGACCCCCGAGTGGGTCGCCAAGGTCATCGCCGAGCACGGCGACAAGATCGCGGTCGGTCTCGACGTACGCGGTACGACGCTGCGCGGTCGCGGCTGGACCCGCGACGGCGGCGACCTGTACGAGACGCTGGAGCGCCTCAACAAGGAGGGCTGCGCGCGGTACGTGGTGACGGACATCGCCAAGGACGGCACGCTGCAGGGCCCGAACCTGGAGCTGCTGCGCAACGTGTGCGCGGCGACGGACCGCCCGGTGGTGGCCTCCGGCGGGGTGTCCTCCCTGGACGACCTGCGGGCCATCGCCGAGCTCGTACCCCTCGGTGTCGAGGGCTCCATCGTCGGGAAGGCCCTGTACGCGAAGGCGTTCACCCTGGAAGAGGCCTTGGAGGCTGTGGCGTCATGAGCGATGCCGTGCGGCGCGTGCAGAGCGGAAGCCCCTGGGAGGAGTCCTTCGGTTTCGCACGCGCCGTCGCGGCGGGAGACCGCGTCCTGGTGGCGGGCACGACGTCTTTCAAGGGCAGCGTGCTGTACGGGGAGGGCGACCCGTACGAGCAGGCCAGGGTGGCGTTCGCCAACGCCCTGGACGCGATAGGCGAGTTCGGGCTCGACGCCAGGTCCGTGCTCCGTACGCGGTTGTACCTCACCCACGCGCGGGACGTGGACGAGGTGGGCCGGGCCCACAAGGAGCTCTTCGACTCCGTGCGCCCGGTCTCGACCCTGCTGATCGTGGACGGCTTCGTCGATCCGCGCATCCTGGTCGAAGTGGAACTGGAAGCCTTCAGAGGCTAGAAGCGCATTTTTGCTGGTGAGGAGCCGTGAATTCATGACCCTGGCGGTCCGAGTCATCCCCTGCCTGGACGTCGACAACGGCCGGGTCGTCAAGGGCGTCAACTTCCAGAACCTGCGCGACGCGGGCGACCCCGTCGAGATGGCCAAGGTGTACGACGCCGAGGGCGCCGACGAGCTGACGTTCCTGGACATCACGGCCTCGTCGGGCAACCGCGAGACGACGTACGACGTGGTGCGGCGCACGGCGGAGCAGGTGTTCATTCCGCTGACGGTCGGCGGTGGGGTCCGTACCACCGAGGACGTCGACAAGCTGCTGCGGGCGGGCGCGGACAAGGTGGGCGTGAACACCGCGGCGATCGCCCGTCCGGAGCTGATCCGCGAGATCGCCGAACGCTTCGGCCGCCAGGTCCTGGTCCTGTCGGTCGACGCACGCAGGACGCCGTCCGGAAGCTTCGAGGTGACGACGCACGGTGGTCGCAAGGGCACGGGCATCGACGCCGTCGAATGGGCGCACCAGGCAGCCGAGTTGGGCGCGGGCGAGATCCTGCTTAACTCGATGGACGCGGACGGCACGAAGGACGGCTACGACATCGAGATGATCGAAGCGGTACGCAAGCACGTCACCGTCCCGCTGATCGCCAGCGGCGGCGCCGGGCGGCTCGCCGACTTCCCGCCGGCGATCACCGCGGGCGCGGACGCGGTACTCGCGGCCTCCGTCTTCCACTTCGGGGACCTGCGGATCGGCGAGGTGAAGGAGACGCTGCGGGGGGCGGGATGTCTCGTACGGTAGTTCGAGGTGTCGCTCATGGCAGTGAGCTGGGGGTAGTCATGGTGGCGTCCCATCTAGTGTGATCGCATGCCTGGAATCACGATCGACTTCACTGAAGAGGAACTGGCCGAGCTGCGCGCCGAGGCCAAGGAGCAAGGTGTCGCGATCAAGCGGCTGGCCCACGACATACTGACCGAGGACGTCGTGCGGCGGCGGCAGAAGCAGCGGTTCGTCGAGGGGGCCTCGAAGTACGCCCAAGAGATCATGGCGGACTTCGAGGAGCGTTTCCCGGCGGGCCTCCGGTGACGCTCTACGTAGACGCAGGTTGGATCCTCAACGTCCAGATCGGGGTCTCCCCGGAGAACACCCCGATTCGCGACTGGGGCGCGCTGCACTGTATGGCCGAGCGGCACAGGTACGAGCGCGTCGCTGGGGAGCCCTACCACGAGGGAGCCGCGGCACGCGCGGCGACTTTCCTGCATACGGCGCTGAGGCTCAGGCCGTTCGCGGACTACAACGCGTCGATCGGCATCGGCTGCATCCGCGCGTACATGGAGGCGTCGGGGACGCCGATCGACCGGCGGCCCGGCGACTGGGCGAAACTCGTATCCGACATCCGCAGCGACGAGGCCGACCTCACGGAAACGGCCCGTTTGCTGCGTGAGTGGGCCGCGTAGACAGGATGGACAAGGAAGGTTGCGCAACGCTCGTTGCGCAACCTTCCAGCGCGCATCAGTCCCCGCCTAGATCCCCAGCTGCTTCGTATCGTGCAGCTTCGCGATCGCGTCCTTGTCGCCTTCCAGTTCCACGTCGGCCTCGTTCTGGCGGCCGTATGTGAACATCAGCAGCTCGGAGGGTTCGCCGGTGGCCGTGACGACCGGAGTGCCGCGGTGGGCCACCGCTGTCTGGCCGTCGGGGCGGCGCAGGACCAGGCCGGTGGGAACGCCGCGGCCCACGAGGCGGGCCGTGCGTTCCAGGCGGGACCAGAGGGCGTCCTGGAAGACGGGGTCGAGTTCGCGGGGTGTCCAGTCGGGCTGGGCGCGGCGTACGTCCTCGGTGTGGACGTAGAACTCGACCGTGTTCGCCGCCTCGTCGATCTGCTTGAGGGAGAAGGGCGAGAAGCGCGGCGGGCCGGTACGGATCAGCTGGATCAGTTCCTCGTACGGCTTCTCTGCGAACTCCGCCATCACCCGGTCCAGACGCGGCGCGAGCTGCTTGATGAGGGCGCCGCCGGCGGCGTCCGGGCGGCGCTCGCGCACCACCACGTGGGCGGCGAGATCACGGGTGTTCCAGCCCTCGCACAGGGTCGGGGCATCCGGGCCCGAGGCCTCCAACAGGTCGGCGAGGAGAAGTCGTTCACGCTTTGCATGGGTCGACATGTCTGCCAGCCTACGACCGGGCTCGCGGTCCGGACAGTGGACGCCCGCCGGACGGCCCGTACGAGCGCGGCACAATGGCTCCCATGACCCGCACGCCCCCGCCCGCCCGTCACCCGAGCACCGCCCCTCATCGAGGCGCTTCGCGCCACGGTTCTCCATCCAGTCGCCTGGATCCCGCCATCGCCGCGCGCCTCAAGCGCAGCGCGGACGGGCTCGTCCCCGCGATCGCCCAGCAGTACGACACCGGAGAGGTGCTGATGCTGGGCTGGATGAACGACGAGGCGCTGCACCGCACGCTGACCACGGGCCGCTGCACCTACTGGTCGCGCAGCCGCCAGGAGTACTGGGTCAAGGGCGACACCTCCGGACACGTCCAGTACGTCAAGTCCGTCGCCCTCGACTGCGACGCCGACACCGTCCTGGTGAAGGTCGACCAGGTGGGCGCCGCCTGCCACACGGGCGCCCGCACCTGCTTCGACGCCGACGTCCTGCTCAAGGACGCCGTGTCCGACGTACCGCCCCTCGGTCAGTAAGGTCAGCCGCCATGGACCTCGAGACCTTCCGCAAGCTGGCCACCGACCGGCGTGTCATCCCCGTCAGCCGCAAGCTCCTCGCGGACGGCGACACACCCGTCGCGCTCTACCGCAAGCTCGCCGCCGAGCGCCCCGGCACCTTCCTGCTGGAGTCCGCCGAGAACGGCCTCTCGTGGTCCCGGTACTCCTTCGTAGGTGTCCGCAGCCACGCAACCCTCACCGAGCGCGACGGACAGACGCACTGGATCGGCACCCCGCCCGTCGGCGTCCCCGTCGACGGCGACCCGCTCGCCGCCCTGCGCGCCACCGTCGAGGCGCTGCACACCCCGCACGACCTCGTCCACGACAGCGGACTGCCCCCGTTCACCGGCGGCATGGTCGGCTACCTCGGCTACGACATCGTGCGCCGCCTGGAGAAGATCGGCCCCGGCGAGCGCGACGACCTGAAACTTCCCGAGCTGACCATGCTGCTCACCAGCGACCTCGCGGTCCTGGACCACTGGGACGGCACGGTCCTGCTGATCGCCAACGCGATCAACCACAACGACCTCGACACAGGCGTCGACGAGGCCTACGCGGACGCCGTCGCCCGCCTCGACGCCATGGAGGCCGACCTCTCGCGCGCCGTCTCCCAGCCCCCGGCCGCCCTCCCGCCCTCCGAACTCCCCGAGTACACCGCGCTGTGGGGCGGCCCCGACTACCAGGTCGCCGTCGAGGACATCAAGGAGCGCATCCGGGCAGGGGAGGCCTTCCAGGTCGTACCCTCCCAGCGCTTCGAAACCCCTTGCACGGCAAGCGCGTTGGACGTCTACCGCGTACTGCGGGCGACCAATCCCTCTCCGTACATGTACCTCTTCCGCTTCGACGGCTTCGACGTCGTGGGCTCCTCCCCGGAGGCCCTCGTCAAGGTCGAGGACGGGCACGCGATGGTGCACCCCATCGCCGGTACGCGGCCGCGCGGCGCGACCCCGCAGGAGGACCAGGCCCTCGCCGACGAACTCCTCGCCGACCCCAAGGAGCGCGCCGAGCACCTGATGCTCGTCGACCTGGGCCGCAACGACCTGGGCCGCGTCTGCGAGCCGGGCTCCGTCGAGGTCGTCGACTTCATGTCCATCGAGCGGTACTCGCACGTCATGCACATCGTCTCGACGGTGACCGGCAAGGTCGCACAGGGCCGCACGGCCTTCGACGTCCTGACCGCCTGTTTCCCCGCGGGCACCCTCTCCGGCGCCCCCAAGCCCCGCGCGATGCAGATCATCGACGAGCTGGAGCCGAGCCGTCGCGGCGTGTACGGCGGCTGCGTCGGCTACCTCGACTTCGCGGGCGACTCCGACACCGCCATCGCCATCCGTACGGCCCTGCTGCGGGACGGCACGGCGTACGTGCAGGCCGGCGCCGGAGTCGTCGCCGACTCGAACCCCGTGGCCGAGGACGACGAGTGCCGCAACAAGGCGGCGGCGGTACTCAGGGCGGTGCACACGGCGAACCGGCTCGGACAATAGGGCACTTCTCACGTGGGCCCCGGGTGACCGTTCGCCCGGGGTTCAAGCGATAGTGGGGTACGTGACTGCTGTACCTCACTCCCGATCCGAAGCCGCCGGACCTGCCCGGTCCGGCCGCCGGAGCCTTGCCATCGCCCTGCTGTGCGGCGCGCTCGGCGCGGCCGTGGCGCTGCTCGCCACGCGGCAGGGCTGGTCGGAGGGCACCGCGACGGTGGCCGGTGGCGACTTCCCGCTGAAGGCCACGGGCAGCGACGTCACGGGTGTGCCCGCGTCCCTCGCCATAGTGGGCCTGGCCGCCCTCGTCGCCGTCTTCGCCGTACGCCGTGCCGGGCGCTTCCTGGTCGCCGGGCTCCTCGCGCTCTCCGGCGCGGGCACCGTGGCCGCGGCCCTCCTCGGCACCTCCGACAGCTCCGCACTCGACGACAAGGCCGCGCAGGCCTCCGGCGACACCGCCGCGACCGTCGACTCCATGAGCCATACCGCCTGGCCGTACGTCGCCGCCGTGGGCGGAGTGCTGCTCCTGCTCGCCGGACTGCTCGCGCTGCGCTACGGACGGCTGTGGCCGGCCATGTCGGGCCGGTACGAGCGGGACGGCACCCCCAGGCCCCGTAAGCCCAGGCCTGCCGCGGACCCGGACCGGCCCGAGGAGATGTGGAAGGCGCTGGACCGTGGCGAGGACCCGACAGGAGCGTAAGCGCTCCGCTGGAAGTGCAGTTATGAGGCTGCGGGCCGGTGGGGGCTGGTCGCTCCCCCACTCTCGGCTCCGCTCGAGCGGGGGGACCCCCATCGCGGCGGAGCCGCATAGTGTCACGCCCCGCGCCCCTTACGGGGCGCGGTACCGCACCGGACTTCACCAAGGCCGCTCGGCGCGGGCGCTTGAGGCAGGACCCCCGATCAACGTGCACGCGCGCGTGCGGGACAATGGGCTTCGAGCGTCCGACTCACTCAGGCGACTCACACAGGCACACACAGCCACACACGCAATCAGCAACGAGGAGCAAGTCATGGCGGGCAACCACCACGGTCACACCCCGGCCGCCTGGACCGGTGTCATCATCGCCTTCATCGGTTTCTGCGTCGCGGGTGCCTTCATGGTGCTGGCCAACCCGCTGGGCTTCTGGGCCGGCATGGTGATCGTCGTCCTCGGTGGCGTGGTCGGCATGGCCATGCGCGCGGCGGGCCTCGGCCAGCCGAAGTCCACCCACCCGCCGCACAAGGTGGCCTCCGAGAGCTGATCCGCCACACGGCGACGAGCGAGGCGGCACCGGCGCTGGAAGCCGGGGCCGCCTTTTGCTGTGCGCGGTTTCCTGTGCGCGAGGCAGAATGCGTTGCGTGGACCCCGAAAGCCAGAGGGTGACGTCCCCTCCCGGATCCGTGGCGCGGCGGCTCGCCGTGCCCGGCGGTGTGCTCGCGGCCGTCGCCGGGGCCTTCGCGTACGTCGCCGCCGTGGACCCGAACGAGCCGGGGCACTACCCCGCCTGTCCGCTGCTCCAGTACGCGGGCGTGTACTGCCCCGGCTGCGGTGGACTGCGCAGCGCGCACGCCTTCGTGCACGGGGACTTCGCGGCGGCGCTCCAGGCCAACGCGGTCGCGGTCGTGGCGTACTTCGTGTTCGCGGTGCTGTGGATCGTCTGGGTGGTCCGCTCGGTCCGGGGCCGCCCGCTGAGCCTCGACTTGAGGACCGTCCATCTGTGGGGTCTCGGGGCGCTGCTGCTCGTCTTCACGGTTGTCCGGAACCTGCCGTTCGGTGGCTGGCTTCACCCTTGATCAACTGGCGAATGTCCAGGTAGTGGGACCGCCGTCAACCGGATGCGGGAGCTATGCCCTCCTGCGGATACCATCGCAGTGACCATCGGTTTCGTCTGATGCGGGCGACCTTCGAATCAACCGCTCAGCAGCTCGACAGCTTGAACCGTTCACCGTCAGGAAGGGGGCCGCTCGCGTGAGTGTGCTCGACGAGATCATCGACGGAGTCCGTGCCGACCTCGCGGAGCGGCAGGCACGCGTCAGCCTCGACGAGCTCAAGGAGCGTGCGGCGAAGGCTCCTGCGGCCAAGGACGGCGTGGCCGCCCTGCGCGGCGACGGCGTCAAGGTCATCTGCGAGGTGAAGCGTTCGAGCCCGTCCAAGGGCGCGCTCGCCGCGATCGCCGACCCGGCAGGGCTTGCGGCGGACTACGAGGCGGGCGGCGCGGCGGTGATCTCGGTACTGACCGAGCAGCGGCGCTTCGGAGGTTCGCTGGCCGACCTGGAGGCCGTGCGCGCCCGGGTGGACATCCCGGTCCTGCGCAAGGACTTCATCGTCACGTCGTACCAGCTGTGGGAGGCGCGGGCGTACGGCGCGGATCTGGCCCTGCTGATCGTCGCGGCCCTCGACCAGCCCGCCCTGGAGTCCCTCGTCGAGCGTGCCGAGTCCATCGGGCTCACACCGATCGTCGAGGTGCACGACGAGGACGAGGTCGAGCGCGCGGTGGAGGCCGGCGCGAAGGTCATCGGCGTCAACGCCCGCGACCTGAAGACCCTGAAGGTCGACCGCTCGACCTTCGACCGCATCGCCCCCGAGATCCCCGATACCATCGTCAAGATCGCCGAGTCAGGCGTCCGCGGCCCCCACGACCTCATCGCCTACGCCAACGCCGGTGCCGACGCGGTCCTGGTCGGCGAGTCCCTGGTCACGGGCCGCGACCCGAAGGCAGCGGTCTCCGACCTGGTGGCAGCGGGCGCGCACCCCGCGCTGCGGCACGGACGGGGCTGACGCTCCGGTGCACACCGTTTCCGACGCCGCCACCACCCGTCCGGGCCTGCGCCCCGACGGGGACTCGGCGCGCGTACGGTCGGCTGCACCGCATGATCCGAGTGACGGCGAGGCCCTTCTCGGAGGGCGCCTCGTCGCGGCGGCTCCACGCATGGGCGAGGCCCGCGCCGGGGTGCGTCCCGTCGCGGCAGCGGTCCTGCGCACCGACGAGGCCTGGCACCAGGGTTGCCGCACCGTCGGCCGTGGTGGCCAAGTTCCCATCGCGCCGCAAGCGCTCCCCGCCCGCGTCAGCCGCCCCGAAGCGCACGCCGTAGCAGCGGCGCCCACAGCGGCCCGCGACCCCTACGCCCGCCTTGCCCGAGGCTGCCGCCCGCGCGGCTGCCGGGCGCCCGCCCGTCGGGTGCACGGACGCCGGGTGCGGTACGTGATCGGCGACGAGCCGGGCCAGGTCAACGGGATGCGATGGCGTCGGCGCCTCGTGCGCCTGAGCCGCCGGTAGGCTCCGCCGATTCGTTCCCGGGTGCGTCCCTGTTGGCGCGCATCGGTCCATCACGGACCGGGCGCGCCCCGCGGGGACGCCTCTGTCCCGCCGAGGCGGCGACCAACCCCGCGGTTTCGGACCGTCGGATTCCGGCGGACCGCCGTCCCACGGCGGCAGCCAGAGCCCGCCGGAGGAACAGGCGGCAGCCACTGTCCGCCGAGGCGCAGGACGGCACCGACTCCCGCCGAAGGCGCGGGCCCGTCGCGTGCCGTCCGCCTGAGGCGAGGACGCCCCCGCCGGTGTCCCGCCCGAGGCATACCGTGACCATTGTCAGACTCGAGACCCGGGGCCTCACGCCCCTGCGAGGTAACCGCATGCCCAGCGAGTTCTTCATCCCTGACCCGGAGGGTCAAGTTCCCACTGCCGAGGGCTACTTCGGCGTGTTCGGCGGCAAGTTCATCCCCGAGGCGCTGGTCGCCGCCGTGGACGAGGTCGCCGTGGAGTACGACAAGGCGAAGTCCGATCCGGAGTTCGCGCGCGAGCTGGACGACCTGCTCGTCAACTACACCGGGCGGCCGAGCGCCCTGACCGAGGTGCCCCGGTTCGCCGAACACGCCGGTGGCGCCCGGATCTTCCTCAAGCGGGAAGACCTGAACCACACCGGCTCGCACAAGATCAACAATGTGCTCGGCCAGGCCCTGCTCACCAAGCGCATGGGCAAGACCCGTGTCATCGCCGAGACCGGAGCCGGCCAGCACGGCGTCGCGACCGCCACCGCCTGCGCCCTCTTCGGCCTCGAGTGCACCATCTACATGGGCGAGATCGACACCCAGAGGCAGGCCCTCAACGTCGCCCGTATGCGCATGCTCGGCGCCGAGGTCATCGCCGTGAAGTCCGGCAGCCGCACTCTGAAGGACGCCATCAACGAGGCCTTCCGCGACTGGGTCGCCAACGTCGAGCACACGCACTACCTGTTCGGGACCGTCGCCGGGCCGCACCCGTTCCCGGCCATGGTCCGTGACTTCCACCGCGTCATCGGGATCGAGGCCCGGCGGCAGCTCCTGGAGCGCGCCGGTCGCCTCCCCGACGCCGCCATCGCCTGCGTCGGCGGCGGCTCGAACGCCATCGGCCTCTTCCACGCCTTCATCCCTGACACGGACGTACGCCTCATCGGCTGCGAGCCGGCCGGCCACGGCATCGAGACCGGCGAGCACGCGGCCACCCTCACCGCCGGTGAGCCGGGCATCCTGCACGGTTCGAGGAGTTACGTACTCCAGGACGAGGAAGGCCAGATCACCGAGCCGTACTCGATCTCGGCCGGCCTCGACTACCCGGGCATCGGCCCCGAGCACTCGTACCTCAAGGACAGCGGCCGCGGCGAGTACCGCGCCGTCACCGACGACGCGGCCATGCAGGCCCTGCGTCTGCTGTCGCGGACCGAGGGCATCATCCCGGCCATCGAGAGCGCCCACGCGCTCGCCGGTGCCCTGGAGGTGGGCCAGGAGCTGGGCAAGGACGGGCTGATCATCGTCAACCTGTCCGGGCGCGGCGACAAGGACATGGACACGGCCGCCCGTTACTTCGGCCTCTACGACACGGACGCGGCGGTCGCAGCGGACGCCGACAGCGACACCGCCGAGATCGAGGGAGACGCCAAGTGAGCGGCAACATCCAGCTGTTGAGCGACACCCTCGCGGCAGCGAAGGCGGAGGGCCGGTCCGCCCTCATCGCGTACCTCCCGGCCGGATTCCCGACCGTCGACGGCGGGATCGCCGCTGTCAAGGCCGTCTTCGAGGGCGGCGCCGACGTCGTCGAGGTCGGGCTGCCGCACAGCGACCCGGTCCTCGACGGCCCGGTCATCCAGACCGCCGACGACATCGCCCTGCGCGGCGGAGTCAGGATCGCGGACGTGATGCGCACGGTCCGCGAGGCGTACGAGGCGACCGGGAAGCCGGTACTCATCATGACGTACTGGAACCCCATCGACCGCTACGGCGTCGAGCGCTTCACCGCCGAGCTGGCGGAAGCCGGCGGGGCGGGCTGCATCCTGCCCGACCTCCCGGTGCAGGAGTCCGCGCTGTGGAGGGAGCACGCCGAGAAGCAGGGCCTCGCGACCGTCTTCGTCGTCGCGCCCAGCAGCAAGGACGCCCGGCTCGCCGAGATCAGCGCGGCGGGCTCCGGATTCGTGTACGCGGCCTCCCTGATGGGCGTCACCGGCACCCGTGAGTCGGTGGGCGCGCAGGCGCAGGACCTCGTACGACGTACCAAGGCCACCACCGAACTGCCGGTCTGCGTCGGCCTCGGCGTCTCCAACGCCGAACAGGCCGCCGAGGTCGCCGGCTTCGCCGACGGCGTCATCGTCGGCTCGGCCTTCGTCAAGCGCATGCTGGACGCGCCGGACGAAACGGCGGCCCTGGAGGCCGTACGCACACTCGCCGCGGACCTCGCGAAGGGCGTGCGCGGGACGGTGTGACGGGCGGTCCCTTCAGACGGGGGAGAAACGGATAATCCGCTCACTCGTACGGGTGGACCTGGGACCGGGGAGGCGCTCTGTGCCTCCCCGGTTCGTTCTGCCAAATGTGAGCGAGAAGAACCGTGATGGAAAGCGCACCGCCCGCGAGCGGCTGGCGGTCGAGCGAGAGAAGCAGAAGGCCGGGGAGAGGCGCCGCCGTGCGCTGATCGTGAGCTCCACCGTGGTCTGCGTACTGGCACTGGCGGGCGTGATCGGCGCCCTGGCCGCGAACGCGGGCAACGGCAAGGCGGATCCCGAGGGCCCGGTCAGAGCGCCCTCGGGGGCGACCGGCGGCGACAGTCCCGCCATCCCCGTGGGCAAGGAGAGCGCCAGATCGACGCTCACCGTGTGGGAGGACTTCCGCTGCCCGGCCTGCAAGAGCTTCGAGGACGCGTACCGCTCCACGATCCACGAACTGACGGACTCCGGACAGCTGAAGGTCGAGTACCACCTCGCCACGCTGATCGACGGGAACATGGGCGGCAGCGGCTCCCTGCGCGCCGCCAACGCCTCGGCATGCGCTCAGAACGCCGGGAAGTTTCCCGAGTACCACGACGTGCTGTTCCAGAACCAGCCGCCCGAGACGAGCGACGAGTTCGCCGACAACGGCAAGCTGATCGAGCTGGCGGGCAAGGTCGACGGACTCGACACCCCCACGTATCGGAAGTGCGTCGAGGACGGTACGCACAACAGCTGGGTCGCCAAGTCCAACAAGGCCTTCCAGAGCGGCGGCTTCCAGGGCACGCCGACGGTGCTGCTGAACGGCGAGAACATCTACCAGGACCGGGCGATGACCCCGGCGAAGCTGAAGCGGATGGTCGAGGAGTCGGACAAGTCGTAGCGGCGGTGCGGGTTTCGGGGCCCGAGACCCATGGCCCGTCATCCCGTTATGGAGCCGTAGCCCGGGCGGGTTGCCGCACTTCCCGCCCGGCAGGGTAGCGTCATCCCTGCCATGGAATTTGCCTATATCCCCAGCCCGTCGCGCGGTGTGGTCGAAGTCGGCCCCATTCCGCTGCGCGGCTACGCGTTCTGCATCATCGCCGGCGTCTTTCTGGCCGTCTGGCTCGGAAACAAACGGTGGATCGCCCGCGGGGGCCGGTCCGGCACCGTGGCCGACATCGCCGTGTGGGCGGTGCCGTTCGGTCTCGTCGGCGGTCGGCTGTACCACGTCGTCACGGACTACCAGCTGTACTTCAGCGAGGGCCAGGACTGGGTCGACGCCTTCAAGATCTGGGAGGGCGGCCTCGGTATCTGGGGCGCCATCGCGATGGGCGGCCTGGGAGCGTGGATCGGCTGCCGCCGCCGCGGGATTCCGCTGCCCGCCTGGGCCGACGCCGTCGCCCCGGGCATCGCGCTCGCGCAGGCCGTCGGACGCTGGGGCAACTGGTTCAACCAGGAGCTGTACGGGCGCGCCACCGATCTGCCCTGGGCGGTGGAGATCACGTCCTCGGACGACGGGCGCATCCCTGGCACGTACCACCCGACCTTCCTCTACGAGTCGCTGTGGTGCATCGGCGTCGCGCTGCTCGTCATCTGGGCCGACAGGCGCTTCAAGCTCGGGCACGGGCGGGCGTTCGCGCTGTATGTCGCCGCGTACTGCGCGGGCCGGTTCTGGATCGAGTACATGCGAGTCGACGAGGCCCATGAATTCCTCGGGCTGCGCCTGAACAACTGGACCGCGATCGTGGTCTTCCTCCTCGCCGTCCTCTACATCGTGCTGTCGGCCAAGCGGCGGCCGGGACGGGAAGAGGTCGTCGAGCCGGCTGCCGCGGTCGGCCGGGAGGCCGACGCGGAGGCCTCCGGCAAGGAGTCCGAGAAGGAGTCCAAGGAGCCTGAAGCCTCCGAATCCTCTGACGTGAAGGACGAGGCCGAGTCGGCCAAGAAGACCTGACGTCGGCTTGTACGTCGAAGGGGGCGCCCCAAAGTTCTTGGGACGCCCCCTTCGTGTGTCCGCAAACGCGCAGGTAAGCACGGCCTTCCTTGCTGGCAGAGGTGGAATCCCCAGCGTACTTTTGATGCTGTCAAGGAGTGGAACCAGTCCAATCAAGCTTCCTGGGGGACCGGCGTGGCCATCATCGAGACCGAAGCGAGCCTGCACGAAGCGCACCGCGACAACCACACCCACCGGGACGTCAGCGGTGGCTGGCTGCGCCCCGCGGTCTTCGGTGCGATGGACGGTCTCGTCTCCAACCTGGCGCTGATGACCGGTGTGGCGGGCGGGGCCGTCTCCCCCCAGACGGTCGTTCTCACCGGGCTTGCGGGACTCGCCGCCGGTGCCTTCTCCATGGCAGCCGGCGAGTACACCTCCGTCGCCTCGCAGCGCGAGCTCGTCGAGGCCGAACTCGACGTGGAACGCAGGGAGTTGCGCAAGCATCCCAAGGACGAGGAACACGAGCTCGCCAAGCTGTACGAAGGCCGGGGTGTGACCCCCAAGCTCGCCCGCGAGGTGGCCAGGCAGCTGTCCAAGGACCCCGAGCAGGCCCTTGAGATCCACGCACGCGAGGAACTGGGTATCGACCCCGGCGACCTGCCCTCGCCGACCGTGGCCGCCGCCTCCTCTTTCGGCTCGTTCGCGTTGGGTGCCCTGTTGCCCGTACTCCCGTATCTGCTCGGTGCGACCGCGCTGTGGCCGGCGGTGCTGCTGGCGCTGCTCGGGCTCTTCGCGTGCGGGGCGGTCGTGGCCAGGGTGACCGCGCGTTCCTGGTGGTACAGCGGGCTGCGGCAGCTCGCCCTGGGCGGTGCCGCGGCGGGTGTGACGTACGCCCTGGGCAGTTTGTTCGGTGCGACCGTATGATGGCTCGGCTGAGGGTTCTATGCATGGGGCTGCATAAGTAACTGTTACTCGGCGGTTTCGAATCCTTAACCACTGGGCATGAGCCGTAAGCGCTGCGGGCAATGAAGCCTGCTGTGCACCAGCGTGGTGGGCGACGTTGCCCGCCGTGTACCCGGACCGACGGGCATGGATCTGTCCCCGTAGGCCCCCTTATTCCACCGCCACGAGCGGTACTCCCACCGTGATCCGCGGTGTCCGCATGTTGGAACGCGGTATCCGGTTCCCGAGAACCGCTCCATCATGTAACCTGCACGAAATTTTGAACTCAGCAGAGGGCCAACGTCGTCCCTCGGCAATCTGCATATGCCACAACACGACGACGGGAGAGCCGATGCGTACGCCGCGCCAGCCGTCCCAGCATTCCGAGAATGGCCAGAACTGGTCGTTCATGGATGCTCGCCCTGCTGCGCAGGGTATGTACGACCCCCGCAACGAGCACGACGCCTGTGGCGTCGGCTTTGTGGCGACCCTCACCGGCGAGGCGAGCCATACGCTGGTCGAGCAGGCGCTCACGGTTCTGCGCAACCTGGAGCACCGCGGTGCCACCGGCGCCGAGCCCGACTCGGGCGACGGTGCCGGCATCCTGTCCCAGGTCCCCGACGCCTTCTTCCGTGAGGTGACCGGATTCGAGCTGCCCGAGGCCGGAGCGTACGCGGTCGGTACCGCCTTCCTGCCAGAGCACAACGCGGCCGACGCCGTCGCGCGGATCGACGAGATCGCTGCCGACGAGGGCCTGACCGTCCTCGGCTGGCGCGAGGTCCCGGTCGCCCCCGAACTCCTCGGCGCCACCGCCCGTTCCACGATGCCCGCCTTCCGGCAGATCTTCGTCAGCGACGGGGTCAGTAAGGGCATCGACCTCGACCGCAAGGCGTTCGTGCTGCGCAAGCGCGCCGAGCGTGAGGCCGACGTGTACTTCCCGTCGCTCTCCGCGCGGACCATCGTCTACAAGGGCATGCTGACCACCGGTCAGCTGGAGCCCTTCTTCCCGGACCTGTCCGACCGCCGCTTCGCCTCCGCGATCGCGCTCGTGCACTCCCGGTTCTCCACGAACACCTTCCCGAGCTGGCCGCTCGCCCACCCGTACCGCTTCGTCGCGCACAACGGCGAGATCAACACGGTGATGGGCAACCGCAACTGGATGCGCGCCCGCGAGTCCCAGTTGGTGTCCGACCTGTTCGGCCCGCAGGAGAAGCTGGACCGGGTCTTCCCGATCTGTACGCCGGAGGCCTCTGACTCGGCGTCCTTCGACGAGGTCCTGGAGCTGCTCCACCTCGGCGGCCGTTCGCTGCCGCACTCCGTGCTGATGATGATCCCGGAGGCGTGGGAGAACCACGACTCCATGGACCCGGCCCGGCGCGCCTTCTACCAGTTCCACTCCACGATGATGGAGCCCTGGGACGGCCCGGCCTGTGTCACTTTCACCGACGGCGTCCAGGTCGGCGCGGTCCTCGACCGCAACGGACTGCGTCCCGGCCGCTACTGGGTCACCGACGAGGGCCTCGTCGTCCTCGGCTCCGAGGTCGGCGTCCTCGACATCGACCCGGCGAAGGTCGTCCGCAAGGGCCGGCTGCAGCCCGGTCGGATGTTCCTCGTGGACACCGCCGAGCACCGCATCATCGAGGATGACGAGATCAAGGCCGAGCTCGCCGTCGAGAAGCCGTACGCGGACTGGCTGGAAGCCGGCGAGATCGAGCTCTCCGACCTGCCCGAGCGCGAGCACATCGTGCACACCCACGCCTCGGTCACCCGCCGCCAGCAGACCTTCGGCTACACCGAGGAGGAGCTGCGCGTCATCCTCGCGCCGATGGCCAAGACCGGTGGCGAGCCGCTGGGTTCCATGGGCACGGACTCGCCGATCGCGGCCCTGTCCGAGCGCCCGCGGCTGCTCTTCGACTACTTCACCCAGCTGTTCGCGCAGGTCACCAACCCGCCGCTGGACGCGATCCGCGAGGAGCTCGTCACCTCCCTGCGTTCGTCCCTCGGCCCTGCGGGCAACCTCCTGGAGCCGACCGCCGCGTCGTGCCGGAGCGTCACCCTGCCCTTCCCGGTGATCGACAACGACGAGCTGGCCAAGCTCATACACATCAACGCCGACGGCGACATGCCGGGCATGAAGGCCGCGACGCTGTCGGGTCTCTACCGGGTCGGCGGAGGCGGCGACGCCCTCGCGGCCCGTATCGAGGAGATCTGCACCGAGGCCGACGCCGCCATAGAGAACGGCGCCCGCCTGATCGTCCTCTCGGACCGGCACTCCGACGCCGAGCACGCGCCGATCCCGTCGCTGCTGCTCACCGCGGCCGTCCACCACCACCTCATCCGTACGAAGCAGCGCACCCAGGTGGGTCTGCTCGTCGAGGCGGGCGATGTCCGCGAGGTCCACCACGTGGCCCTGCTCATCGGCTACGGTGCCGCGGCCGTGAACCCGTACCTGGCGATGGAGTCCGTCGAGGACCTCGTCCGCGCAGGGACGTTCCTGCCCGGCATCGAGCCCGAGAAGGCCATCCGCAACCTGATATACGCCCTCGGCAAGGGCGTCCTGAAGGTCATGTCCAAGATGGGCATCTCGACCGTCGCGTCCTACCGCGGCGCCCAGGTCTTCGAGGCCGTCGGCCTCGACCAGGCCTTCGTCGAGAAGTACTTCAACGGCACTGCCACCAAGATCGGCGGTGTCGGTATCGACGTCATCGCCAAGGAGGTCGCCGCCCGCCACGCGAAGGCGTACCCGGCGAGCGGCATCGCGCCCGCGCACCGCGCCCTCGACATAGGCGGCGAGTACCAGTGGCGCCGCGAGGGCGAGCCGCACCTGTTCGACCCGGAGACGGTGTTCCGCCTCCAGCACTCGACGCGTACGCGCCGCTACGACATCTTCAAGAAGTACACGGACCGCGTGAACGAGCAGTCCGAGCGGCTGATGACCCTGCGCGGCCTGTTCGGCTTCAAGTCGGGCCGCGAGCCGATCTCCATCGACGAGGTCGAGCCGGCGAGCGAGATCGTCAAGCGCTTCTCCACCGGCGCCATGTCGTACGGCTCCATCTCGAAGGAAGCGCACGAGACGCTCGCCATCGCGATGAACCAGCTGGGCGGCAAGTCCAACACCGGTGAGGGCGGCGAGGACGCGGACCGTCTGTACGACCCGGCGCGCCGGTCGAGCATCAAGCAGGTCGCCTCCGGCCGCTTCGGCGTCACGTCCGAGTACCTGGTCAACGCGGACGACATCCAGATCAAGATGGCCCAGGGCGCCAAGCCCGGCGAGGGCGGCCAGCTGCCTGGCCACAAGGTCTACCCGTGGGTGGCCAAGACCCGGCACAGCACCCCCGGTGTCGGCCTGATCTCCCCGCCGCCGCACCACGACATCTACTCCATCGAGGACCTGGCCCAGCTGATCCACGACCTGAAGAACGCGAACCCGCAGGCGCGGATTCACGTGAAGCTGGTATCCGAGGTCGGTGTCGGCACGGTCGCCGCGGGTGTCTCCAAGGCGCACGCGGATGTCGTACTGATCTCGGGTCACGACGGCGGTACGGGCGCGTCCCCGCTGACGTCGCTCAAGCACGCTGGTGGTCCTTGGGAGTTGGGCCTCGCCGAGACCCAGCAGACGCTGCTGCTCAACGGCCTGCGCGACCGCATCGTCGTGCAGACCGACGGCCAGCTGAAGACCGGCCGTGACGTCGTCATCGCCGCGCTGCTCGGCGCCGAGGAGTTCGGTTTCGCGACCGCGCCGCTCGTCGTCTCCGGCTGCGTCATGATGCGCGTCTGCCACCTCGACACCTGCCCGGTCGGCATCGCCACGCAGAACCCGACGCTCCGCGACCGGTTCACGGGCAAGGCCGAGTACGTCGTGAACTTCTTCCAGTTCATCGCCGAGGAGGTCCGCGAGATCCTCGCCGAGCTGGGCTTCCGCTCCATCGAGGAGGCCGTCGGCCACGCCGAGACGCTCGACGTCACGCGTGCCATCGACCACTGGAAGGCGCAGGGCTTGAACCTGGAGCCGCTGTTCCACGTGCCCGAGCTGCCCGAGGGCGCGGTGCGCCACCAGGTCATCGCGCAGGACCACGGCCTGGAGAAGGCGCTCGACAACGAGCTGATCAAGCTCTCCGCCGACGCCCTGGCCGCGGCCGGCGCGACCGACGCCCAGCCGGTCCGCGCCCAGGTCGCGATCCGCAACATCAACCGCACGGTCGGCACCATGCTCGGCCACGAGGTGACGAAGAAGTTCGGTGGCGCGGGCCTGCCCGACGACACCATCGACATCACCTTCACGGGTTCGGCGGGCCAGTCCTTCGGTGCCTTCCTCCCGCGCGGCGTGACGCTGCGCCTGGAGGGCGACGCCAACGACTACGTGGGCAAGGGTCTGTCCGGCGGCCGCGTGATCGTCCGCCCGGACCGGGGCGCCGACCACCTCGCCGAGTTCTCGACGATCGCGGGCAACACGATCGCGTACGGCGCGACCGGCGGCGAGTTGCTCCTCCGGGGCCGTACGGGTGAGCGTTTCTGCGTCCGCAACTCCGGCGCGACGGTGGTGTCGGAGGGCGTGGGCGACCACGGCTGCGAGTACATGACCGGTGGTCACGCGGTGGTCCTCGGCGAGACGGGCCGTAACTTCGCGGCCGGTATGTCGGGTGGTATCGCGTACGTGATCGACCTGAACCGCGACAACGTGAACGTCGGCAACGTCGGCGCCATCGAGAAGCTGGACGACACCGACAAGCAGTGGCTGCACGATGTGGTGCGCCGGCACGCGGAGGAGACCGGCTCCACGGTCGCCGGGAAGCTCCTCGCCGAGTGGTCCGAGTCGGTGGACCGCTTCAGCAAGATCATCCCCAGTACGTACAAGGCAGTGCTCGCCGCCAAGGACGCCGCCGAGCGAGCCGGGCTCTCCGAGTCCGAGATCACCGAGAAGATGATGGAGGCGGCGATCAATGGCTGACCCGAAGGGCTTTCTGAACCACGGCCGCGAGGTCGCCAGGACCCGTCCCGTCCAGGAGCGCGTCAAGGACTGGAACGAGGTCTACGTCCCCGGCTCGCTGCTGCCGATCATCTCCAAGCAGGCCTCGCGCTGCATGGACTGCGGTATCCCGTTCTGCCACAACGGCTGTCCGCTGGGGAACCTCATCCCCGAGTGGAACGACTACGCGTACCGCGAGGACTGGTCGGCGGCGTCGGAGCGGCTGCACGCCACGAACAACTTCCCGGAGTTCACCGGGCGTCTGTGCCCCGCCCCGTGCGAGTCGGCGTGCGTGCTCGGCATCAACCAGCCCGCCGTGACCATCAAGAACGTCGAGGTCTCGATCATCGACAAGGCGTGGGACAGCGGCGATGTCGCGCCCCAGGCGCCGGAGCGGCTGTCCGGCAAGACGGTCGCGGTCATCGGCTCGGGCCCGGCCGGCCTGGCCGCCGCCCAGCAGCTGACGCGGGCCGGTCACACCGTCGCCGTCTACGAGCGGGCGGACCGCATCGGAGGCCTCCTCCGCTACGGCATACCCGAGTTCAAGATGGAGAAGCGGCACATCAACCGCCGTATCGAGCAGATGCGCGCGGAGGGCACCCGCTTCCGTACGGGCATCGAGATCGGCCGCGACATGAAGGCGACGGATCTGCGCAAGCGGTACGACGCCGTGGTCATCGCGGCCGGTTCGACCGTCTCGCGTGACCTTCCCGTCCCCGGGCGTGAGCTGAACGGCATCCACTTCGCGATGGAGTACCTGCCGCTGGCCAACAAGGTGCAGGAGGGCGACTATGTGACGCCTCCGATCACCGCCGAGGGCAAGCACGTCGTGGTCATCGGCGGCGGCGACACGGGCGCGGACTGCGTGGGCACGGCCCACCGTCAGGGCGCGGCCTCCGTCACGCAGCTGGAGATCATGCCGCAGCCGGGCGAGGAGCGGAACCCCGGCCAGCCCTGGCCGACCTTCCCCATGCTCTACAAGGTCACCTCCGCGCACGAGGAGGGCGGCGAGCGGATGTACTCCGTCTCCACCACCCACTTCGAGGGCGACGAGGACGGCAACGTGCAGTGGCTGCACCTGGTCGAGGTCGAGTTCGTGGACGGCAAGCTGAACCAGAAGCCGGGTACGGAGCGCAAGATCCCGGCCCAGCTGGTCACGCTCGCGATGGGCTTCACCGGCATCGACCAGGAGAACGGGCTGGTCTCGCAGTTCGGCCTGGACCTCGACGAGCGCGGCAATGTCGCCCGCGACGGCGACTTCCAGACGAACGTTCCGGGTGTCTTCGTGGCGGGTGACGCCGGCCGCGGCCAGTCGCTGATCGTGTGGGCCATCGCGGAGGGCCGCTCGGCCGCCCGCGGCGTCGACCGCTTCCTGACGGGAGCGAGCGACCTCCCGGCTCCCATCCGCCCGACGGACCGCGCGCTGGCGGTCTGACGGCCCCTCCCAGAACGTCCCGTACAAAGGCGTACGGAACACACAACGCCCGCCCCTTGTCCCCGACCGGACGCAGGGCGGGCGTCGTGGTTGCCGGGGGCGAGAACCCCCGCGCACGCCGGGACGGCTACGGTACCCGGAACGTTTCTCCATACACCGCCCACTCCAGCGGCGTCTTGAGGTCAAGATTCCCGTTGTACAGGAATCGCCGCTGAGCCGTGTCGATGCGCGTCGTGTCGCGGTGGGAGGACTTGGACTTCATGGCCTTGCGGCGGATGTCCAGGAAGATGTCGAGGTACGCCTTCTCCTTGCCACCCTGCGGGGGCGTGTCCGCCTCGGAGACGGCGCGCTCACGCAGACCGTAGAAGCCGGTCGGACCGGTGCCGGGACCGTGCATGACCATGGCGTCGTAGTAGATGAACTGACCGAGCGTGCCGAGACCGTCGAGCTTGGCGAGCCGCACCGCCGGCTCGAAGTAGACGCGGTCGCGCTCCGCGTTCTGGGCCTCACGAAAGGCCGCGACTTTCGCCTCCTGCTTCCAGGCGGCCGTGAACCCGGGGTCCAGGCCCTCGTGGGAGTCCGTGCCGTCCACCTTGCGCAGAGCGGGCAGATAGCGTGCGAGCCCGTTGTCCGGGTGGTCCTTCGTATAGCGCTCGACGAGGACGAGGAGATCGTGCGTACCGGTGCAGAAGCCGATGATGCCCGCGGTGTAGCCCTGGCCGTCGCCGATGTCCTCGATGTAGCCGTACTGGTCACGCCAGTTCAGCGTCGAGTTCTCCGCGCTCGTCACGATCTTCTGGGCCAGCTCCCTCTTCTCCGGCGCCGCGAGCCCGGGCGGCAGATCCGCGATCAGCGCATCCTCGGCCGCCCGCCCGGTCGGCTGCGAAGCCGACGGCTTTCCCCCGGAGCCGGAGCCCTCCGACCTCGTCTCCCCGGGCGTGAAGAAGTAGACCGTCGCCGTCACAACGACGGGTATGGCAGCGAACAACAGGCAACCGGCACGCTTCATGGGGCTCAGGGTACGTTCCGCCGCGCGCCGGCTTGGTGGGTGGTTCCGCGCGCTACGCGGACCGCGCCCCGTTAGGGGCGCGGGGCTGTATCGATGTGCGGCTCCGCCGCGATGGGGGTCCCCCCGCTCGAGCGAAGCTGAGAGTGGGGGAGAAGCCGAGAGTGGGGGAGCGACCAGCCACGACGCACCCGCAGTATCGAACCGCCTTTCCAGCGGAGCGCCCTCGTGTCACTCTGGGAGGATCTGCGGCGAGAGGCGGCTTATGGGCGCGCGATCGGCGGACCGGCACGGCAGGGGCGGGCGGCCGGTGCAGACGGGCAAGGGCGAGCGGCTGGCGGACTGGGCCGACGGACGGCTCGGGATCTATGGCCTTGCCAAGTCCCAGATGCGCAAGGTGTTCCCGGACCACCCGTCCTTCATGCTGGGCGAGATCTGCCTCTACACCTTCCTCATCCTGATCCTCACGGGCGTCTACCTCACCCTGTTCTTCGAGCCGAGCAGCGTCGAGACCGTCTACCACGGTTCGTACGAGCCCCTGAACGGCATCATCATGACCAGGGCGTACGAGTCCACGCTCGACATCAGCTTCGACGTACGCGGCGGACTCCTCATCCGGCAGATCCACCACTGGGCGGCGGTCGTGTTCGTCGCCGGGATGCTCATCCACATGATGCGGGTGTTCTTCACCGGCGCGTTCCGCAAACCGCGCGAGCTGAACTGGCTGTTCGGCTGGACGCTGCTGTTCCTCGGCATCATCACCGGGCTGACCGGCTACTCGCTCCCCGACGACCTGCTCTCCGGCACGGGCCTGCGCTTCGCCCAGGGCGCGATCCTGTCGGTGCCGGTCGTGGGGACGTATCTCTCCTTCTTCCTCTTCGGCGGAGAGTTCCCGGGGGACGACATCATCTCCCGGCTGTACCCGATCCACATCCTGCTGCTGCCCGGGATCATGCTAGGCCTGGTGGTCGCCCATCTGATCCTGGTCTTCTACCACAAGCACACACAGTTCCCCGGGCCCGGCCGCGACCAGAAGACTGTGGTCGGCATGCCGTTCCTGCCGGTCTACATGGCCAAGGCGGGCGGCTTCTTCTTCCTGGTCTTCGGTGTGCTGTCGGTGATGGGCGCGATCGCAACCATCAACCCCGTGTGGGCCTTCGGCCCCTACCGGGCCGACCTGGTCACCACCGGCGCCCAGCCCGACTGGTACCTCGGCTTCTCCGAGGGGCTGATCCGGGTGATGCCGGGATGGGAGATCAACGCCTTCGGTCACACCCTGGCACTCGGCGTCTTCATCCCCTTCTCCCTGTTCCCGCTGATCATGCTGGCGATCGGCGTGTACCCGTTCATCGAGGCCTGGATCACCGGCGACAAACGCGAGCACCACATCCTGGACCGGCCGCGCAACGTCCCCACGCGCACCGGCCTCGGCGTGGCCTGGCTGAGTCTGTACGGGGTGCTGCTGATCGGCGGCGGCAACGACATCGTGGCCACGCGCTTCCATCTGTCGATCAACGTGATCACGTGGGCCGTACGGATCGGCTTCTTCGTGGTGCCCGTCCTCGCCTTCATCATCACCAGACGGATCTGCCTGGGGCTGCAGCGCCGCGACCGGGACAAGGTGCTGCACGGCAGGGAGTCCGGCACCATCAAGCGGCTGCCGCACGGCGAGTTCATCGAGGTGCACGAACCGCTCTCGCAGGCCCAGCGGTTCACCCTCACCCAGCATGAGCAGGCCCCGCCGTACGAGGTCGGCCCGCTCGTCGACGCGAACGGCGTCGTCCGGAAGGTCGGGCCCACGACGCGGCTGCGCGCCCGGCTGGCCCGCGCCATGTACGGGCCGCAGACGCACGTCCCCAAACCGACCCCCGAGGAGTACCAGGAACTCACGAGCGGCGACCACCACCACTGAACCCGCTGTCGAGCACCACGGCTCGGCACTCGCCCGGGCTGCCCCAGGCGGTCCGCAGGGCGCGGGCCTTGGTCAGCCACAGGGACAGGTCGTACTCCGCGGTGTAGCCGATCGCGCCGTGCAGTTGCAGCGCCGTGCGCGCCGTGGCGTACGCTGCCTCGCACGCCGTGACCTTGGCCGCGGCGACGTCGGCCGGGTCCATGGACAGCGCGGCACCGAAGACGAGCGGGCGCGCGAACTCCAACGCGAGCTTCGCGTCGGCCAGTTGATGCTTGACCGCCTGGAACGAGCCTATGGGCACGCCGAACTGGTGGCGCTGCTTGACGTACGCGACCGTCCTGTCGAGGAGGGCGAGTCCCACACCGAGGGCTTGGGCGGCGGTGGCGAGCCGGGCCCAGGTGAGGGCCCGGGGGAGGGGCGGGTTCCCGGCGAGGAGTTCACCGCCGGGGTCGAGGCGGGTGAGGCGGCGGGTCGGGTCCAGGGACGTACGCACCGGGCCGTGCCCGGGGGCCAGTCGCAGTTCGTCGCCGTCGACCGCGAGGAGGACCGTGGCCACGTCCCCGTCCAGGGCGTACGAGCCCTCCGCCGCCACCGTCGCGATCGCTGCTCCCGATGCCAACGCCGGGAGCAGCCGCTTGGCGGCCTCCGGCTCGGTCAGCAGCACGGCCGCCGCCACCGTCTCCACCAGCGGCCCCGGCACCGCATGCCGCCCCAACTCCACGAAGGCCACGGCCAGTTCGACGGGCAGCGGTCCGACTCCCTCGTACGCTTCGGGAACCGCCAGCGCGAACACTCCCGCCTCCGCGATACGGGTCCACAGCGCGCGCCCTGCCGTGGAGTCCCCGGCGCTCCAGGACCGTATGACCGACGGGGTGTCCGCGGCCGTCAGCATCGCATCCAGCGAGCGGGCGAAGGCCTGCTGCTCGTCGTCGAGGAGGAAGCGCATCAGCGGCGTCCCTTCGGCAGGCCGAGGAGGCGCTCGGCGATGATGTCGCGCTGGATCTCGTTGGTGCCGGCGTAGATGGGGCCGGCGAGCGAGAAGACGTAGCCCTCGCACCAGTCGGTGTCCGCCAACTCGCCCTCCGCGCCCAGCAGATCGAGCGCCGTCTCGTGCAGGGCGATGTCGTACTCGGACCAGAAGACCTTGTTCAGGCTGGACTCAGGACCGAGGGGCTCGCCCTGGAGGAAGCGGGAGGCATGGGCGTAGGTGAAGAGCTGGTACGCGCGGGCGCCGATCACCGCGTCGGCCACGCGGTCGCGCAGTGCCGTGTCCGCCGGGTCGCCGTGCGCCCGCCACAGGTCGACGAGCCGGTCGGCGGCGGCCAGGAAACGGCCGGGGGAGCGGAGGGTCAGACCGCGTTCGTTGCCCGCTGTCGACATGGCGACCCGCCAGCCCTGGCCTGGCTCGCCGATCACGTCCTCGTCCGGTACGAAGACCTCGTCCAGGAAGAGCTCCGCGAAGGCCGGCTTTCCGTCGAGGCGGCCGATGGGGCGGACGGTGACGCCTGGCGCGCGCAGGTCGAACATCACGTACGTGAGCCCTTGGTGGGGCTTCGGGGTGTGGGGCTCGCTGCGAAACAGGCCGAACGCGCGGTCCGCGAACGCGGCCCGCGACGACCACGTCTTCTGCCCACTCAGCAGCCAGCCCCCGTCCGTGCGCACAGCCCTGGACCTGAGCGAGGCCAGGTCCGAACCGGCCTCGGGCTCGGACCACGCCTGCGCCCAGATCACCTCGCCGGACGCCATGGGCGGCAGGATCCGGGCGCGCTGCTCCTCGGTGCCGTGGTCGAAGAGGGTGGGGGCGAGGAGGCTGATGCCGTTCTGGCTGACGCGGCCGGGGGCGCCCGCCGCGTAGTACTCCTCCTCGAAGATCAGCCACTTGAGGATGCCGACGCCCCGCCCGCCGTACGAGCCCGGCCAGGACACCACCGACCAGCGGTCCGCGGCCAGTTCGGCCTCCCACGCGCGGTGCGCCGTGAAGCCCTCCTCGGTCTCCAGGGAGGGGAGGGGAGCGGGCGGCACATGCGCGGCCAGCCAGGCCCTGGCCTCGGCGCGGAACGCCTCGTCGGCGGGGGAGTGGTTCAGGTCCACGGTCACCTTCCTCGGAGTTCCTCGAGGCTTCTAGAAGCGAAACGGCCTTCCCTAACAAGTGTTTGGTAGGTTAGCGTGGCTCCATGACAGACGTCGAGGGTCCGGCGTACGTGCCCGGGCACGGGCTGCTGAAGGGGCGTACGGCCGTCATCACGGCTGCCGCGGGCGCGGGGATAGGCGGGGCCACGGCGCGCCGCTTCCTGGAGGAGGGTGCGCGCGTACTGATCAGCGACGCGCACGCGCGGCGGCTGAAGGAGTACGAGGGGGAGCTGGCGGCCGAGTACGAGGGGGTCGCGGCGCTCGCCTGTGACGTCACCGACGAGGCTCAGGTGCGGGCGCTCTTCGACACCGCCCTGCGGCTGCACGGACGGCTCGACATCGTGGTCAACAACGCCGGTCTCGGTGGGACTTCGAACCTCGTCGACATGACGGACGAGCAGTGGTCAAGGGTGCTCGACGTGACGCTGAACGGGACCTTCCGGTGCATACGCGCCGCCCTGCGGGCCTTCCGCGAGGGCGGACACGGCGGCGGCGTGATCGTCAACAACGCCTCCGTCGTCGGCTGGCGCGCCCAGGCCGGACAGGCGCACTACGCCGCCGCGAAGGCGGGCGTGATGGCGCTGACCAGGTGCGCGGCCATGGAGGCGGCCGAGTACGGGGTCCGGGTGAACGCCGTGTCGCCGAGCCTCGCCATGCACCCGCACCTCGTGAAGGTCACCAGCCCCGAACTGCTGGAGGAACTCACCGAGCGCGAGGCCTTCGGGCGGTACGCCGAGCCCTGGGAGGTGGCCAACGTGATCGTGTTCCTCGCGTCCGGCTACTCCTCGTACATGACCGGCGAGGTCGTGTCGGTGAGCAGCCAGCATGCCTAGGGGACCGGGATCCGACACATGGGGGACGACAATGGATCCGTGCCTACGAAGAAGAAGCCCCAGGTGACCGCCTCGCCCGCCAGGCGCAGTGAACTCCTCGGCACCGCCGCCGAGGTCTTCGCCGAGCAGGGCTACAACGCCACCACCGTCCGCAAGATCGCCGACCACGCGGGCATGCTCGCGGGCAGCCTCTACTACCACTTCGACTCCAAGGAGTCGATGCTGGAGGAGATCCTGCGGACGTTCCTGGACGAGCTGTGGGACGGGTACGACACCGTCCTGGATGCCGAGCTCGGGCCCCGGGAGACGCTGGAGGCCCTGGTCATCGAGTCCTTCCGGGAGATCGACCGGCATCGCGCGGCCGTCGCCATCTACCAGAAGGAGTCCAAACACCTGGCGTCACAGGAGCGCTTCACGTTCCTCGCCGACTCACAGCGCAAGTTCGAGAAGGCGTGGCTGAGCACGCTGGAGCGGGGAGTGGCCGCCGAGGTCTTCCGGGAGGACCTCGACATACGGCTCACCTACCGGTTCGTGCGCGACACGGTGTGGGTCGCCGCGTCCTGGTACCGGCCCGGCGGACAGCACGGCCCGGAGGAGATCGCCCGGCAGTACCTGTCGATGGTGCTGGACGGGATCGCAGTGCGTACGTAACCGAACTGGATCGACATCACACTGGAACGACACCGAACTATCGACCGTAACTGAACTGGATCGACTTGATTTGACTGGGAGTTGTCATGGCCGAGGCCTACATCGTCGAAGCGGTCCGTACGCCCGTCGGGCGGCGCAAAGGGGGCCTGAGCGGAGTGCATCCCGCCGACCTGGGCGCGCATGTGCTGAAGGCTCTGGTCGCGCGCTGCGGAGTCGACCCGGCCGCCGTCGAGGACGTCGTCTTCGGCTGCCTGGACACCGTGGGGCCGCAGGCCGGTGACATCGCGCGGACGTGCTGGCTGGCGGCGGGGCTGCCGGAGGAGGTGCCGGGGGTGACGGTCGACCGGCAGTGCGGCTCGTCGCAGCAGGCCGTGCACTTCGCCGCGCAGGGCGTGCTGTCCGGCACGCAGGACCTGGTGGTCGCGGGCGGGGTCCAGAACATGACGCAGGTCCCCATCGGGTTCGCCTCCGGGCGGGCCACCGCTTCGCTGGGGCTCACGGAGGGGCCGTTCGCGGGGAGTGAGGGGTGGCGGGCGCGGTACGGGGACCAGCCGGTGAACCAGTTCGTCGGCGCCGAGATGATCGCCGCAAAGTGGGGGATCAGCCGCCTCGACCAGGAGGAGTTCGCGCTGCGGTCCCATCAGCGGGCGATCGGGGCGATCGACGAGGGCCGCTTCGAGCGCGAGACCGTGGCGTACGGCGACGTCACGGTCGACGAGGGGCCGCGCCGGGACACCTCGCTGGAGAAGATGGCGGGCCTGAAGCCGGTCATCGAGGGCGGCACCGTCACCGCCGCCTGCTCCTCCCAGGTCTCCGACGGCGCCGCCGCGATGCTGCTGGCCTCCGAGCGGGCGGTACGCGAACACGGCCTGACGCCACGCGCGCGCGTGCACCACCTCTCCGTACGAGGCGAGGACCCGATCCGCATGCTCACGGCCCCGATCCCGGCCACGGCGCACGCCCTGAAGAAGACCGGCCTGACGATCGACGACATCGACCTCGTGGAGATCAATGAAGCTTTCGCTCCCGTCGTCCTGGCTTGGCTGAAGGAGACGGGCGCGGATCCGGCGAAGGTGAACGTCAACGGGGGCGCGATCGCCCTCGGGCACCCCCTGGGCGCCACGGGCGTGAAGCTGATGACGACGCTGCTGCACGAACTGGAGCGCACGGGAGGCCGGTTCGGCTTGCAGACGATGTGCGAGGGGGGCGGTCAGGCGAACGTGACGATCATTGAGCGGCTCTGACGCCCGCTGCGAGCTCGTCGAGCACCTGCTCCGCTTCCGTCACCACCCGCTCCACCAGCTCCGCGCACGACGGCAGGTCCTCGATCACGCCTGCCACCTGGCCCGAGGCCATCACGCCCAGATCTGTACGTCCCTCGACCATCGACGCGCGCAACAGCATCGGTGTATTAGCGGCGAGCAGGACCTGGCTCCAGGACAGGTTCTTGCCGTGCTTCAGGGCGAGGCCGTCGCGGATCATTGCGGGCCAGGTGAGGCCAGAGAGCTTTCGGAAGCCGGCGGCCCGGCGGACTGCCCGGGCCAGGGATCTCGTACGGCCTGTTCCCTCAAGGGAGTTGACCAGGTCCGTGCGGAGCATGCGGTGGGGCAGGCCGTCCACGGCTGTCGTCACCGTGACGTCCTTCACCGTCGCCGCGAGGTACTCGGCCTTCACCGCGTCCGGCACCGTCGAGTCGGAGGTGAGCAGGAAACGGGTGCCCATCGCGATCCCCGCCGCCCCGTACGCGAGCGCCGCGACCAGGCCCCGGCCGTCGAAGAAGCCGCCCGCCGCGACGACAGGTATGTCCACGGCGTCCACGACCTGCGGCAACAGCACCGTCGTCGCCACCTCGCCCGTGTGCCCGCCGCCTTCGCCGCCCTGCACGATCACCGCGTCCGCACCCCAGGCCGCGACCTTCTCGGCATGGCGACGGGCCCCGACGGACGGGATGACGACGACACCCGCGGCCTTCAGCTCGGCGATCAGCTCACGGGAGGGCGCGAGCGCGAACGAGGCGACCTTCACGCCCTCGTCGATGATGATCCGCACCCGGTCGTGAGCGTCGCCCGCGTCCGCCCGCAGGTTCACGCCGAACGGCGCGTCCGTACGGGACTTGACCTCCCGGACGGCCCCCCTCAGCTCCTCCACGGTCATCGTCGCGGAGGCCAGGATCCCCAGGGCGCCCGCGTTCGCGGAGGCGGAGACCAGGCGGGGCCCCGCGACCCAGCCCATGCCGGTCTGCACGATCGGGTGGCGCACCCCGACGAGTTTCGTCAGCGCGGTCTCCATCAGCTCCTGACCTCACGGTTGCGCAGCCCCTGCGGGTCGAGCACCTCGCGTATCAACTCCAGCTCCTGAGGGGTCGGTTCGCGCGTGTACGGCACCTCCTCGGGAACCGTCAGCTCGAAGCCCGTCGCCTCCCTGACCTCCTCGACCGTCACTCCCGGATGCACCGAGGCGAGCTGCATCGAGCGGTCCGGTGTCGCGAAGTCGAACACGCCGAGGTTGGAGACGACCCGGGGGATGCGGTGGTAACGGGTCGCCGTGGGACCGGCCGCCGCGGCGTTGTCGTACCCCACCCCGCAGATCATGTCGACCTTCTCGACGAAGACCCGCGTGGAGTGCTTCGGGATCCAGTAACTGACGGGATTGTTCAGGGTGTTGACCGGCGCGCCCCGCACCCCGAGCAGCTGCCGTGCGGGCCGCCTCCAGTCGCCGATGCAGGAGATGTTCTGGTTGCCGAACCGGTCGATCTGGCTGGCGCCCATCATCACGTGCCGTCGGCCGCCGGTGACCATCGTGAGGTGCTGTCGGTACGGCAGCCAGCCCTCCGGCGTGCCATCCGGGTCGACCAGCATGGCCTCGCCGTCGGTGAGGAGCAGGTCGGGGGCAAAGGTCAGCCTGGCGAGCCGGGCGCCGACGGACGGGACGACACCCATGGGACTGGCGAGCACTTCGCCGTTGTCCCGCCACGCCTCGGCGCAGGCGATCACGCAGTACTCGGCCCGCGTCACCTCACGGGTCACCTCATGCCTCACGTTACTCGCTACCTCGCTCATCGCCGCTCCTTGTCAGAGCCGTCCGAGTCGTTCCCGGTGTGCCAGGCCTGTACGGCGGACTGGTAGTCCTTCTCGCCCCCGTGCAGGAACCGCTCGGTGAACTCCGGCCAGGGCGTGGTCGCGTACAGCCGCTGGAAGCCCTCGTCCCGCTCGTAGTCGGGCACGCAGGACGTGAAGTGCGCCCCGTTCGGCGCCTCCACCACACCGGTCACGCTGTGCCGCTTGATCAGCAGGGTCTGCGGGGCGGCCTCCTTCGTCAGCTCGGCCGTGTCGACGATGCGCTCGCAGGAGACATACGCGGTGCCGGCCGCCTCGCAGAACAGGTCGTCGAAGTACGGATCCGGGCCCAAGTACTGCCCGTTGCCGAGGCGGTCCGCGCGGTTCACATGGACCAGCGCGGCGTCCAGGCGCAGGGCGGGCATGGCGACGAAGGTCTCCTGGAGTCCCGTCGACTCGTCCTCGTACGGTGAAGTGACCGTCCGCAGACCGGGGTTGACCCGTATCACGTCCGAGCCGACGCCGGCCCGCACCGGTATGAAGGGCAGTCGGTTCGCGGCGGCGTGCAGGCCCCACATGAACATCGCCTCGTCGATCTCCATCAGTTCGAGAGCACCGCTCTCGCGCGCCGCGCGGTAGTGCGGTTCGAGCGGGATCGAGTCGAGGGTCGCGAAGGCGGCGACCAGTTTCCGTATCCGCCCGGCGGCCGCGAGCATGCCGACGTCCGGGCCGCCGTACGAGACGACCGTGAGATCGGTGATCCCGGAGCGGAGCAGTGCTCTCACCAGCGCCATCGGCTTGCGGCGTGACCCCCAGCCTCCGATGCCGATCGTCATCCCGCTCTCCAGACGGCCGACGACCTCCTCCGCCGACATGGTCTTGTCGCTCAACTCACCGGCCCTCCTTTCCGGATATGTCATGGCTGGACGCGTCATGACCGAATGTGCTCCGAACCCGGTCTGCCACCCCGCTGAGGCCCGCCTCGAAGGTGAAGCCCTGCTCGAAGCGGTAGCTGCGGCGCACGTCGACGGGGTCGATGCCGTTGATGGCGGCCTTGGCGAGCCGGATCAGCTGCCCGTCCTTGGCCGCGATCTCCCGCGCCAACTCCAGGGCGGCGTCCAGGACTTCGGCGCGCGGCACGACCCGCCACACCGAACCGTGCGCGTGCAACTCGGCCGCCGTGGCCGTACGCGAGGTGTAGTACAGCGCGCGCATCAGGTGCTGCGGCACGAGGCGAGCCAGATGCGTGGCCGCCCCCAGCGCGCCCCGATCCAGCTCGGGCAAGCCGAAGGTGGCGTCGTCGCTCGCCACGATCGCGTCCGCGTTCCCCACCAACCCGATGCCGCCACCCAGGCAGAAGCCCCGCACGGCCGCCACCACCGGGACCTCGCACTCGTACACCGCCGCGAACGCCTCCGCGCAGCCGCGGTTGGCGCCTATCAGCGCACCATGGCCCGTCGCGCCCGGCTGCCCATCCTGCTCCGGCTGTATCCCCTTCTGTATCTCCTTGATGTCGACGCCCGCGTTGAACCCCCGCCCCTCGGCGGTCAGTACGACACAGCGGATCTCGGGGTCGCGGCCCGCCATGCGCACGGCGTCGGCCAGCTCGAACCAGCCGCGCACCGGAAGCGCGTTCACGGGCGGGAAGTCCACCGTGACGACGGAAATCCCCTTTTCCGGGGACGAGGTGGAGACACCCATGGACGCATCAGCTACCTTTCCACCAAACATTTGTTAGGTGCGGTCTGATGTGAAGGTAACAGCGAATGCCGACCAGCGGGAGGCCCTGTGGACAACCGTCAGGACAACCGGCAGGACCGGGGGCCCGACTACCAGCAGGACAAGCGACTCGTGGTGGTCACCGGCGGAACCCGCGGCGTCGGCGCCGGGATCGCCCGGGCGTTCGCCGAGGCGGGCGCCGAGGTCGTGGCCTGCGCCCGCAGACCACCCGAAGTACCGGTCGAGGGCGTCGAGTTCATGCCCCTCGACGTACGTGACCCGGCGGCCGTACGCGCCTTCTTCGACGCGCTGCCCCGGCTCGACGTCCTGGTCAACAACGCGGGCGGCGCCCCGTACCGGCCGCTCGCCCAGACGGACGCCGAGCGGCACGCGCACGTGATCGAACTCAACCTCACCGCACCGCTGACCGCTTCCCTGGCAGCGTACGAGCACCTCAAACGCGCCCGGGGCTCGATCGTGATGATCGGCAGCGTCAGCGGGACCCGGCCCTCACCCGGTACGGCGGCCTACGGCGCGGCCAAGGCGGGCCTGGAGAACCTGGCCCGGTCGATGGCCGTGGAATGGGCGCCGGACATCCGCGTCAACACACTGGTCGTCGGGATGGTCCGCACCGAACTGTCCCACCTCCACTACGGGGACGAGGAGGGCATCGCGGCTGTGTCCCGCACGGTCCCGCTGGGCCGCCTCGCCGCCCCCTCGGACATCGGCGAGGCGGCCGTGTTCCTCGCTTCGGACGCCGCCGCGTACATCACCGGGGCCAGCTTGCTCGTGCACGGCGGCGGAGAGCGGCCTGCCTTCCTGGACGCGGCAACTGTCAACAAGGAGAAGTGACATGACCGGAATCTGCGACGGCCGGGTCGTGATCGTCACCGGCGCGGGACGGGGCCTCGGACGGGCGCACGCTCTCGCCTACGCGGCCGAGGGGGCGCGGGTCGTCGTCAACGACCTCGGTGTCGGCCTCGACGGAGCGCCCGGGCCCGACAGCCCCGCCGCACGGGTCGTCGAGGAGATCCGCTCGGCGGGCGGCGAGGCCGTCGCGCACGGCGGGGACATCGCCACGCGAGAGGGCGCCGAGTCGTTGATCGCGACGGCACTCGACGCGTTCGGGCGGCTGGACACGCTTGTCAACAACGCCGGGTTTCTGCGCGACCGGATGCTCGTGAACCTCGACGAGGACGACTGGGACGCCGTTATGCGCGTGCACCTGAAAGGGCACTTCCTGCCGTTGCGGCAGGCCGCCGCATACTGGCGGGCGGAGGCGAAGGCCGGGCGTACGCCTGAGGCACGCGTCGTCAACACCAGCTCCGGAGCAGGGCTGTTGGGGGCGGTCGGGCAGGGCAACTACAGTGCGGCGAAGGCGGGCATCGTCGGGCTCACGCTGGTCGCCGCCGCCGAGATGGGGCGCTATGGAGTGCAGGTCAACGCCATCGCGCCGGCCGCGCGTACCCGTATGACCGAGCGGACCTTCGCCGAGACGATGGCGGCGCCGGCGCCTGGCAGCGGCTTCGATGCGATGGCGCCCGAGAACGTCTCGCCGCTCGTCGTCTGGCTCGGCTCGGCCGCGAGCGTCGGGGTCACCGGGCGGGTCTTTGAGGCCGAGGGCGGCCGTATCACTGTCATGGAGGGCTGGCGGCCCGGGCCGACCGCGGACAAGGGTGCCCGGTGGACGCCGGCTGAGGTCGGGGATGCGGCGCTCAAGTTGCTTGCGGGGGCGGAGGTGCCGGGGGCGGTGTACGGCGCCGGCTAGGCGCTCCGCTGGGGGGGTGCGGTTCTGAGGCTGCGGGCCGTCTGTGGCTGGTCGCGCCGTTCCCCGCGCCCCTTTGGGTCCGGTGGGTGGGTCGGGGCCGTGGGCCGGTGCGTCAGCCCGTCGCAGGCGGGGCGTACGGCCCTTTGCTGGTACAGGGTGCGGGTGGCCTGAGACCGAACCTACGCGACGGGCATACGACGCACCGGCCCACGGCCCCTCCCGCCGGTG
>NZ_BAAGPS010000082.1:0-6372 GCF_054783935.1 Streptomyces pseudoechinosporeus
TGCCGGTCGAACTGCATGGTGGTGACCCGCTCGACAGCTTCGCGGCGGCGTTTCTCACCGACGCGGTAGTACCGCTGTGTGGTGCTGGCTTCGCGGTGATCCATCAACGACTGGAGAACGTCCTGGGGGACCCCGGCGTCGGCATGCCGTTGTGCGTAGGTGTGTCGGTAGGCGTAGGGGTAGATCTTGTTCTTGTCAAAGGGCAGCATCGTGGTGACCCGGTTGCCGTCTTCGACGATCACGGTGGGGACCAGGAAGTCGGGCAGGTTCTTCACCCAGGCTCGGTGCTTTGCCGACACCCACTCGTAGGTTGTCGCCTTCGTGCCGTGGGGGTTGGCCAGGCTGGCGGGGAAGAGTTTGAGCTTGTCGGCCGGGGTGTCGGGGAAGCGGGCGCGGGCGCGTTGTTGCTGCTTGATGATGAGCGCGGCGGTCGCGCCGGGGATCGGTAGTCGGCGAGCGTGCCGAAGGTTCTTGGTGTTGTCGTAGACAAGGACGGGGCTGCCGTCGCTTTCCCGGTCGAGGCACTGCCATGGCAGTTTGCAGATCTCGTTGGGACGCCTGCCGGTGTCGATGATCAGCTCGATGGCCGTGCGGACGTCTGTGGAGCTGACGGTCTCAAGGGAGTCGAGGTTGGCGCAGAGCTGCCGCATGACCTCCGGAGGAAGGTCCCGGCCGGCTTCGGAGTCCTCGGGGTCGTCAGGGATGTCTTCCTGGCGGAGGGCGAAGTCGTCCGCCAGGCCGTGCAGGGGCTGGCCGGGCTTGGTCAGGCCCAGGGTCCGGAGCCGGTTCAGCACGCGTCGGGTGTCGCGGACGGTCATGTACTGCGTGCAGCCAGAGATGTCGCCGCGGTCGTTGAGAAAGCTCAGCCGGCCCAGGAAGGCAGTGATGTCGGTGCGGCCGAGCACGGGCAGGTCGACGCCGTGGTCATCCCGGCTCAGGTGCAAGCTCTTGGAGAAACGGCTCAGGGACTTCAGGGTGCGTTGGACGGTGGTCTTGCCACTCTTTCCGCGGCGGCGGGGGATGTCGTCGAGGGCCCAGGCCTTGGCTCCTTCCCTCAGCCAGGGCTGGGTGATCCCGGTGAAAGAGAAGGTGCCGCCGAGGCCGAAGACGCTCGCGTCCCAGACGTCCTTGTGGCGTTCGGTCTCCGGGCTCAGTCCGAAGCGGCGGATGTGCTTGAGGAAGCCCCTGGCCAGGGTCCTGTCGGCGCGGGTGAGAACGTCCAAGTCGAGCTCGTCGAGTGAAGTGACTTGCCGAGCACGGGCGTTGTTCGACAAATTGCGCAGCAGGTAGTCCTTGTGCCGCAGTCCCTGGGCGATCCGTTCCTGGAGGCCATAGATGATCTCGGCGACCACACGGTCGGGCAGTCCGCGCAGGCTGACCTTGCGGGACTCTGCGATGGCCGGGGTGGTCAGCCGCCAAAGATCCTCGTCCTCCAAGACGCCTTCTTGACGGAGGTCACGGCATTGATCGGCGTGGGGTGTGCAGTACCCGTCTCTGGACTCGCCTTGCCGGTCACAGGCCGCGACCTGGCAAGGCCCCAGGGCTGGTAGCGGTTGCACCTCCGGGTGAGCGAGGAAGTCCTCCAGCGGGAGCCCGTAGACGTTGCGCCTCTGGTAGTCATGCGACGAGCACAGGAGCGTCGCGCGTCTGCCCGGCCGTTCGCAGTGCGCGACCTGGCAAGGGAAGAACCCGACCATCCGGCCGGTTCGCCTGATGGTCACGAACTCGTCGAAGGGCAGGTCGCTCTTCTTCCACCGCTCGGTGCAACCGGTGCACATTCCCTTCTGGTGTGCGAAGTAGGACATCTTGTCGCAGCCAGCCACCAGGCAATCCTCACCGCTGAACTGCGGGTGCGAGCGAGGCAGCACCAGAACCCGGACGTGAGGATCCCAGCTGAGCAGCTGCAGGAACTCCGGTTGGACGGCGCCCATGAGCCCTGTGGTGACCGTGTCTTCACCTGCCCCGTGTTGGGGCGTCGCGACCGCCAGGTTCACCGGGTCTCCCCCTCAGTCAGGCGGGGCGAAGCCACGCGGTCAACGGCCGCGCGCAGGCGAGCTCGGTCCGGATGAAGGTAGGGACGGGGTGAGGCCGGGTTCTTCTGGCCCAGCAGGGCCTGAACCTCATCCAGCGTGCCGCCGGCATCCACGACGTTGCTGGCCATCGCATGCCGGCACATCCGCGGCTCAACCTGGCGGCCCAGCCTCGCCCGTCCCGACAGCGACTCGCACAGCTCTCCGATCGCGCCGGTGGTCACCGGCGAGCCAAAGGGCGGGCGGAAGAGGTTGACCAGCAAGAAGTCGCTCCCGCCCTCCCCGAGGATCTCGTAACGCTCCACCGCGTACTGATCGGCGGCCTGCACCACCAGGAAGTCCACCGGCATCACCCACGACTTCCTCGACTTCGACCAGGCGCCATTCACGTTCTGCCGCCGGATCACGTGCAGATGGGGCCCCTCGACACCGCACCCCAGCGAGCGCGAATCCATCAGCAGGTGGACATCACAGCGGTGCAGCCCCGCGACCTGCCCCGGACGCAACCCCACCCGCGACAGCAGCAGCACGATCAACCTGTCCCGGGCTGACCGACAGGCCCGCAGCATCGCCACGACTTCTTCGTCAGTGGCCCGGTCCACTTCCGCCTCCGGCTCCTGCAGCCGGTGACGGGCCCGCAGCCGATACCGCATCCCACCGCTCTCGCCCTGCGCCTCCACCGGCAGGTCACGGTCATCCCCCAGCTCGTAGAGCTGCTCAAGTACCCAGGCTGGCGCGGCCTTGTTGACCACCGCGTGAAGCAGGAACATCCGTACCGCGGTCAGCACCTTGTTGATTCGCGCGTCCCCACGGACCGGCGTTCCTCCCGGCCCTGGTACCACGGTCCGGCGCTGGCCACCGTTACCCGGCGCCCACCGCAGCCACACCATGAACAACCCCATATCCCGGGCCGCGGTCGACCAGTCCCGCCCTGTACCCGCGCACCAGCGCAGGAACAAGGTCACCGCCCCGGCGTAGGCCTTCGTTGTCGTTTCTGCCCGGCCCCGGGCCAGGCGTACCTCCCTCAGGAAGCGGTCCGCCTCCTCGACGACCTCCAGCTCGTCGTCCACCACGGTCCAGTACCGGGTCCCCGACGGCATCGAGACGAGAAATGTTTCGTACATTTGTTCCCACGCTCCGTGTGTCGATCGCAACGATCCACTACAAGAGCCACACCCCCCGAGAACCGTCGTAATACACCAAACGACAGCAAGAGGCGCAATGTCACACCACAGCCACCAAAACCCCAGAGAACCCGGCGACCTCATCGCAGCGCAGCAGGAACTCACCCAGGTGCGGGCCGACCTCACCGCCCTGTACAAGCGGCTGCCCTACTCCGTCGAACCGATGGAGGCCTGGCAGCGCCCCGAGGGCTACTGGCTCACCACCTCCCGCGCGTACCCGGACTCGCCGGGCTGGTCGGAGCAGGAGCAGCGGGACGTCGCCGCGCTGCGCGAGCGGGAACGCGACCTCACCGCCGCGATCCTCACGCACGCCTTCTGGAACGAGGTCCCCGGGCCCGAACGGCTCGATGCCCGCTCCCAGCTCAAGCACGCCCTCGCACGCGAGGACGGCGAGGGCCAGGAGGCGGCGTAGCCGTGACCGCTCTGGGCGGGAGTGGACGCCGATGGAGGAGACGCAGATCCGGGCCATGGTGGAGCAGATCCGCAAGGTGCGGGAGCTGAACCGGCCGGGTGCGGGCAGGTGGCGCCGGCGCCGGGAATCGCGGGCCCGGGAGCGGCTGGTCGACCTGATGATGGACGGCGGTCCGGAGCTGCTGAACGAGGCCGAGCTGCGGCACTGGAGGAGCCACGCGATCGTGGAGATCATGCTGGAGTTCGCCGGCAGTGCGATGAAGCCGGACGACGTGCGGCTGGCGATGGGGCGGCTGGAGACGGTGCACGCCGCGACGTACGAGGGCTTACAGGAGGCGCGGCGGAAGCTCGCCGAACGCCAGGACGCCGCCGACTGACCCCGGCGCCGGCATGAGGTGGGCCCCGAACCGACGCGTGGCTCGGGACCCACCTGCGTGCGGCGCAGGCTACGAGGTCGAGAGCCAGTCCTGCCCGGGGGTGCCTCGGTAAGCACGCCAGCGCGGCAGGCTGTACCGGGTGACCAGGGTCCACGCGGTCCGAGTGGCGTCCTCCACCCATGCGTGCCCCGCAGCAGGTAGGCCGTTCACCCCACGCAGCCACTTTGTGATCTGTTCCTCTGGAATGTGGGTGTTGCCTTTTCCGAGGTACTTGAGGACGTACACCGCGAGGTAGTCCACGTCCTGCGCGCGGCCCTGACCGTTGAGGATGGGCCTGAGCCGGGAGGCGAACTTCTTTCCGATGCTGTGGTCGCCCTCGCCCCAGAGGGAGGCCACCTCCGGCCCCCTCAGCATGTCGATCAGATCGATCAGGTGGGCGAGGTCGGGGTCGTCGGCGAGAGTGATGGGTTCGGTCACAGGCGGCTACCTCCCGAGGAGTTGTGGTTGAACCAGACCGGCGCCGCCGATCATCACGGTGCTGGTTCAGGGACACGCCGCTGATAGACAGAACTGCCCGATTCCCGTCTGTGATGGCCGAGATCATCCGCATGAAAGGGCGGTGTCCCACGGCCGTGGAGCGCCGTGGATACGCGTGGGCTCCCGCACCGCGCTCCTGGCCCTTGTTGGCTGAGCGCTTCAGCCGGCCAGTTGAGTGAGCCCCTGCCCGTAGCGGAGCGCAAGGTCGAAGTAGCCGCGGATGAGCAGGGACATTTCCCGGCCGAGGTGGGCGTTGTGGCCGCCGATGGGGTACCAGGTGCCGCACCCGCATTCGCTAGGAATGCTGGTCAGCCCACCGCAGCGGGGATGTCAGGTCGTGTCGGGTGCGTAGAACTTGGTGGTGGCCTCGACTGCGGCCGCGACGTGCTCCGGTTCGCCACCGGCGGCCAGGTGAGCCTCGCCCCAGGCCGCGGCGCTGCGCCGGATGAACTCGCGCCCTTCGGGCGACTTCTGGACCCCCTCGTGGTCGGCGGTCTCGCCACCGGCCAACAGCTGGGCCAGGGCGAGGAGATGCAGGTCCCAGCCAACGCCGCCGGCACCGGGGCCGTAGGTCGGGAAGAGGGGCTCCTCGACGACCGCTGCGTGGATCAGTTCGAATTCGGTGTCGCCGGTCGGGCCTGGGACCAGGCGCACTTCCACCTCGCTCGTGCCGGGCCAAGCGTCGGCGTCCGGCCCGTAGAGCCAGGACACCTTTAGTAGACGCGGCGGCTCGCACCGGAGGATCTCGCCGTGCTCACCACCGTCCAGCTCGAACTTCCCGCCAAGCCGCAGATCCCCGGTGACCGGTTTCAACCAGCGATGCAGCCGCTCGGGGCTGGTCAGGGCGTCCCAGACGTCGTCGATCTGCGCTTCGTATCGACGCCGCACCTCGATGGTGTACGCGTCGCCGGCGGGCACGCTGCCCTTGCCCATTGCCCGATGCGCGGCGGCCAGTTCATCCAATACGTCTTTCATGTCAGGGTCCCTTCGCTGATGGATCGGTCTTGTCCGCATCGGTGCCGGACTCGGCCGGTCGGGTGGGCTCCCCATCAGCCGAAGTCCGAGCTGCACGCCTGCCCCGGGCCAGCTCGGTTTCCAGGGCGTCGAGGCGTTGTTCCCAGAACCGGCGAAACCGGTCCAGCCATGCGTCGACCTCGCTCAGCGGCCCGGGCTCGACGGCGTAGAACCGGCGAGCACCCTCCGGTCGCACCGACGCGAGCCCGCTGTCACGCAGCACGCGCAGATGCTGTGAGACAGCCGGCTGGGAGAGTCCGAACTCGGCCCGGATCACATCCGTGATCGCGCCAGAGGTCTGCTCACCGTCGGCGAGCAGCTCCAGAATGCGCCGGCGCACCGGGTCGCCGAGGATGTCGAACGCGTGCACAAACATGGATCATACCAGTCTCCACTTATATAAGCCAGTGCTGGCATCCTGACGTCACGTTCGGCTTAGAGTTCGTCGTCGTTCGCGGATTCTGCGGTAGCAGACGAGTGCGGAGGATGCTGGCGAAGGAGGAAGACTGCCTTGCGTACGTGGCGTCGGAGGGGGCGCGATCCCCGGCGGAACACCCGTGGTGTCGACGCCCATCGACATCCGATACCCCTCATCCATGCTGGTGTCGAACGAGACCGACATCCGGTGTCAGGTGAGACCGACATAGCCACAAGTCGCGCGCTCAGTCACAGTGCTGGTCGGGCGACTGCATTTCCTGCCTCCTAAAGATCGAACTCCAGGTGCTCGATGTCCGTGAAGCGCACCTCCTCCAACTGGCCGGCGCGGCGGCCGTTGTCCTGGAAGTACACCTCCTTGAGTGCCTCGGCGGCGAGCTCCTG
>NZ_BAAGPS010000083.1:0-20926 GCF_054783935.1 Streptomyces pseudoechinosporeus
GCCAGTCCGGAGACTGTGATGTCCTGGTCGCTTCGCAGCAGGACATCGAGGGCTTTGAGAACACGTTCGCGGCGGCGGGCCGAGTCGGCCCGCCGCCCGTCCGTCATGCTGGTCATCCGGTTCTCTCCGGGCGAAGGTCGGGTAGGGGCTGGCGGACGCGCGGCATGCCCAGGGAGACGCCGCGGCTGCGGCGGACCAGCGCGACTGCCTCGCGAATCTGGGCCCGGTCCTCGTCGGTGAGCTCATCGAGGTCCTGGCGCACGCGCTGAACCAGGCGGCGGACACGGGCAATCTCGTCGTCCGATGGTGTGGCCTCGGCCTTGGCCCAGGGCTCGGCGTTGGCGAAGGCGGCCAGACGCTCACGGTTGCGCAGCAGGTCGGCCAGGTATGCCTCAAGGTCGGGGAGGTAGGAGACGTCGGTGCGGAAGTGTCCGCAGCCCACGCAGCGGAAGCGCACGGGGCAGTCGTGGCCGCCGGCCGCGACGTTGGAGGGTTCAGTGCAGGTGCCGTAGGGGACTTGGACGGAGCCGATGGCGCGGCGGGCGTGTTCGGAGTCGAGGAGGGTTTTTGCCTGGCGCCAGACGCGTGTGCCGTGCCGGTCGAACTGCATGGTGGTGACCCGCTCGACAGCTTCGCGGCGGCGTTTCTCACCGACTAATGGTGACGTCGGGTATTGGAACTGTCCGAATGCCCCCGGGGCCTTTCTGTCCGCTGCCGGGGTTGTCACGATCGGCTGGCCCCGGATGAGGAAAAGCTAGGCCAGCGGCCGGGGCGTGCAGCGGACCTGCTCGGGCAAGCACATCGCCGCGCGTGGTCGCCCCGGCCTTGCCGGATGTCGGGGCCTGCACCGCTGCTAGGAACGCTTCCTCGCCGTGGTCGGCATAGCCGCAGTCCTGATCGCCTACCGCCGCGCTGGAACAACGGCTAAGATCCACGGCGACATCGCGTGTCGGTCGCCGACTGGGTGAGGCATGGAGGTGTCGGGAGATGCCCTCGGAGGCATTCCTTGTCAGTTGAGTTGAACCACACGATCGTCCATGCCCGGGACAACCGGGAGTCTGCCGAGTTTTTCACGGACTTGCTGGGCGTTGAGATCACCGCAGAGTGGGGCCCGTTCATCGCGGTCGACCTGAGTAATGGCGTCACGCTGGACTTCGCTACGATCCCCGCAGACAAGATCACCCCGCAGCACTACGCTTTCCTGGTCTCCGAGGCGGAGTTCGATGCGGCATACGCGCGGATCACACAGCGCGGTATCGAGCACTACGCCGACCCGCACCGGCAGCACCCTGGCGCGATCAATCACAACGATGGCGGACGCGGCGTGTACTTCATGGACCCGGTTGGCCACGCGATGGAACTGATCACCGTGCCGTATGGCGGCTGGCCTTCGTAAGCACTTGCGCCGAGGGCTGCAGCCTGCGTCGGGGTGCAGCCCTCAACTGCTGCTTGGGCCGAGGATCGCAGTCGGCATCTTTGCGTTCGCCCTCCCGACGCCGGCCGTGGCGACGAAGGCCACGCGGCGACACCCGTGCGTGAGCCGGGGTCGGCATCGTCGCCGTGGTCTGTGGGAGTGAACAACGAACTACTGCTTCCTGGGTAGGTAGCGGTGGCTGACTTCGGCGGCGTAGGTGGACCAGTCGCCCGCGGAGAGACGTTGCCAGGCGACGGCGACGTCGGTGTGGATGCCCAGGGTGCGGGCGAGGATCGCGGCGGGGATCTCGGTGGCGAGCTGGAAGAGCGCGGTGCTGCGGGCCTGGTTGGGCCGGATCCCGAGCTGGTTCAGCCGCTGTGTCAGCTGTGTGGTGCTGATCGGCCTTCCGGGCTGGCCGCCGGGGAAGAGCCATGGCGACGGCGCCAGGGCGCCGATGGTTGCGTGGCCCTTGCGGTTCGCGGCGACCGTGCGGGCCAGCGCGGCGACGGGCTCGGGCAGTTGGACGGGGGCATCGCCGAGGTGGAGACGTACTTCCTGAGCGCCGACCTCAATGTCCTCGGTGGTCAACCGGTGGATTGCCGACGGTCCTTGGGCATAGAGGAGGAGCAGCAGCCCGGCGAGGCGGTCTTCGGGCTTGAGGGTGTCGTCGTGCAGGAGCCGACGGGCGACGTCCCAGCGCTGCTCGTCGTCGAGTGGCTGGGTGGGGCCGTTCCAGCGGACGGCGGGGACGTGGACGGTGGTGAGCTTGTTGGTGCGGGCCCAGCGGATGAAGTGCCCGGCCGTGTGGCGGTAGGTGGCGGAGTCGTCGGTGAGCCAGCGGTCGAGGTCGGCTTGCCGGCAGGTGGCCAGGGTGAGGTGGTGGGCTGTCAGCCAGTTCAGGAAGGCGACGGCCGCGTGGGTGCGTTGACGTGCGGAGTTGAACTGCTGCGGGGTGAGGGGGCGGCCGCTGTTGCGTCGGCGAAGCCGCCGGATCAGGTGCCAGATCGCGTACCGGTGCAGGACTTTGCGTTGTTCGGGGTCCGGCTGGGATGCGAGGAGGCCGGTGAGGAAGCGTTCGAGGCGGACCATGTACTCGTCCCGCTCGGGCAGGGCACCGACGCCGACGAGGACTTGGCGCAGGTGGGCGAGGGGCGGGCTGTCGGGCAGTGCGTCGAGGGCCTCGTGGGTCAGTGCTCGCCGGCCGGCCGCGAGGTCGGACAGGACGGGGGAGACGGACGGCTTGTTCAGCCACCGCCTGGCGGTGATGGGGTGCTCGGTGGTGGCGATGTTGTGCCGGAGGGCTTCGAGGCCGGGGTGGAGGGCATCGGACGGGGGACCCAGCAGTTCGCCCAGGCGCCGGTTGATGAGACAGCGGGCGCACTGGCTTGGGCGCGGGTAGTCGGGATCGCTGCAGGTGGGACAGGTGTGCCAGACCTCTGGGGCGGTGCAGTTAGCGCAAAGGGGCTGGTCGAGCGTGCCGGAGACGACCGCCGTGACGTCTCCGCAGACCGAGCACGGGGCTGAGCGGCGCTGACAGGCCGGGCACCACGGTCGGCCCGTGGTGCGGGAGGTGCCGCAGGGCTTCTCCCCGCCGCAGATGCTGCAGGTCGCGGTGGGCAGGGAGGGACAACTTGAGCAGAGCGGGCCGTCCGGCGTGCGGGTGTTCACGACCCTTCGTCTGCCGCAGTTGACACAGGTTTCCAGGTTCGCCGGGTCGTTGACCAGGCAGTTCGGACACAGCGGCCGCCCCTGATCATCGCGGGTCGCCGGCTCCCGGCGGGCTCCGCAACCTGAGCACTCTTCGATGCGGGAGTGGGCGATGCAGGTGCGGCAGACCCGCTGTCCGTCCAGGGGCTTGTCGATGCGTACGACTCTGCGGCAGCGGGGACAGGACGGCCGGACGATCCCGGCGACGCCGGCCGCGTGCAGCAGGTCGATCAGCCGGAGGATCGCGGGGCGGGGTGCGAGGTGGCCTTCTCCGGTCAGCAGGGCGGGGTCGGCTTCCAGAGCCCAGGCGAGTTTCTGCTGGTAGGAGGGGCGGGGCGCCGATCGGCGGACTGCATCGGCTATTACTTCCTGCCTGGCCTGCGGGTCCAGTTCGGAGATCAGGGCGTGGATCACCGCGATGGGATCGCGTCCGTCGGAGTCCGGGCACTTGGCGCATCGCGGTCGCCCGGCCCGGTCCCGTGTCGCAACCCGGCGCGTGTTTCCGCAGGCGGCGCAGGGCTCGGGCCGCGGTCCGCAGTTCCCGCAGTACCAGTTCTGGCCGCGGCGCTGGAGAGTCCGCATCTGCCTGCCGCACTCGGCGCAACACGGCGGCGAGATGACCTGGGCTCCGGCCTCACGCAAGGCGATGAGCAGGTCACCGGCGGCCCGGGGTGCCGGCGAGCGGCCGTCGGCAAGGACGCTGGGATGCTCGGCCAGATGCGACGCGAGGCGGCGTGACTTCGCGCGGCCCCCCGCAACGCTGACGACCGCGGCGCGGATTCGGTCGGGCTCCAGTTCACGTTCGACGGCCGCGACCAGGTCCACGATCAGCCCGATCGGGTCCGAGACGGCTCGGTCGGAGGACTCCTGTGCGGTCACGGCCGCTCGACACCGCGGGCCCGGGCCCGCTTGGGCCGCAGGTCGCCGACACCGGACTCGGCACCAACAGCCTTCTTTGTCCGGGTGGTTGATCCAGCTCCGGCATGGGAGCGTCCCGAGGGCTACTGGCTCGCAACGTCCCGCGCCTACCCGGACTCGCCAGGGTGGTCGGAGCAGGAGCAGACGGAGGTCGCCGCGCTGCGGGCCAAGGAACGCGAGCTCACTGCCCTGATCCTCACGCACCCGTTCTGGAACGACGTCGCCGGTCCGGAGCGTCCGGACGCCCGCAGCAAGCTCAAGCACGCCATCAATAGCAACGAGGACAGCGGGGAGAGCTGAGGCGGCAGGCGCCTACTCGTTGGCGGCCTCCTGGCGCAGCAGGTCAGCGAGGGCGAAGACGCGTTTGAGACCCTCCAAGAGGGCGGGGTCGATCCGGTAGATACGCCTGCGGTCATCCCGTTCGAGGATGTCGGCCCGGTTGTTCGGGCCGACCCTGCGTCGTACGGCGCGGATGCTGGTGAGCGTCCCGCCGATCTTCTTCGGTGGGATCGGCGTCGTGGGGTGATCGGCGAAGTACGTCTGGACGTCGTCGAACGAGGCTGTGCCGCCCAGTTCGACCAGGCGGCGCAGTACGGCGCGGGCGCCGGGCATCACGGACGCGACGGTGTCGAAGAGCATCCGGTCCGTCCATCCCTCCCACAGGTCGTCGCCACTCAGGCTCTCCGGTCCCGGCCTGGACGCCGGCGGTGCGTCCGGCCAACCGCCCGCTATGGCGGTGGGGTTGAGACCGTACGCGGCCTGTACCGCTGCGATCGCCTGCTCGTACGTGTCGGTCTGCGTGTCGATGGTCAGCCGCACACTCGCCCCCTCCGAGTTCTCCGAGCCCATCCTGGCCCCGGCCATGCTCCCCTGTCTCCCGACGGGTGCGAGGCCGAAGACGGCGCGGCGGAAGTCGCGGGCGGCGCCGCGTACATCCTTTGCGCCGTCCCACTCCGTGCGGTGCTCCACATCGGGCACCTTCCGATAGCGCACCAGCTGTTCGGCGACGTTGGCCACGTCCTTGGGCTTCGGGAAGATCGTGTGTCAGTGGCTTCTGTCACCATCCCACTGTGCCCATCAGTCGAGAGGCCCTGTGCCCGCTTCTACCAGTCACGGTCAGCCCATCCACGCCGCCTGAACGGAGAGCAGTTGTCCATCCGAGCCATTGAGACCGGCTACGCCGGACACCGCTTCCGCTCCCGGCTGGAAGCGCGATGGGCCGTCTTCTTCGACAAGCTGGGCATCCGCTGGGAGTACGAACCCCAGGGTTACGCCGTAGGCCCCGACGGCAAGCGCAAGCCGTACCTGCCCGACTTCTGGCTGCCAAAAGAGAAGCTCTGGGTAGAGGTCAAGCGATCCGAGGACCAACTCGATGTGGAGCTGCTCTTCCACGCTGCGATCCCGCACTTCGGCCTTCCGAACCCTGCCGGTCCTCACACCATCAACGGCCACCAGGTCCGGCTCCTCATCCTCGGGCCGATCGGCCGCAACCGGGGAACACGTGGGGTACTCCCAGCCAGCACACACGGTTCTGAGTTTCCGCAAAGGCGACGTCTTCGAGGGCACTGCCTGCTTCTTCGCGAACGGCATCGACATCACGCCCGAGGGCGGCCTAGTTGTATGAGGGCTCGACGTTGGTGACGCTCTCGCGGAGGCGTGCTGCTGGCGGCTTTCCGGCGGCAGCACTATGCGGCCGGTGGTAGTTGTAGTGGATGTTCCACACTGCGATCGCGGCTGACCGGGCGTCCTCACTGGTGAACTCGCGGGCGTAGAGGACTTCCTCGGCCATGATGCGCTGGTAGCGCTCCACCTTCCCGTTGTGCCGAGGCGTGTATGGCTTGGTTCTCTGATGCCGGGTGCCTTGCCCGACGATGCGGGCGAAGTCGCCGGAGCGGTAGCAAGCGCCATTGTCGGTGACGACCCGGTGGATGTGGTTGATGCCGTGGGCGGCGAACCAGACCTTCGCCCGGGCGAGGAAAGCAGCAGCCGTCGCGCCCTTCTCATCGCCCAGCGGTTCTGTGTAGGCGAGCCGTGAGAAACCATCGACGACGGAGTGCAGGTAGACGTAGCCACGCTTTGCCCCGGCCGACTTCGCCCGACTAGCGACCTTGGCCTGATCGCTGTCCCGGCCATGGATCCGCCACCCGCCGCCATCAGGGATCCGGCCGACCTTCTTCACATCCAGGTGCACCATGTGTCCGGGCCAGCGGGCAGTGATCTTCCCCGGCTTCCGGTTGTTCTTACCGCCTGGGTCGATGAAGCGGCGTTTGCCGAGGCCGAGCCGGGTCAGGTGTCGGCTGACAGTTCGCCGGTCGATCACAAAACCGATACTGACAAGTTCGTCGGTGATCCGTTGCGCGGACCACTTGAGCTCGCGGCGCCAGGACTCGATCTGCTCGATGACCCATGCTGGAGTCGCGTTCGGACTCCGGTGCGGACTCGACGGCCGGTCTTGCAATCCCGCATCACCGTGTAGCCGCCAGCGATTTACCCACTTGCTGGCGCATGCGCGAGAGATACCCATCTCAGCGGCGACGTGGGCAATGGGACGTGTCTGGCACCGCTTCACGAGCCGCCTACGGCCCTCGACGCTCAGGGGCGCATTCGCGTGGGGCCCTCGTCGTCCTCTCGAAGTCAGACGACGGCAGGCGCGACACCTATCGTGCGCGCCTGCCGCATTGCGGCCTTTCAGTCCTGCGGTGCGACGCGGATACGGTTCCCGTCAGGATCGGCTGCGAGGAAGGTCAGCCCGAACCCCGCATCATGAGGCTCGCGCAGGATCGTGACCCCCTTGGACTTCCACTGCTCAAAGGTCGCGTTGAGCTCGTCGGGTCCACCGTCGATGGCCAGGCAAACCTCACTGGTGCGCGGGACGTCCGGTGACAGATCCTCGAACTGGCCAGACCACAGACCGAGGTCAGCGCCTGGCCCGAGGTCGAAGGTGATGTATCCCGGAGTCTCGAACGAGGGGCTCATGCCGAGGAGGTCGCCGTAGAAACGAGCTGCGGTGGGAGCGTCGTTCACGTAGACGATGGACACGACGGATGTGGTCATGGTTGTTCCTTCTCACAGGTGGTAGGTACGCATCCACCAGCCTGACCGGGATATGCGCCGCATCGTGTCGCAATTCCTGAAAAAATTGGTGTGTGACCCCAGACCGCTTCTTCACCCTGATGCTGCTCCTCAAATCGAGGGATGCCGTGACCACACAGGAACTCGCCTCAGCGCTCGGGGTGTCCCTTCGAACCATCACCCGAGATCTGAACTGGCTCCGCGACGCCGGTCTGCCGGTGACCGCACACCGGGGCCGCCTCGGAGGCGTGACCATGCTGCCCGGATCCGGACTCGACCTCACGCGACTCACACCGGGCGAGCGTGATCATCTGTCGCTCACTGGGCTGGATGAGAAGCAACGTGCGGAGCTCAACGCATCGGTCGAAAGCCAGCGCGCGCTCTCCAAGATCGCCGCTACACAGCCACGTCGAGTTCATGAGCTCCTGCCGCTCACCGACGTAGTGCACGTGGACAGCCGTCCCTGGCGTCAGGCACGAGCTTTCGGCACGACTCCGGCTTCGCTGATCGGCGCAGTGCGGCGAGGTCGCCGGCTACGGATCGAGTACGACAGCCCACGCGAGTCATGCCCACGCGACCTGGTCGTGGATCCCTACGGGCTGTTCGCCAAGGCTGGCATCTGGTACCTCGTCGCCGATTGTGCCCGAGTGCCACGGATGTACCGACTCGAACGGATCACGACGTGGAAAGAAGTCGACCAGCCACGACGGATCCGCGAGAGCCAGACCCTGGCCACCGTCGCTGCAGCGCTCATTGATCAGTGGGAACACAACCACGCGATAGAGGTCAGCGCCACCATCGACCAGACCCAGATCGAGCGAGCGCAACGGATCTTTGGCCTACGACTCGTCTGGGACGACCATGAAGAATCCGCCACCGGCCGCAAGGTAACAATCCGCTTCCTGCATCTAGAGGACGTGCGAGCACTACTGCCGTTCGGGAGCGCCATCACTGTGCACGGCCCCACCGAAGCCAGGGCTCACCTTCGCGACCTCGCCACCAATCTTGCCCACCACTATGCGCCGTCACCAACGTCCTGACCCGCAACACCTAGGCTGACCGAGACTCGTTGCCCGCGCGCACCACGAAGCGTCTTCTGGTCAGAAGGGATCGGTGAACGAGATCGGCTTGCCGGTGGCGTGGGCGTATGCGATCTCCCTGCTCGTGGACTCGCCGATATACCCGCCTGGGTTGACGACCAGAACCCGGTCTGCCAGGTCGATCTTGCGCAGGTGGAGGGCGTCCAGCGCGGTCTTCTGCTCGTTGGTGATCAACTCGTCTGCTTCGTGATCCTCGGCGCGCAGGAAGACGCCTGGCGCGACGACGATGACACCTGCGAAGGTCAGATCACGGTTCGCCGCGCTCATCTCGTCCACGAACCGGGTAGAGCCGCAGATGCAGACAATCTCAGGTCGGTCGGGCACGGCTCAGTCCTTCGGGTCGAACGGGAAACCGTCAGTGTGCGCGTAGACATCACAGACGGGCATACGAGCCAACAGTTTACGGAGCGAGATGGACACCACGCGGCTGCACCGTCGCAGGCTGGAGGCGTGGCCCGTGCTGGGAATGACGCAGCTCGACGCCGAAGTCTGGGGTGCACCCGGCTCACCAACTTCCTTTAGCAACACGGCCTAGCGGCGTGACGGACGGGGCTGGGAGGGCAGGGCCCTGATCCTCGGTTCTTGTTGCCCAATCTGCTGGCGGAGTTGGCGGTTTTCCATCTGTGCATGGTGAAGTGCCCGGACGAGGATCTCGTTGGCGTTCTTGAGTTCCTTGATCTCTCTGACGTCTTCGGCATGCTGCTCCTTGAGTTTCACCACTTGAGCGCGAAGTCGTTTCTCGCTGTCGGGAATCCCGCCGCGGGCGCGGACGCGTTCGTAGAACTCGTTCTTCAGGTCCTGGTGCCGTTGGGTCAGGGCATTGCGGGGAACGCCGGCTTCGGTCGCCAGGGCGACGACGGTCAGGGCTCCGTTGGAGTGGGCGGGCGAGCCGCTGAGGATCCGGTCCATGGCCGCGCGGATGCGGTCGCGTTCGTCGATGGCGGGGGTCATGCGGATGCCTCCGGCAGGGTGATTCGGTCGTGGTGGTGCTTCTCGGCGAGGTCTCGGAGCCGTTGGGCCCGGGCTAGCAACCGGTGAGCCAGGGGGACGGGGACGAGATCAACTGACTGCTTCTCCAGGACCTCGGCCTGGGCGATGAGCTGGTCGGCGTGGTGGTCGGTCCGGGTGACGTTCGCGCAGGTGGGCTGGCACCGGTCCAGAGTGGGTGCGTCACGACGGTCGGCGAGCCGGTGGCAGAGGGCCTTCTCCCGGTTGTAGACACACATCAGGTAGGCGCGTGGGTTGTCGTGGACGGCCAGGGAGGTGTCCTCCAGAACGGCGCGGGCGGCCCGGAGGGTGAAGACGGTGCCGGCGAAGGCGGGGGCCTGGTTGGCGGCGTGGATCGCGCGTCGTGCGGCGGGGCCGGAGATCCCGACGCCGTCGGCGAGGTCGGCGTGGAGGGTGCTGAGGGTGTCCGCGGTGGCGCGGGCGGTCTCGACGTCGAGGAGCTGGTGGATGCCGTCCCGGCTGCGGGAGGCGTATCCGGAACTGATGGAAGTGCGCAGATGGCCGTACTGAATCGCGAGGGCGACCAGCCCGCCGGGACGGCGGGCGATGTGCCAGGCGAGCGTCCTTCTGAATCGCCCCGTCCCGATCGCTCCGTTCGGGTCCGCGGGGACGGCCTCGTGCGGTCGACCGAGGGATCGGGCGAGATCAGAGGCCCAGACGGCGAAGTCCTCGACCCGCCCGCGCCAGGAACCGAGGGTCACCGAACCGACGAAGCTGCGCTTGTTGACGAAGTCGTGGCCGACGCCGTCGAAGAGCAGCGCGCCGTCGGGGACGATGCGTTCCAAGACGCGGATGGCGCTGACCACCGGGGCGATGGCGACCCAGGGGACATCGCGGAGCTCGCCTTCGGAGCGGTGGTTGCCGTTCTCGTCGGTGGCCGTCTTGTAGACGTGTCCGTGAATGAGGTGCCGACCGGATTCGGGGTCCGGGCAGCACCCTGTCCTCAGCCCGAGAACCTCCCCGGGACGCATTCCCGTCAAATACGACAGGACGATGAAAGTGGCTGTGCCCAGGTGCCGCATCATGGCCGCGGCCTCGGTGAAGTCCAGCGCCTGCTTCCACGACTTCCCCTCGACCAAGCCGGTGACGGGTATGTCCAGCGGGCATCCGCCGGGGTTGCTCAGCATGTACTGCTCCAGCCCCATCCCTCCGTGTCGGCTGCCGACGACACCGTTGGTCTGGCCGTGAGAGGCACCGATGGTGTCAGCGATGTAGGTGAGGGCGAATCGTCGGCCGCCCGGATGGTCGTGGGTGGGGATGGGCTGGCCCCGCTCGACCAGGTCGTTGAAGTAGGTCCTGAGCAAGGCCAGTGAAGCGGGTGTCGGCTTCACCTCAGCGACTCGCGCCGTCAGCCGCCGCTTCTCGGCCCAGGCCGCGAGGATGTCGTCGGCGAAGTCCTCGACCACCCGCAGGGCCCAGATGAGCAGGGGCCCCACGGTGGCGGGGGAGAGCGGCTCCGTGCTGTTCTCCCCGCCGGACGATGTCGCCGCGGGAAGGTAGTCGTCGCGGCCTTCACGGTTCCAGGGAGGTTCGGCGATTCCGCGCGGGAGCACGCTGCCTTCGTCGAATGCCCAGAGCCGGGTCAGCGCGGTCAGGCGCTGGCCCACGGTCGAGCGGCCGATGCCCGGCCGGCGGCTCAGGTGCAGTCCGTAGTCGTGGAAGATCTCCTCGGTGCAGGCGTCCAGGCTGGTGATGCCGCGCTTGTCGAGCCAGTGGGCGAAGTGCCCCCAGGCAAGGACGGCCCCATAGATCGAGGGCCCGCTCTGCCGGGTCCGCCAGGAGGGGACCTTGCCGACCAGGAACGTGTCGGGCAGCGCGCGGTTGACCAGGTGCCAGGCGATGAGCCGGAACTCCTCCCGGGTGGCGTCCGGGAACTTCATCCAGTGGATCGTCTCGCGGGGTGCGCTGGGGTTGCCGATCAGCGGCGCCATCGGCCAGGTGGGGGCGCCGTAGCGGTTGACGGTGCCCTGGTAGCCCGCCACGACCAGCAAGGGGTCGATCGAGGGGCTGTCCGGGCTGGGGACGACCAGGGGCAGTTCGGTGTACGAAGTCGTCACAGGTCGTAATGTCCGTTCAGGAGATGGTCGACGACCTCGCGGTCCTCGGCAGTGGCCTCGGCGAGCCTCGCCTTCCAAAGGGCCGTGCCCAGACGGCCCTTGAGGTCTTCCAGCCGGGCGTGGGCATCGGACCAGTCCGCTTCCCAGAGCCCGGGGTCCACAGCCGTGCGAAGGCTCTCCAGCGCGCGGTGCAGGTAGGCGAGCCGGGCGTGATGGCCGGGGTGGACCCGGGCGTTCGGGCAGGCGGTGCAGAGCAGGAAAGACGCCCCGCAGCCCGACCCCGGCGGGGTGAAGTGGCTGTTCTCGTAGTCCGTGCAGCCCGTCGTCGCGGTCTGCTGTTCGCCGGCCTCGGGGGTGTCGGCGAGCTGGGCCCGGAACATCGTCCGGCGGGCAGCCTCCAGTGCCGCAGTCACGCCGTCCGCGATCACCGGGACGGCCGCCTCCTGGGCCTGCGGTTCGTTCATGACATAGACGCGGTCGTGGGTGTCCTGAGTGTTCTGCTGTCGGCGTACACCTGAACGTCCCCACCCGCGTACGGATGAACGTGGCCAGTTCCTGATGCGGTGAGGAGGGGTTGGTCGACACTCTGCTGCGTAGTCGATGTGCTGCGGCAGGGGGTGGTCGGCGATGGTCTTGGATCCGCGTCGCTGGTCGGAACTACGGCGATTTCGGGGGCTGTTGGAGTCCGGGGCGATGAGTCTGTCGGAGATCGCCCGGGAGACGGGACTGGACCGCAAGACGGTCCGTAAGTACCTTGCGGGTCCGTCGACACCGCCGCGTCGTTCGGCCGCCGGCCAGGTGGTGCCCAGGGTGATCGACGAGTTCGCCCCGCTGGTCGACTCGATGCTGCGGGCCGAGATCCTGATGAAGGCGTCGGTGATCCACGAGCGGCTCGTGGCGGAGTACGGGTTCACGGGCAACTACCAGCGCGTGAAGCTCTACGTTCAGCAGGCCCGTCCGCGGGTCGCGGAGGAACTGGGCATCACGCCCGGGGAGTTGGCGGGTCTGCACCGCCGCTTCGAGGTCGTCCCGGGTGCCCAGGCCCAGGTCGACTGGGGCGACGAGGGCAAGATCCTCGCCCACATGGGGATCCCGAAGGTCTACTCGTTCCACATGGTGCTGTCGTACTCGCGCGATCCGTTCTGCTGCTTCACCACGGGCCAGGATCTGCAGACCTTCTTCGACTGCCACCGGCGGGCGTTTGCGCACTTCGGCGGGGTGCCGATGACGATCGTCTACGACCGGACGAAGACCGTCGTGCGCCGTCACGTCGCTCCGGGCGAGGCGGTTCCGCTGCACCCGGAGGCGGTCGGTTTCGCCGGCCACTACGACTTCGACATCGACGTCCTGGCCGCCTACCGGCCGCAGGGGAAGGGACGCGTCGAGCGCCAAGTCCTCATCGTCCGCGATCATGTGCTGTCCGGGCGGGCGTTCTCCTCCATCGAGGAGATGGACGCCGCGTTCGCCGCCTGGGTGCCCCGGCGGCGGGACCAGATCCATAAGACGCACCGGGAAGTCATCGGCATCCGGGCCGCCCGCGACCATGCGGCCCTCAAACCGCTGCCGCCGACTCCGTATCTGGTGGCCGAGCGGCATCTGCGGCCGGTCGGCAAGGACTGTCTGGTCGCCTTCGACGGGAACCTCTACTCGGTGCCCGCCCGCAAGGTCCGCCCACGCCAGCTGGTCGAGATCCGGGCGACGAAGTCCCAGGTCATGCTGCACTCGACCGTTCCCGACGCCAGCGGAGAGACCTTGTTGTCCGCCCATCCGCGGGCGGTCGGCCGCGGCGCCGTCGTCAAGGAGGACGAGCACTGGGACGGTCTGCCCACCGGCAAGAACCGCCGCACCACGACCGGCGACGCACCCCCGCCACCACGCCTCGAATCGCCTGCTGGTGGTCAAGTCGGCTCCCTGCAGGCGCTGTTGAACCGCTCCGCGGCCACCCAGATCGAGGTCGGCCGCCGTCCGCTGTCGGTCTATGACGAGCTGACCGGCACCCGTCCCTTCACCACCAACTCGTCGACGAAGGAGTCGTCTTGAGCGAGCTGACCGGCAACCGCATCCGCACCACGGCCGGCAAGCTCGGCCTGCCCCACCTGGCGGAGACCATCAACGAGTACATCCGTCGCGCCGACGAGGCGAAGATGGGGTATCTCGACTTCCTCGACCTGGTCCTGTCCGAGGAACTGGCCGTCCGCGACGACCGGCGATTCCGCTCCGGCCTGCGACTTTCGAAGCTGCCGCACCACAAGACGCTGGACGAGTACGACTTCTCCTTCCAGCCCGAGCTCGACCCGCGCAAGGTCAAAGACCTCGCCACTCTCTCGTTCGTCGAGGCCAAAGCCAACGCCGCCCTGCTGGGCCCGCCCGGGGTCGGAAAGACGCATATCGCCGTCGCGCTGGCGGTCGCGGCCTGCCGGGTCGGCTACTCGATCTACTTCACCAGCCTCGACGACATGGTCCGCCACCTCAAGGCCGCCGAGTCCGCCGGGCGGCTGCCCAGCAAGCTGGGCACCTACCTGCGGCCGAGCGTTCTCGTCGTCGACGAGGTCGGCTACCAGCCCTTGGAACGGGCGGAGGCGAACCTCGTGTTCCAGGTGATCTCCAAGCGTTACGAGAAGGGCTCGATCATCCTGACCTCGAACAAGACCTTCAGCGAGTGGGGCCAGGTCTTCGGTGACGAGGTTCTCGCGACTGCGATCTTGGATCGGCTCCTGCACCATTGCGAAGTGATCTCCATCAACGGCCCGAGCTACCGGCTCAAGAACCGCCTCCAAGCTATCGAGCGCGAGAACGAAGTGGCCTGACAACTGGGGACGTTCGCCCGTACGCAACTGGGGAGAGAACCTCGTACGCCGACACCCAGAGCGAGGCGCCCCGCTGCGAGGCGTGTTCCAACCGGCTGCGGCCGCCCCAGACGTGCTCCCGCTGCGGCAACGAACGGTCGGTGAAGGCCCGGCTGCCCGACGGCGGGCCTCTCTGCCACAGCTGCATTCGGGTTCCGGTGCCCTGCCACATCTGCGGCAGGTCCAAGCCGCTCACCGGACGCGGCCCGAACGGGGAAGCGCTCTGCAGGGTCTGCTATGACAAGCACCCCATCGCCAGACGCAACTGTGTCCAGTGTGGTGTCCTCGAACGGCTCTATCACCACGGGCTTTGCAACTCGTGCGCTCTCGACCGGCAGTTGACCGGCCTGCTCGGCGGGCCGGACGGCATCGTCCGGCCGGACCTGGAACCGGTGTTCCAATGCTTACACCGGGGCGATCCCCTCTCTCTTCTCTACTGGCTTCGTGAACCCGTTCCGCGGCGCCTGCTGGCCGCTCTCGCCGCCGAGAAGGGGCCCGTGACGCACGACCTCCTCGACGGCCTTCAGCGCCCGGTCAAAGCGGTCCGGCACTTGCGGGCGGCCCTGGCTGCCGACGGTGTTCTTCCTGCTCGCGACGAGCGCCTCGCCGAACTTGAGCGCTGGCTGCCCCGGGCCATCGCCCGAATCGAGGACCCAAGCGAGCGCCAGGTCGTCCGCGGCTTCGCCACCTGGCACCACTTGCGGCGGCTCCGGCGAGACGCCGAGAAACGGCCCGTCACGCTGCACCAATCGGTGGCCGTCCGCCGTGAGGTCAAGGCCGCAATCCAGCTGATCGAATGGCTCCGAGCCCGCAGCACGAGCCTGGCCACATGCACCCAGCACGACATCGACGACTGGCTGGCCACCGACATATGGGTCCGCTACCTCGCCCGGACCTTCCTGGTCTGGTCAGTACAGAACCGCCACGCTCACCGCCTCCTGATCCCGGTCCCGCCCAAGGACGCCTCGATGGCCATGATCGAGCAAGATCAACGATGGGCCCACGTCCGCCGACTCGTGAAGGGAGACGGGGTCGACACCGCCACCCGCGTCGCGGGCCTTCTTCTCTTGCTGTTCGCCCAGCCTCTGAGTCGGACCTCCCGGATCCGGCTCGACCAGGTCACCCGCACGGAGGACGGGGTTGCGCTCACGCTCGGGTCCCACCCGACCGACCTGCCGCCCCCGCTGGACTCCCTCGTGTTGGAGCTCGTCCAGCATCGGCACGGCTACTCCACCCTCGGACGCAGTAACGATCACCCCTGGCTCTTCCCGGGCGCGGCCGGCGGACAGCCGATCAGTAGCCGACAGCTCATGCGCAAGCTCACCGCCCTGGGCATCAGGGCACGGCCCGCCCGCGACACCACGCTGATGGAACTCTCCGCCGAGCTCCCTGCCGTCGTCCTTAGCCGCCTCCTCGGACTGCACATCAGCCGGGCCGAGAAGTGGACCAAGGAGGCTGGTTCCCCCCGAGCTGCCTATGCCGCTTAGCTCTCCCGTCGCAAGACATTCCGTAAATCCCGATAGTCGGACTTTAGGGGTGCCGTTAACGCCGGCGAACCAAGTGACACGTAGCTCAGCGTGATGTTGGCCCTGTGGGCTCGCCGCAGTTCGGCTCCGCGCCGGCGACCTGTCCGTGCTTCCAGCGATGAGGAATCGCCGCTGGGCCGACGCGTTCGGCATGGACGGTTTCGGCAGCGCGGAACACCATTTCGTTCCTGGTCTCACCGACGAGTTCCGGCGGTACACGCCGGACGCGTTCGCCTGAGGAACTTCCCGCGGTGCTGACCGCGATTTTCGTGGCTGACGACGACATCACAAGATGACCTACGAGAACGCGATGCGCCGGTATTCCTTCGACCCGTTCGCCCGCGATCAGGCCACCGTGGGCACCCTGCGCAAGGCCACCGGAGACCACGACGTGTCTGCCAGGTCGCGTAACCCCCAGATCATCGCTCCGGCCGAGAGACTCGTCGTCGCTCCGGCCGAGAGACTCGTCGTCTACCGGAAGAAGGCCGAGGCGGCACTCGCCGTGGCGGAGCGGGCAGGAGACGGCCGGCGGCAGCGACCGACAGCCGGGCACGCGACCATGACGCACACCGTTCCGAGCCCACGCGGCCGTGCCGCAGACAGGCCGGGAAGCCTGCTGCGCCGTACTCCGGGGATTCATCCCGCAGCAGGCAACCGTGCTCGGACGCGGCCGGTTCGCCTCAGCCTTGCGGTTCTCCGGCGTGGACCAGGCCGGTCTCGTAGGCGATGACGACCAGCTGGGCACGGTCGCGGGCGCCCAGTTTGGTCATCGCCCTGTTGGCGTGGGTCTTCGCGGTGACTGGGGTGACGAAGAGGCGTTCGGCGATCTCGTTGTTGGACAGGCCGGTGGCCACCAGGGCCATCACCTCGCGTTCCCGGGGAGTCAGTGTGGCCAGCCGCCGGGGGTCCACGAGGTCGCTGGGGGAGGGGTAGGTGAGAACTCGGGCGATGAGGCCCTTGGTGGCCGTCGGGGAGAGCAACGCCTCGCCAGCGGCGATGAGGCGGACGGCGTCGAGGAGCTGAGCCGGCTCGATCCCCTTGCCGAGGAAGCCGCTGGCGCCGGCCCGGAGCGCCTCCACGACGAGTTCGTCCTCCTCGAAGGTGGTCAGGACGAGGACTTTGACGCCGACGAGGTCCTCGTTCTGGTCGATCAGCCGGGTGGCCTCGATGCCGTCGACCTCGGGCATCCGGATGTCCATCACCACGACGTCGGCGCGTTCGGCGCGGGCCAGCTGTGCCGCCTCGCGGCCGTTGGAGGCCTCGGCGACGACCTCCATGTCCGGCTGTGCGTCGATGAGCAGCCGGAAGGTGCCCCGGAGGAGGGCCTGGTCGTCGGCGAGCAGAACGCGAATCGTCACGGGCGGGATTTCCTCACGGGTTGGTCAGACGGGTGCGGGGGCGAGGGAGAGTGGCAGGTCGGCGACGACCTGGAAGCCGCCTTCGGGTCGGGGGCCGACGGTGACGGTCCCGCCGATGGCGGTGGCTCGCTCGTGCATGCCGATCAGTCCATGGCCGGTGCCCGTGCCTTTTGGCGCGCTGGGGTGGCCGTCGTCCGTCACGGTGACCCGAAGTGAGTGCGGACCGTAGTCCAGGATCACGGCGGCCCGGGTGGCGGAGGCGTGTTTGTGGGTGTTGGTGAGGGCTTCCTGGATGATGCGGTAGGCGGTCAGTTCGGTGGCGGGCGCCTGCGGCGTGGAAGTACCGGTGCGGGCTACCCACACGGACAGTCCGCTCGCGCGGAACCCGCCTGCGAGGGTGTCGAGATCGGCGAGGCGGGGGATGGGGGCCCGCGTGCCGGGTGCGTCGTCGATCTGGCGCAACAGGCCGACGGTGGCGCGCAGTTCGTCGAGCGCGGCGCGGCTGTTGTCCTTGATGTGGGCCAGCGCCTCGAGGGCCTGGTCGGGGTTGAGGCGCATGAGATGGTGAGCCACTCCCGCCTGGGCGTTGACCAGGGTGATGTGGTGGGCGACGACGTCGTGCAGATCGCGCGCGATGCGCACGCGTTCCTGGGTGACCCGGCGCCGTGCCTCCTGCTCCTGCATGTTTTCGGCGCGCTCCGCGCGTGCCCGTGCCTCCGTAAGGCTGTCGCGGCGGTTGCGGACGGCGCGGCCCAGCGCGGTAGCGGCGATCGCGAAGTCGAACCGCAGCAGGCTGGCCCCGTCCACCAGCGACTGGGTGTGGGTGGCGGCGTACACACCCGTGATCGCAACGGCGGCGGCGATTCCGACGATCCATGCGGTGCGCCGGCTGCCGAGCGTAGCGAGCGTGTACAGGGCGACGAGGCCGGCCGCAGGGCCCAGGGCCACGTTCTGGGCAAAGGCCATCAGGGTGAGCCCACCCGACAGCGTGACGAGGGCGACGTGCAGCGGCCAGCGGCTGCGGACGACCAGAGGCAGGCATGACAGCCCTGTCCACACCGCCCCCTCCCAGCGCGGCTCGTGCCAGGAGGACTCGCCGACGGCGGTGGCCGCCGCGGCCACCACGATCAGCGGCACCGCAGGAAGCGCGTCTCTGACACGGTCATGACGGGCCAGCCACTGCCGCCACACCATACTCACGTCCATTCCCTCACTCTCAGCAGCACGGGTCGGGCGAAAGTCTGGTGCCCCCGTCCGCCCGGCCAGCGTTCGTCGTCGGTCTGCCGTTCACGTCGGCTAGTCGGCCACGCCTGCGGTTTGCGGCTGCCGTACCGGGTGCTGTGACTGGGCCGGCGCATCAGCGGGGCCTTCCACGGACACGTTGGGCAGGGCCTTGTCCAGCCGGCGGGGCAGCCACCAGTTCGCCCGACCGCACAGGTGCATCAGCGCGGGCACCACGACCATGCGGATCAGCAGGGCGTCGACGGCGACGGCCACCGCGAGGCTGACGCCGAATTCGGAGATCACGCGCATGCCGCCGAAGACGAAGGAGCCGAAGACGCAGACCATGATGGTGGCGGCGACGGCGATCACCTTGCCGGTCTCGGCCTGGCCGACCCGGACCGCCCGGCGGCTGTCGCCGGTGTGGGCCCACTCCTCGCGCATCCGGCTGACCAGGAAGACCTGGTAGTCCATGGACAGGCCGAACATGATGCCGACGACCAGGATAGGCACGAACGACTCGATCGGTCCGGCGGCACCGAGTCCGAGGGCCCCCGCGCCGAAGCCGTACTGGAAGACGACGACGATCGCGCCGAAGGCCACCCCGATGCTGAGGAGGTTGAGCACCGCGCCCACGGCCGGGATGAGCAGGCTGCGGAAGGCTATGGTCAGCAGCAGGAAGCCGAGCGCGGCGATTACCAGCACGAACACCGGAAGCTTGGACATGAGGACCGACGCGAAGTCGTCGTTGCTCGCGGTGACACCGCCCACGTAGACCTTCATCGACGTGCCCTGCTCGACCGGCGGGATCACCTGGTCACGCAGGTGGTGGATCAGGTCGGAGGTGGCGGCTGACTGGGGCGAGGTCGTCGGGACGACGGAGATCACACCGACCGTCTGCCCCTCCTTCATGGGGGCTGCAAAGGCACTGGCGACGCCGTCGACCCGTTCGAGGGCGGTGACGAGCTTCGTCTCGGCCGCCTTGTCGGCGGCGGTGGGGGCCTGGACGGCGAGGACGAGCGGGCCGTTGAAGCCGGGGCCGAAGCCGTCGGCGATCATGTCGTAGGCCTGGCGGTTCGTCGAGGTGGTGGGCAGGTTGCCGTCGTCGGAGGCCCCCAGGCGCAGCGACAGCGTGGGGAAGGCGAGCGCCGCAAGGACGGCGAGGGCCACCAGACCCAGCGCCTTGGGCCGCGCCTGGACCTGCTCGGCCCACCGAGCCCACAGGCCGGGCCGGCCGGAAGCTCGTCGCCTCGCCTGTGCGGTCAGTTCCCGGCGCTCGTTGCGGCTGAGGACCCGCGGCCCGATCATGCCGAGCAGCGCAGGCAGCAGGGTGACGGCGGCCAGCACGGTCAGGACAACGGTGACAGCGGCGCCGATGGCCATGCCGTTGATGATGCCGACGTTCAGGGTGAGCATGCCGAGCAGCGCGACGACGACGGTCAGGCCGGCGAAGAGCACAGCGCGGCCCGAGGTGTTGAGGGCCTTGGCGATCGACTCGGGGACAGCCATGCCCGCCATCAGGTTGGCGCGGTGGCGGTTGACGATGAACAGGGCGTAGTCGATGCCCACGCCGAGGCCGATCAGGGAGCCGAGGGTCAGCGTGGTGCTGGAGAGCGTGATGACGTGGCTGAGCAGCATCACCGCGACCGCGGAGGTGCCGACACCGATGACGGCCGTGATGATGGGCAGCGCTGCCACCCACACCGCACGGAAGACGAACAGCAATACGATGAAGGCGAGGACGATGCCCATGGCGTCGGCGACCGCGTTCGGTTCGGGGGTGACGGTGAACGCCTGCCCGTTGAGCGCGATGTGCAGGCTCCCCGACTCCGGAGCGGTGGCGAGTTCCTTCACGTGGTCGATCTGGGCATCCGCCACGTCCCGGTCGAACGTGACCGTGGCGTAGGCCGTCCTGCCGTCCTTGCTGACCTGTGTCTTGCCGTCGGGCGTGTAGGGGGTGCTCACCGCGGCGACTCCCGGCGCGTCGGTGATGCGGTCCAGGGTGTCGGTCATGGCCCGTTCGGCCGCGGGCTCGGTGACCTTGCCACCCTCCAACTGCCAGACGATCCGGCCGCTCTTGCCCGCCGCACTGTTGGAGGCTTGCTGCAGCAGGGCCGTTGCCTTGGCCGAGTCGGTGTTCTGCGAGGTCGGGCTGTGACCGAAGGCGTTGCCGGCTGCGCCGACTCCGGCGCCGAGAGCGAGCAACAGGCCGACCCAGGCCAGGACGACGACGAGCCGGTGCCTGTGGCACCAGCGGGCGAGTGGGGACATCGACGGGCCTTTCCAGAGGTGCGTCACACAATTGGGCCGGCGGTTTCGGCCCACCCTCACGCTTCCATTTCTGCGATCTCTGGTCGTTGGCCGTTCGCAGACACTTGCGTCTACTGCGCTCGCAGCAGGCGAGTGGCGAACCGGGGCGCGCCGTCGCTTGTGCACACCGGGTGCGCTGGGTGCTCAGGTCGTCAAGGCCCTGGGGCGGGGCCTCCTGGGAGTCTGCGGGAGGAGATGATCGCCGAGTGCGGCTACCGGGTCCGTTACGGTGCGGTCCACGGGTACCTGCATCCCTTACGGGCGACCCCCACGTTCCCCGGCCGTCTGGCTTCCCTCGGTGAGAGTGGTCTCTCAGTTGGTGGTGGCGGGCTGGTCCCAGTCTCCCCAGCGCAGGAGGCGGCCGGTCCCGGCCTTGGCCTCGACACCGT